>JBJXFJ010000571.1:0-8632 GCA_046154735.1 Chloroflexota bacterium | reverse complement strand
GTCTCGACCACATGCGCATCGGCGTCGATCACCGGCATGGAGTCCTCCTTTTTGAGAGATGGCGAGATTTACATCGGGTCTCGGCACTGTCGCCGTGATACTTGCGGGCAACTGCCAAGCGGGCAGTACAAGGCCTCTGGATGACCATCGGGCGAGAGGATCGTCAGTCAAAAAGTGCGCTGCATTAGGAATGGAGAATTCAAGCGACTGGGGAAGCTTAAGGCCGTCCGTCCTTCAAGTTTCTTCTTGAGCTCTTCATTCCCAGCAGAGCAAACCCGCTATTTCAGTACTTCAGTAATCAGTTTTCGGGTTTCGTCTATCTCTGGAATGAGATTCTCGGCGTCAATCTGTACGTAGCGCTTGCCTTTTTCCGGCTGTCGCTCTTCAGCACCGGCTGGTACATCCAGTCGGCGACTGTTCGTCTGCAGCTCACGTGACCAGACGATCTGACCGTCCTTTGAAAGTAGCCAGTTTACAAAGAGCTTGGCCGTGTTAGGATGGGGCGCTTTGTCCACGAGCCAGATATTTGTGCCCGAAACGTAGGTCCATTCATCGTTGTTATCAATCGACCTGAGCTCCTTGCCCACTCCCTGGGCCTGGAAATCAACGATGATCTGCTCGTCTACGGCGCCGATGCCAATGGCATACCGCCCGCGTGCCATGGCCTCCGTCATCTGGCGGGCATCCGCGCCGATGAGCGGTTCTTGGTCGGACAGCACCTTGCGAATGAGATCGTCTGCCACGGCGCCACCAAGATTGGCCCGGAGCGTGGTCATTGGCCAATACCCGCGTCCCTCAGTGCGTGGGTCGGCGATGATGATCTTGCCCTTGAATTTTGGGTTCACGATATCGCGAAAAGTCGTGACCTCACCATCAGCAACGTGGGCCGGATGGACCCACACGGAGCGGGCCTTGTCGTTGCCAAACGCGTATGCCCACTTCTTCTCGGTATCCGGCCAGCCGGCCTCAAAGCCCCCCTCCCAGACCTTATCGTCGAGTGCGTCCGGCCGGGCAATGATTGGGCGAACCGGTTCCCACACTCCGGAGGGGCGCAGGACAGTCAGAGCCGTTGTTGTTGGCACCTGGGCCACGTCGTAGTTGTAGAGATTTGCTTGGCGCTCCTGGCGTACGCGGGCGGCAAAGTCGCTCCCCCGAAGTGCCGTATGCTCCACGGTAATTCCAGGGAAGGCTTCCTGGAACGCATCCATTACTCGGCGATAGGCTGAGCCTACGCCGGTTACCGCGGCCAGCGTGCCTTCCTTCTTTGCCGCGGCCACGAGCTGATCCCAATCCGCGCTCGCGGCCGCTGTTGGTTGTGCTTCTGGAGGCTTGGACTGGGCGACGGGCGCTGTGGTTGGTGCTGCCACAGGAGGTGCTGTCGTTGGCTGAGCGGCCGGTTTTGACGTTGGCGCCGCCGCGGGCTGGGATCCGCAGGCGGTGAGCAACGCGGCGGCCCCAATTCCCGTGAATCCACGGAGAAAACCTCGCCGTGATACAGACTTCTTTGTGAGATCGATCATGGATCCCTCATTTCACTGGGTTCTATGTGTGTTTCGTACTGCCCTTGAGAGTGTTCACTACGTCAGCCGGGATCGCAAGAATTTCACTCGGCGACGCGAACCTGGTCACGGGGTGACGGCCGGCCGCGGGCGAGCGGCTCTGGAAAAAGTCTCCTTGCCAAAGACCCAGGTCAAGAGCGCGCTCACGGCCATGATGATTCCAACCACGGTGAACGTGGGACCGTAGCCAAAGGCATCCGCCATAATTCCGATGGAGATGGGGGCAACGATCGATCCGGCGTTCTGGAGCAAAGACCAGACGCCAATAAACGCACCGCGACGGTCTGCTGGCGCGAGATCGATGGCGTAGGTCTGTGAGGAGCCTGCTGCCATGCCTTCACCGATGCCATACACCAGGACCATGAGCACCACTCCCCAGTAGCCAGTGGAGAGCCCCAGCAAGTAGCAGGATAGCCCCAGGATCAGTAAGCCGGGCACCATTGAGGCCTTGCGTCCGTATTGATCCACAAGCCAACCATTGGGGAACGAGATCAATAGCGAGGTGACCCCGGCGAGTGTCATCATGAGGCCAATGTCGTTGGGCGGTAGCCCTACGAAGTCCTGGCTAAATACCGGAAATAACGCCTGAAAGACACCTTGCTGGATAGAGCTAATGGCGATTGTTGCAAAGGCGACGGTGACGAACGGCTTGTTCAGAAACAGACCGGGATCCAGCCTTCCCTGTGCTAGGGGTTTACCGTCAGCCTGCGTTCTGGGCTCGGGCCGAGTTTCCCTCATCATCCAGAACAGAATGATGAGCATCACGATCTTCGTAACGAAGTTGAACAGAAAGATGGAACGAAGGCCAAACATGACTGCAAGGAGCGCGCCAATGGCTGGCCCGGCGATGGTGCCCAGTTTGATCGAGAAGCTACGAGTGGCCACGACCATGCCACGATTCGCCTTGTCGCTCACATCGCCGACGAGGATATTCGCGCCAGTGGCCCAGATGGCCACACCGATCCCGCCAATGAATTCGAGCACTAGAAACTCGAGATAACTTTCAGTGAAGAATTCCCAGAGTGCTGTCACTCCGCGCAGGAACACCCCAATGATGAGCACAGGGCGACGCCCCCAGCGGTCCATAGCCCAACCTGTAATGGGCGCAGAGACAAGCCTTGCGACGGAATTTGACGTTGTGATCAGTGAGACCAGGAAAACGGGGACCCCGAACGAGGCGGCAAAAAGAGGTCTCGCCAGTTGAATAGCCCCGGTGCCGACGCTCCAGAGGAAGAAATTTGCAAATATCGGCAGCCCCTGGCGGCCAAGAATTCCGGAGCCCAACGGTCACCTCAAAGTGACGCTCAACGATTGCACATCGGGAGCGTCAAGTTGGACCTCGGCCCAACGCTCCCAGAGTACACCTAGAACTGTGCAGGCCTCAACGGCAAATTTTGCCGTTGAGGCCTGAAATTGGGAAGCCGGGCTGATTTCCCAGGCTATCTGAAGGGCACCTAGCTGGCAAACTCCGGCAGCTGGTACCTCGCTGAC
The DNA here is from genome assembly GCA_046154735.1 of Chloroflexota bacterium. Taxonomy (GTDB): domain Bacteria; phylum Chloroflexota; class UBA6077; order UBA6077; family JACCZL01; genus CAVXYC01. The sequence goes on along the minus strand of JBJXFJ010000571.1, from coordinate 5,582 downwards.
AAGTTTCGGTACGCGCTGGAGCGGATGGCCAGAATCGTGATCAGCAGCCCCATGAGGCCGGCAATGGTGAACAGGAGCGCGAGGCCGCGATCCTTTCCCGTGCCAAACACGGGCCCCAGGAGATCCACGCCGGCGCCCGTGGTCATAAATGGGATAAAGATCAATTCAGCGATGGGGCCGATCAGAAAGGCGGTGAGCGGCGTGGCTGCCTGCTCCACGCTCTGAGCAAGACCGAATACGCGCCCCTGACGCTCCGGCGGCACCACCTTCTGTAGGATCGTCTGTTCCGCGGCTTCCACCGCCGGAATCAGACACAGCCAGACGAACATGCCAACGGCCAATAGCACGATGGACGGCTGAATTGTGAAGAAGATGGTCACCGACCACATGGCAATATTGGCAAGGAACATCGTTCGGAGCGGACTTTTCCCGAGACCTTTCCTGGCCACAATCAATCCGCCAACAATGAAGCCCAGGCTTAAGAATCCCCACAAAATGCCCCAGACTTGGACGGAGACAAGCAATAGTCCATAGGCATCCATGAGCGCCATGAAGATTCCGCCCAGAAAGTTATTAAACGTCTGAAAGAAGATCAGCCCGGACAATCCGGGGACTCCCTTGATCGCGGCGATCGTTCCCCGGATGTCAATCCCGGATGTGATGGTGGCCGGATGGCCGGCCGTCGGTGTGGGCAAGTCTGGAATTGAGACGATCCACAGGTGAGCGATCACCAGCAGCGTTAGTCCCACTGCGCTGGCCAGCATCCAGAAAATGCCGAAGAATCCAATCACCAGTCCACTCAATATGGAAGCCGCGAGAAACGCCACCCCGTTTGCGGTTCCAATCAGACCATTGGCGTTGTCGCGTTCGCTCTCAGGGATCAGAATCGTAACAAGTGTTGATAGCGCAATCGCGCGCACATTGCCGGCCACCGCGCCCACGAGCGCAAGCACGACAAACACCCACAGATTGACACTTGCCGGATTAGCAAAGTCAGTCGATGGCGTCGTAACAAAGATCCCGAGGGCGAGCGCGTAGAGCATCAGCGAGCTGATGCTCGAGAACGCCATTACTCGCTTTTTCGGGTACCGGTCTACCAGCGATCCAAGAAAGAATCCGGTTGTGGCGACGGTAGTGGCGTACACGCCGGCCATGACCGATGTTGCGATCACGGACCGGGTTTCCAAGTAGACCCAGAACGTGACCGCAAACCAGACAAAGGTGTTTGTAAGAAACGCCGTGAACGAGTTCGCCAGTACCGCGTGAAAGGTGGTCACGAGTGGTCATCCCTCGATGTACTTGATCGGCCCATCAGAGGCGCCTCGCCAGATGTTGAATACCAGAACATGAGTTCTAATATAGTATCAACATGCAGCTTCGCTGTCTAGCCTCCCGCGAGGTGAAGACAGGGCAATTTCAGGGTCATAGACGAGCATGTTTGGACCAGGTTTATCTCATGCCCAGTGACACGCGCACCATTGATGGAGCTCACTCAGAGAACCTCCATTTCAGGTTGTGTATAGTTTTCTTCCTCGCTTACCTTGCACACCGCGTGAATCATCGTGGGCTCCCCTGATTCAGGGCTGCAGGATCTTTGCCCGTTGCCCGTTTGGAGAACGATGGAGTGTCTGACAACGAAGTGCCATTGCAAGCAAACCTGAACGCCACCAACGGGCTAGAGGCATCGCTGGCAGGCAAGGTTGCCCTGGTGGCGGGTGCAACCCGCGGTGCGGGCCGCGGGATCGCGGTGGAACTTGGCGCGGCCGGTGCAACGGTCTACGTCACCGGGCGGACGACCCGAGCCGAGCTCTCGGAGATGAACCGCCCGGAATCGATTGAAGAGACCGCGGAGCTTGTGGATGCCGCAGGCGGCCGCGGCATCGCGGTCCAGGTAGACCATCTTGAGCCTGACGAGGTGCGCGCACTGGTGGCCCGCATTGAAAAAGAGCAGGGATGTCTCCATATCCTTGTCAACGATATCTGGGGTGCCACGACCATTGAGTGGAACAAGTCAGTCTGGGATTCGTCGTTGGACATTGGGCTCCGCACACTGCGCCTGGGTGTCGAGACTCATGCTATCACCAGCCACTTCGCGCTCCCGCTACTGATCAAAGCGCCTGGCGGGCTCGTGGTGGAGGTGACGGACGGGACGGATGAGTACAATGCAACCAACTACCGGGTGTCCTTCTTTTACGATCTAGCCAAGGCGTCCGTGAATCGCATGGCGTTCGCGCTAGCGCATGAGCTCCAGTCATACGGGGGGACAGCCGTGTCGCTCACGCCGGGGTGGCTGCGTTCGGAAGCCATGCTTGAGGCCTATGGCGTGACCGAATCGAACTGGCGTGACGCAACTCAGATCAACCCACACTTTGCAATCTCTGAGACTCCCTCATTCGTCGGTCGCGCTGTGGCGGCGCTTGCTAGAGATGCTGACGTGTCGCGCTGGAACGGTCAATCCCTGTCCAGCGGGCAGTTAGCAAAGATCTATGGCTTCACCGATCTCGATGGGAGCCGGCCTGATGCCTGGAAGTACGTGGTGGAAGTACAGGACGCCGGCAAACCCGCGGACACGACCGGTTATCGCTGACACCGATGCTCTCGAGAACGGGGTGGCTGACGTGGAGCTTTGAACCGCCCTCATCTACCACCGGCGGCTAGTACAGAGGAGCGGATGTAGTACGGTGGATAGCGGGGCGGTGTCGGGCATCTTGCCCGATAGTCCGGCCCGATCGAACCTGATACTGTCGGGCAGGATGCCCGACACCACTCTAGAGCTCCCAATCTACATCCGCCAAGTTGTACTAGCCAGTGCAGAATCGCAACCAGGGCTGCCTGACGACTCGCGATCCACTCGCCAGGCAAGCGCATGAGCAATTACTTTACCGTGCTGAGCTGGCCTTGAGCCGGATTGTTTTGCAGGAGCGGGTCGTCCTCAATGGGAGGCATTTCTGCGATCAGCCTACCAAAGCCACTTCTGCCATACGGCACCGCCAGTTTGCGCACTGCGCGCCATACCGTGGCCTGATTGGTGGTGATAACCAGCTTTCCGGTCGCGCGTTCGATCTCAGACACGGCCTCCATTGCTCGCCAGGCCGAGCCTGAGAGGACCAGCGCGTCCGCGTTTCCCGGGCACTTCGAGACCACGAACTCGAAGATCTCACCGGGCTCCTGCAGATTCGTGTCTTGCTGCGGATTCCTGGTCATGGTTGGATCGCCAAAGCTGCCGACAACTTCAAACTGAAAATTGACGAAGTACTCCCAGAGTCTCGAGTTGACGTATTCATCGAATGGTGTGAACACCGCAACGCGGCGCACGTCATAGTGGCGCAGTGCTTGCACCACCGAGGGGGAGCTGGCTACCGCGGGGATTTCAAAGATGCGCGCGAACTGGTCCTCGCTGGCCGAGTTCCCCTGTGCCAGGGCGAGCACACCGAGCTTCATGGGGGTCAGAAAGCGAGCGGCCTGGAGAAACTCATCACCAAGCTTCTCCGAGCGGGCAGGACGCCGAGGGTCAACATCCGACCAGAGGTGATGGGCATGAACGGAGACGCCTTCCGGCACTCCGTTGGCGAAGTCAGGCTCCACCGTGGAGTTGTTTGACGGAACTAGCAGTCCTATTCGTTTGCGCTCTTGCATCGTCTCCCCTCCCCGCTCTCGTCTCACCTGGCCGTCCAACCGCGCACCGAAGTGCCAGTATCTGAGGTCCGGTCGAGGAGCCGAAGAGCCGTGCTTTAATCATCGGCTTATTCGCGCGGAGTTTCAGGCGATATTTCGCCCTGGCTGGTAGGACCTCCTGGTTACCACGCCCCGAGTGTGGGCCAATCTTGCCGGCTGTGCCGGCCGGTGAGCCAGCGAAGAATTTCTCGCGCCGATCCCCGAACCTGCAGGGGGGTGAAACTCAGGCCGGCAACATAGGATGGAAGACCATCAGGAACGATGTGTACGGCAACGCCGGGAGGCAGGCGGCTGGGAAGGCCTCGGCCACTCATTTCGGTCTCAAAGTTCACGTAGTCATCGCTGACGGATTCCCATGTTGGCCCGCCGATGTCGGCAATACCGAGGTCAATACCGTGGATCTCCACCTCCCGCCAGCGAAGAAACACGAACTCTGCCAGAGACGCCGCGCCATAGGTGCGCAGTCCGAGTCCACTCGCCCAGTGCTCATCCGACGTGTTTGCCCAGGCCAATTCGAGTTGCGAGTTGGCTTTTCGGAGCGCTTCAATCAGGACATCCGCGGGATTATCGGCTCCAGTCTCGATGAGTTGAACACGCTCATCTGGCCCACCAGGATATTGAGCACGAATGCGTCCCTCCGCCGCGGCGTGGAATACCCCCGTGTGGCTCTCCGCGTTGCGCGCCAGGTGATTGAGGACGTGGCCCACGGTCCACCCATCCAGCAATGATGCGCGCCTGACCACGGTATCGTTGATGTGGATGAGGCTCGCTTCAAGCCGCCGATGCGCGTCTTTGCAGCCATGTATCAGGTGATTGGGAATGGTGCTCATGCTTGACTCCGAGACGGTTTCTGAATTCTCGCACAGTCATTCGTTCCAGTATCTATGCGGGCCCGAGTTAGGATTGCGATAATCCCAACCAGAGTTCGCTGAAGAGGGTGCCGTGACCGAGTCTGAGCTTTGTTTTCTCACCGCGACTGACATGGCGCGCCTGGTACGGGTGCGTGAACTGTCGCCGGTCGAGCTCGTGCAGGCGCATCTGGAGCGGATTCAGATGCTTAATCCTGATTTGATCGCGTTTGTGCATCTCGATGAGGCTGGAGCGATGGAAGCAGCCCGCCGAAGTGAGTCTCAGCCATCGCTCGCACCACTCCACGGGGTGCCGGTGGCCTACAAGGACATCTACGATGTTGCGGGAATGCCAACGACCGCGGGTTCCCGAATTCAACGCGGGGAAGTGGCTGAGCGAGATAGCGATGTAGCGGCGTCACTCCGCTCTGCCGGGGCAATTTGTCTGGGGAAGCTTAACACCTTTGAATTCGCCTCGGGGAGTATGGAGCTCTTTGGCGATGCACGAAATCCATGGAATTTGGCATGCTCCCCCGGTGGCTCCAGCTCTGGCTCTGGAACGGCGCTGGCCGCGCGGATGATACCGCTGGCCACGGGAAGCGATACTGGTGGCTCCATACGTATCCCAGCATCATTTTGCGGACTCTCGGGCCTTCGGCCAACGCATGGTCTGGTCGGTCTTTCAGGTATTGTGCCGCTGAGTTGGAGTCTGGACTCGGCCGGGCCCATGGCGCGGACTGTCCAGGACCTCACGCTCATGCTTGACGCAATGCTTTCCAGGGAGCCGTCGAGACGATTGCCAGCAGGTTCCGCGGATCAGGATTCTCTCTCCGATCAGCTTGATGATTTGCCTACTCGCGTCCGTTTGGGCGTGCCGCGTCAATATTTTTTCGATGATGCTGTCGATCCCGAGGTTGTCCGGGCGGTGCGTGGCGCCCTCAATCATTTTGCTGGATTAGGGGCGGAGCTGGTTGAAATTGACCTGCCGAGCGCGGTGCACGGGCTCGCTGCATCCTGGGCCATTGCCTATACCGAAGCCTTTGCCTATCATCGTGAGAA
>JBJXFJ010000545.1:0-5028 GCA_046154735.1 Chloroflexota bacterium | reverse complement strand
CGTCGTCCCGCCGACAACTCGACTTTGAAAAGACCCCGGGCGCGCGCCCACCACCGCTTGCACATTTACCCCGATGGCGCGATCCTTAGCACATCATGACGGCAAGTACGCTCTCGCGCGGGCACACCCTGGGCGATCACGCACTCATCGGTCGGCAGCATGGCCGGCTGTTTCGCAAGTACGTGCTGCTGATTGTTCTGCTGGTGAGCGGGGCACTGATTGCGAGCGGGCTCATTGAGCTGTACTTCTCGTATCGCGAGAATGAGACGGCGCTGGCGCGTCTGCAGCAGGAAAAGGCTCTGGGCGCCGCGGCCACAATTCGCGATTTCCTGGGTGACCAGGAGCGTGCCCTGGGCTGGGCGGCGGGCGCGGCCAATCCGGCCCAGCGACGTGATGACTTTACGAGACTCCTGCGCCTGGCTCCGGCGATCACCGACTTGAGCTTCATTGATACATCCGGCCAGGAGCAGCTCCGCGTCTCGCGCCTGGCCATGAATGTGGTCGGAAGCGGCACCGACGTGAGCGCCGATCCGCGCTTCACTGAGCCACGTCCAAATCGACCGTACTTTGGCCCGGTCTATTTCCGCAACGAGTCTGAGCCATATATGACGATCGCCCGGCGCGACGATCCCAATGGCGTGATTAGCGCGGAGGTGAACCTCAAACTGATCTGGGATGTGGTCAGCCAGATTCGAGTAGGCACGGCCGGCTATGCCTACGTGGTCGATGAGTCTGGGCAGCTTGTGGCTCACCCGGATATCAGCCTCGTCCTGAGGAAGACCGATCTCTCCAGCGCCACTCAGGTGCAAGAGGCGCGCGCGGCGCCGCGGCGCGTGCTGGGAGGCACCGATCAGCCCAGCATTGCCCGTGATCTCCAGGGCCGGCAAACACTCACCGCCTATTCACTGGTGGAGCCGCCCGGCTGGTTCGTCTTTGTGGACCAGCCTGTGGAGGAAGCGCTCAGCGGCCTCTATGCGTCCATCGTCCGAACCGTGGTGCTCCTGGTGCTCGGTATCGGGCTCTCGATCATCGCCAGCCTTGCGCTCGCACGCAGCATGGTCACGCCCATCAGGGCGCTGCAGGCCGGCGCCGCGCAAATTGGCGAGGGCGCCCTGGATCAACGCATCGAAATCCACACGGGCGATGAGCTTGAGGCGCTGGCCGAGTCCTTCAATCGGATGACCGCGCAGCTCCATGAGTCATATGCCACCCTGGAGCGGCGGGTGGAGGAACGCACCCACGAGCTGCGCGAGACACTGGATCAGCAGACAGCGACCGGCGAGATTCTGCGGGTCATCGCCAGCTCGCCCAACGATCTCCAGCCGGTGCTCAATGCCGTGGCGGCAAATGCAGCGCGCCTCTGCGAGGCAACTGACGCGGTGATCTTCAGAGTGGAGGGCGACATATTGCGGGAGGCCGCGTCCTTCGGCTCACTCCCCACGGCGGCGCGCCAGGCTGGACTTCCCATCAGCCGCGGATCGGTAAACGGGCGCGCTGTGATTGACCGCCAGACGATCCACGTGCACGACCTGGCAGCCGAGCCCGAGTCCGAGTATCCAGAAGGGCGGGCGCTCCGCGAGCACATCGGTAACCGCACCACGCTGGCCACGCCACTCCTGCGAGAAGGGGTGCCGCAGGGCACCATCATGATTCGCCGTCTGGAGGTTCGGCCGTTCACGGATCAACAAATTGAGCTGCTCCGCACGTTTGCTGATCAAGCGGTCATCGCCATTGAAAATGTGCGTCTCTTTCAAGAGTTGGAGGCGAAGAACCGCGAGCTGGAAGTGGCCAGCTTGCATAAGTCCGAGTTCCTGGCCAACATGTCTCACGAGCTGCGCACGCCACTCAATGCCATTATTGGCTTTTCCGAAGTGCTCTCAGAAAAGATGTTTGGCGAGCTCAATGAGCGCCAGGAGGAGTACCTGAACGATATTTTGACCTCAGGTCAGCACCTCCTTTCACTGATCAACGACATTCTCGACCTCTCAAAGGTTGAAGCCGGCCATATGGAGTTGGAACCGGCCGAATTCCCGGTTGCCGCATTGCTGGAGAACGGCCTTACCATGGTCAAGGAGCGCGCCAGCCGACACGGTATTGCGCTCACACTTGAGCTCACTCCTGACCTTGACATGGTGGAAGCCGATGAGCGCAAGCTGAAGCAGATGGTGTTCAATTTACTCTCGAACGCGGTCAAGTTCACCCCGGAGGGTGGCGCGGTGACACTCAGCGCGTGCTCCGTGGGTCAGGAGCTACACATTGCCGTTCGCGATACGGGTATTGGCATCCCCCCGGGGGATCTGGAAATGATTTTTGAGGAGTTCCGACAGTCCAGTGACGGGCGCGGAAGCGGCCGGCCTGAGGGTACGGGCTTGGGACTGGCGCTTACCCGCCGCTTTGCCGAACTGCACGGCGGACGCGTCTGGGTGAAAAGTGAAGTGGGTGTTGGGAGTACGTTCACCATCGCCATTCCAATGATTCAGCGCTCCTTACCACTGGCCACGAACGCGGGCGATGTGGGATCTGACCGTACATGACGCTGCTGACATGCACCATTGCTCGGCATAGTCCCATTCATGAAGGATGCTCGTATGGCGGATGAGCTGATCCTCATCGTGGAAGACAATGAGAAGAATCTCAAACTGGCGCGCGATGTATTGCAGTTTCGTGGCTTTCGAACCATTGAAGCCCCCACAGCCGAGATCGGCATCACGCTGGCGCTGGAGCACATGCCGGACCTTGTTCTGATGGATTACCAGCTCCCGGGCATGAACGGTGTGGAGGCTCTCTCCAAGCTCCGCGCAGATCCGAGAACGGCCGGGATACCGGTTGTTGCGCTGACGGCATCGGCCATGCGCAGCGATCGTGAGCGCTTTCTGGGCGCCGGCTTTGACGGCTACCTCACAAAGCCCATCAACGTGCGCGAGTTTGGTGAACAGGTGCGTGAGCTCCTGAAGCGCGAGGACGTGCCGTGACCGTGATGTGCCGAGCCGCGACCGTCAGCGAGCAGGTCCTGAGGCAGGTTCATCCGTGCGCGAATGAGGGATCCTGCCTCAGGACCCGCTCGCTGACGGTCGCGGCTCAGAGATGCCAGGACGATGCCTGAGACAGCGCCCCGCATTCTGGTAGTGGATGATACGGCGCAGAACATACGCCTGCTGGACGCGGTGCTCAGCCCGCGTGGGTACACCGTGATCCCAGCGGCATCCGGACATGAGGCCCTGGCCGCGGTGGATGCCGCGCCGCCGGACCTTGTGTTGCTGGATATCCAGATGCCAGTGATGGATGGCTATGAGGTCTGTCGTCGACTGCGCGAGAAGCCGGACACCCGGGCTCTGCCCATTGTGATGATTACCGCCGCCGGTGATCAGGAAAAACTCAAGGCGCTTGAGGCCGGTGCCGATGACTTCATTGCCAAGCCGTTCAATCAAGCTGAGCTCCTGGCGCGGGTCAAATCGCTCCTGAGGATTAAAGAGTACCTGGATACCATTGAGGGCCAAGCCACCGAGTTGGCCGCCTGGAACCAATCGCTCGAGGCGCGGGTGCAGGCACAAGTGCAGGAGATTGAGCGCATGACGCGCTTGCAGAGCTTTCTCTCTCCCCAGGTTGCTCAGGCCATTGTCAGCTCTGGGGATGAAAGCGTCCTGGGCACGCATCGCCGGCAGATTGCCGTGCTCTTCTGCGACCTGCGCGGCTTCACCGCGTTTGCCGAGACCGCGGAGCCGGAGGAGGTTATGGTGGTGCTGCGCGAGTATCACGCCGCGGCCGGCCCCTTGATCACGAAGTATCAGGGTACCGTGGGGCATTTTGCCGGGGACGGCTTAATGGTATTCTTTAATGACCCGTTCCCCTGTGAGGACCCCACCGGCTTGGCGGTGCAGCTCGGTCTGGAGCTGCGCGACTGTATGGCCGCGCTCAGTGTGGGCTGGAAACGCCAGGGCTGGAACCTGGGCTTCGGCGTCGGCATTGCCTATGGGTACGCCACGCTCGGCGTCCTGGGATTCGAAGGCCGCCTGGATTACGGGGTGATTGGCACCGTGGTGAACCTGGCCTCACGCCTGTGTGACGAAGCGCTCCCCGGTCAAATCCTCCTCAGCCAGCGCGCCTATACGCTTGTGGAGGATCGCGTGAAAGCCGAGGAGCTGCCAGAGCTCACCCTGAAGGGCTTTCTCCGCCCCGTGCCCGCATACGCGATCTCTCTTTAGAGCCGGGGAAAGTGTCCGGGTGACCGGTCTCGGTGGCCCCCCGTCCAGTTCATGTTTCCAGAGTCGGTCACTCGTCACTCAATTTTCTGTGATCTCGGTGGTGTGATGTTCAGCTCCAATGTGACCGGTGATTACGAGGCCGGCTCCATAAACATCAGCTCCCAGACATGCCCGTCCAGGTCCTGGAAGCTACCGCCATACATCGTTCCATAGTCCATCTTGGGCTTCCAGGCCGTCCCGCCTGCTGCCAGGGCCTTGGCCACCAGGTCGTCCACTTCCTCACGGCTCTCCGCGGAGAGACAGGTCAGCACCTCGGTAGCCCGGGTGGCATCGCTGATGTCGTTGTTGATGAAATCTTTGAATCGCGGCTCGGTGACCAACATGACGAAGATGTTCTCATCCACAATCATGCACGCGCCATCGTCACCGGTGTAATCCGGGTGATAAGTAAAGCCCAGCTCAGAGAAGAACCCCATAGCTGCCTTCAGATCTTTCACCGGCAGGTTTACGAAAATCTTTCGCATGGCCTCAACCTCCCTTTCATTCTCTATGTGAAACTGACGATTGGGCGCTCCCGAAATCGAGATATTATCTCCACCGGGGCCTACCATTGTAGGTCATCCGAAGCCTGCGGAGGGCGCGCCCACCAAGCTCCGCGACTACCTGAAGCTGGTGCACCAGACCGGCAATGCCCGATTCTACGGCTGCAGCCTGGCCGCCGCGACCTTTGGCGTGACGCCGGAATCGCTACTCCCGGAAGCAGCGGGCATTGTGAGCTCTGACTGGTTCCTGAACGAGAAGGCCATCGCCGCGGACCACTGCCAGT
>JBJXFJ010000541.1:0-13339 GCA_046154735.1 Chloroflexota bacterium | reverse complement strand
AACGAAATGCCTCGGCCCGTACCTCTGTCAGCGGAACACCTTTGTTCTCGAAGGAGGGCACGATGCTGGCGAAGGTCTTGACCTGTGCCGTCGTTGGCCTGGAGGGCGAACTCGTCCAGGTCGAAGTCGATATCGCACGGCAGGGGCTTGTGCAGTTCAACATCGTCGGGTTGCCCGACGCCGCCGTGCAGGAGGCCCGCGAGCGGGTGCGGGCGGCCGTCAGGAACAGCGGCCTGATCTTTCCGCCCAGGCGGATCACCGTGAACCTGGCCCCCGCCGAGATCCGGAAGTCTGGGCCATCGTACGATCTGCCCATCGCCATCGGCGTGCTGCTGGCTTCTGAGCAGATCGCGATGGACGCGACGACGGTGGTGTTCCTGGGTGAGCTGTCGCTGGATGGGACGCTGCGCCACCTTCAGGGCGTCCTGCCGATGGTCGGGCTGGCCCGGGATCGTGGCATCCGGACCGTCTTTGTGCCGGCGGTGGACGCTGCCGAGGCCGCGCTGGTGGACGGCATCGACGTGATCCCGGTCCAGACGCTGGCCGAGCTGGTGGCCCACCTGAAAGGTGAGATCGTGCTGGCACCGCTGCCGCCGGGCGTCACCGTGGAGGACACTGTCGAGCACGAGCCGCTCGTCGATCTCGCGCACGTCAAGGGGCAGGAGCACGCCCGCCGCGCGCTGGAGGTCGCGGCGGCTGGATCACACAACCTGCTGCTTGGCGGACCGCCCGGCACGGGCAAGACGCTGCTGGCCCGGGCGCTCCCGTCGATTCTCCCCCGCATGACGCTGGAGGAGGCGCTCGAAGTCACCCGCATCTACTCGGTCGCGGGCCGCCTCCACGAGCACGGCTCGCTGGTCCGCCGCCGGCCGTTCCGCGCCCCGCACCATACCATCAGCCCGGCCGGTCTGGTGGGCGGCGGTGTCGGATGGGCGCGGCCGGGGGAACTGTCGCTGGCGCATCGCGGCGTGCTCTTTCTGGACGAGATGCCGGAGTTGTCACACACGGTTCTGGAGGAGACACGTTCAGAAAGCCATTGGAGAACGGCCCCGCCTCCTCGAAGCTCACGCCTTCTCCGACCTGATGAAACTCGTTGATCATCCGCCAGCCGGAGTGCACGCTAAACCACGATCGCCTGTAGCGCTACAGCCAAAGTTGGCGGGCGCTACTCATTAGGTGGACCTCGTCATCCCCAGCTTCCCGTCGATCGACTGGATTGCCCCCCCACCCCGATGGATGGTCGTCTCGGTGCTCACGCACCAACCGCATCGCCCGTTCACTCAGATCGGGCGGGTACCGCGTCGCTCATCCCATGGCTCCAACACCTCCACGCTACCCAAGGCGGATCAAGATTGGGCGACATGGGGTAGGTCATAGCGAGGCTTGGTCTGTGCCAGGCAGTCTGAACAGATGCTTAGAGCGTCAGAAGTGCCGATGAGACCGTGAATCCTGAACTCAGTTCTTCGGTCCAATTCCAGACTTGATCCCAACACAGGATACAGCCATTGCCCGTACCTGAGACCTAGGAGCGTGGGTCACGAGTCGTCCGGCATACAACCGGTTGTGGTTTCAGGCCCCTTCAAAACCACAACCGGTCGTGGTTCAGAGCACCCATGACCCACACTCCTAAACCAAAGCCACGCGGGGATCTACATGGTCGGAAGCAGGACGTATGTAGTTTTCACCTTGGCTTTGGTTTAGCAGGCTGCTGAAAAAGCCTGTGGCGAAAACTTCAGGCACAACATCTTGTGGTCTCGAGCGGTTCTGAACCACAAGATGTTGTGGTAGCCAACTTTGGCAACGAGTATTTCAGCAGCCTGCTAGAGCTCGGAGTAGGTGTCGGTGTACCAACGGGATGCAGCGCGGTGGGACACATCTTTGCCAGTGCAGTCAAGTATCGGTAGAGTCCTGTGCAATCTCATCGACACCTCTGACGCTCCACACACCATCCCAGAACGGCCCATATCCCGGCAAACGCAGTTCAATTAATGTGGGACCATTAGCCGCTGTCGCTTCCGATAGAAAGCTACGCAATGCGTCTGTAGCAACCCTTATCTCATCCTCGCGTGCCGTAAGAGAAAACGCTACACTCCTGGCCGTCAGGCCGAGACCCTCTGCAACATGCACGTAATCTAGCGGCTCAACATTTCTAAGATGGCGGCGCAACAGGCCTAAAACCTCGCTCATTCCACCCTCATCAGCCTGCTTAATTAACGACACACTCTCGCCATTATTGCATACAATATAAACAACCCTTGCGCTCTCCTGAACAGCGGATATTAGGCCCTGTAAACCATTTGTAAAACCATGATCCCCCAAGAAGCACACGACCTGGCCCACCTGACCGTGGATAGCCAATCCTGTAGCATAAGATATCCCACTCCCGACGAAGCCACCATGGTCACCTAGGATTCTCACGTTGTCAGGCAATAGGTCATAATAGTCTGAAATCCACCCTCCGAACATTTGACTATCATCGACAATTATGGGGCTGTCAAGGCTAGATAGCCAGGAACACAAGGCATGAATGAGCTTTAACCTAACCGTTTCCACTAGTGACGCATCGGCACGTTGGTCATGAATACCAATCTTAGATTGATCAGTGGACCCTGATGCGTTCCCATCAACAGATTGCACCGGGTATCTATTCTGCAAAGCCTTAGCTATTGAAGACAATGTTTCGACTGGATGTCCTTCAACGAGAATGTCGTTCTCTGAAATATAGCCATTCTTAATAGTCCTGGTAGCGCTCGATGTTATGACAATCTTTTTCGTCTCAGGAAGGAGTCCGATAACGCGAGGATACATGTTCCTATCTTCGACTGTAATTAGAAGGTCAGCCTCAGATAGTAATTTCCTATGCTCTTCGTCGTCCTGATTAAGCCAGCCGATGAAGCCTCTCACCCTATTCGGAAGACGTTCAAATAACATTGGTCCTCGTCTATAACGAAGTTGCGTTGTAGTGCAATTACTTGCCACCGCAAACTCCTCGAGAGTATCGCTTGATTTATCATAACGTAGATAGTAATCATCCAATATAACAACCGTTTTCAGGCTCTTGTGTATCAGCTCTGAAATTAACATTAGCAATTTTGAGTCGAGTCCGGACCTGGGCGCCGCGCGTCCAACGTCAGCGATATCACTCCAAGATATCCATGCTTCCTCAGATAGATCCTGAGGAACCCCAAAGAGGCTCACCCCGAACGGAGGTGTTCTTGCTTCGGCAAAAGCATCACACAATTTGCGGGCAAATTGATGGCTGCCATTCTTCACTTGGGCAGACCTAGGCAGGTCCACCCCTGGCTCGTACGACCACTTTACGAAAGGCCCCAGCCGGGCCAACAGATCCGTTTCGCCATGTGGAGGTAGGAACCGTGCTGATCTTGTGGATGGCAGGCCGACCAGACTCACCATACCGATTTCGTTTCTCTGAGCGTCCGCGAGAGCCCCAGCACCATTAGTCAGACCGCGCGCGCCATGAAGAACAGAAATGCTCGAGGTGGGGCTGACTCTACAAGCGCCAGCCGCCATGAACCCAGCCTCCTTGTCGCCACGTGCATTGACGAACTTCACATCCCGTGCTTGAAGAATCGCGCTACATAGAGCCAACTCAGAGGTGCCCGGATATGCAAACACCGTACGAACACCCTGCCGAATTAGCGTGAATGCGATGCACTCAGCCCCGGTCAAAAGGAAGTCTTGTTCGATCTGTAAAGCGAGATATCGATCGAGGGCAGACTTGACAATGGATGGCGGCAGGCCCGTGAGGATGCTGAAGGTCGGAACCGCCCATTCACTTCCATTGGCCACTAACAGTGCCGTGAGCAACGCGTCAGGTCGACCTGTTTGGGCCACCAAGAGTGACTGAACCACCATTTCGGAGGATCGACCTTCGAGACCAGCAGCAACTGCGGCCTGCACTGCACTAGGCCGGATGCGATAGGCAAAGAGTGACGGATCGGGGGAGGTCATTGAGCCACCTGTCGCTAATACCAAGCCCGGACGGGCACGCCGTAAATTCCACTCAGAGACTCGGACCGCAGGAAATACGGCAGCGCCGCACGGGATTGGTATAAGGCTCCGCTGGAGCAATCGCCAGAAAGGACTCCTGAATGCGAGCCACTGTCGACAGGCTAGTCCTCAGCGGCGATACTGTCAAGTATGCACTTGAGCATTGCCGGGTTCCCTGCTGCCACAAACTTTTGACGCATGTTCATCTGGCGGGTGAGCGCGACGGGGTCGGCAGTCGAAAGGCGACATGGCAAGAGCGTGCCCGACAAGCTAGAAACTAGACCACCGGCCGCCTGAAGGATATATTGACCCGGAAGTAGGTCCCAGAGACTGAATCCCTTCGCAACCTCTATAAAGGCATCAGTAAACCCTGCAGCTACGTGGCAAAAGCCGATCGATCCAAAATCCACCCCGATACGGCCTCGACGCGAGCCCTCGGTATCGGCGGCACCAAGCGCGCCAAGCAATTCTGTCTCGTTGGAGAGCGCAGCGAACCTGTCAGTCGGTTTCATAAGATAGTTGGTGATAAGAGCATCTGCTAGGCGAGTGTTAGCAGAGCTTGATATGCTGAGGACTTTGCCAGACCTAGTCTTAAGAAATGCCCTGTTACGACCGTCAGATGTCCTATAAGCACAAAAGATGTTAATCTCATGAAAGATATCCCCAACTACTGAGAGAATCGGCTCATGACTGTTAGCAGAGAATATTATAACCTGAGTGTATCCAGATAGTCCTCGGACGGCAAGTTCGCTTGTGTCTAAAGGATCAACCAATACTACGTACTCAGGGGTCCTGTGGCGCGTTGATCCATATAATCTCGGGTCATCTTCCTCAGAGGCATATACGAAAGAAGAGAAGACTTTAGAGAATTCATCGAAGTATAGTGTATGTATTTCTAAATCATTGACGGATAGAAAATTATCCTCATGGCGATGATTCCTTATTTCTCCGTACACTCCATTCACAGCTGACTCAATAAGTCTCTGTGAGTAAACAGCAATAATAGACTCTACTATAGATATTACCCTGATAACTATTCCTGGTAGTTCGCTATTGATCCCCATGCCATCGCCCCTTCTCACCGCTAACGTAAGCCCAACGGTGGCTCTATTCCAGGAGGACTCATAGTCGAAGCTATAAAAATATCTTCCAATTCTATTGACGATAAGAATGATGATGAAACGAGCTGGTCTAAACTAGAAATTCTGAGATCAGATTCTTCGGTCATTGCTCCAAAAACAGCAAAATAAAATGATGGATCACTGTATTGCATCCTTAGGTGGTTTATGACGACACCGAGGACGTCAGCTCGTTTGATTTCGAAATCGCATATCATAATGCAAGGATTTCTATCTAAATTCGGATAATAAGATTCTTCAAGCAATACAGTATTGGCTTGAACTCTTCCGCATCGAATGTGGCCAAGCGGAACATTGCCGAGAGTTGATGAGTTTATAAATGTAGCCATAACTAGCCCAGCCTCATTGATTCCGAAACAAGCGTTGACTAAAACTCTACTGCCGGGGTTCTTAATTTGGTCTATCAGGTGTTCGATGCCCTCGCCGAATGTCTCCCATGATAAATTCAGTAACCGATCATGATCGATATTGGGCAGGATTTGTATCCGAAGAAGCTTATTGTGTCCGTATCGAGTAGTCACAGGAAGGAGGAATGACTCGCCGAATTGAGATACGGACAGGGTTGTTCGGCGACCGGTGATCCCCAATATCAACTGATTCAGACTCGTTGACGACAGTTCCTGCATGCGACAATCAACGTAAGTGTGTTGATCCAGTAGATCCGGAAGCTGAACTTCTGACACGCCTGGGAGGATGACCGGGATGACGGGGTTTCCCGTGCGCATATAGCTCTGTAGCGCCGTGCGAATCTCAGGTGCCTGCCAGGTACCGATTCCGGACGGTCCGATGAGGAGTACGACGGCGCGCGCGTCCCTCATTCGAGATGGGAGGTCATCTTGCCAAGTACGCCCTGGCCGGAGTTGCCATCGATCAAACCATACGCGCAAGCCAGCATGCTTAAGCGCCGTGGCAATAGGGGTAGCAGCCTCTCGGTCGTGGCTGTTGTAACTAACGAAGACATCGTACGGTGGGGGAATCACGAACGATCCTTTAGCTCGGTTTCGGAAGATGCCGGGACGGAGGTGTTCCGAATGTTTCAAACAGACGCTTTCAGCGCACCCCAAGAGATCGCCCACGCAACAGAGGGTCAGGAGTTCGTAACTCTACTGTCGGGCAACGTCTACTCGCGAGGTGTCGGTCTGACCCAGGCGTGAATGATCGCTGAGGACAGGCCGCCAAGAATTTTGGGAGGCGACAGATTTGCTCGGCTGAACGGCTACACAGACATGCCTCCAGCTCGCGGAGTGCATCGGCACGGATCTCGAAGTCGTCGCTAACTCCTGTACGGCCAGCGACATCACATTAGCATTAGCGCGGATGTTGTTCAAGAAGGGGTGAATTTCAACCCAGGGTCATTTCAGCATGAGACGGTGACAGTTGGCGACGAAGTCGATAGCGGTGCGTGAGCGACCAGCGAAGGTACGGAGGGAGGCCGCGATGTTCGTAGCGGGTGGCGAGGGCACGGTACTGTTTGCAGCGGGCGAAGAGGTTCTCGATCAAGTGTCGACGACGATAGGTGGCCCGATCGAAGGGGCCGGTCCGGCGCACGGTGCGGCGCTTGGCGATGGTGTAGCGGATGCCGCGTCGGCGCAGAGCGGCGCGGTGCTGCCGGCCGGTGTAGCCTTTGTCGCCGGAGACGCGATGGGGGCGAATCCGTGGTCGGCCACGACCGGGACGGCGGATCGCCCCGTGGTGCATGAGCGGTGCGAGCACGGTCGCTTCATGCTGCTGACCAGGAGTGAGCAGCACCGTCAGCGGCTTGCCCTGGCCCTCGGCCTTGAGATGCACTTTGGTCGAGAAGCCGCCCTGGCTGCGCCCCAACGCCTCGGTTTCTGGAGCCCCCCTTTGCACCAGCGGCGTGCTGGTGCGCGCGGATCACGCTGCCATCGACAAACTGGACATCCCAGTCCACCTCCCCCGCGGCATCCGCCTCCTGTTGGACCGCCGCGAAGATCCGATCCCAGACGCCGGCCTCCCTCCACCGCCAGAACCGGCTGTACACCGTCGACCACGGCCCATACCGCTCCGGCAGATCTCTCCACGGTGCTCCCGTCCGCTCTCGCCATAAAATCCCGTTGATGATCTGGCGATGGTCGACGTTCGGCCGACCCGTCTCCGGCTTCTCAGGTGGCAGGTGGGGCTTCAGCCGCTCCCACTCCTGGTCGGTCAACTCTCCTCGATGTCTCATGCCGATTGTGGAGCAAATTCCGGCCCACCTATCGAGTCCGTTTGCGTACAGGCCCTAGTTCCATAATAAAGCATTGAGCATTTGGAGGACCCTGTGTTGACGTGGCCTCCCAATCAAGGAACGCACTGGACTCGCCAGGACGAGGCTGAGTTCCGGAAGTTTGGATCCCCCAATACCCGACTGGGCTGAACGCTCACAAGTTGGCTTGGACCGAGGAGGCGGTTCGCTCGAAGCCGAACGACCTGAACCTGTCGCTCGAGCCGACGAACCAGTCTCGCTATAACCGCCGTCATAGAGTATCTGGCGGCGTGGGGCACCAGGAGGCTTTCCTCCGCGAGTTTGACGATGACGCCAAGCGCGTCATCATGCACTGTAGCTAACTCTTGGAGAGGGCCCAGAGGAAGATGCCAAATGGTAGCAGCAGGTCAACACCGTCCTGAACCTGCTAACCGAGATTGTCACAACCTTGACAACATTGGGTGTGGGCCTGAGCGTTTTGCTCGCAGCCGAGTCCTGGAACATTTTCGTTTGGGAAGTCGCCCCGTGAGGCTGCATGATGTCCTTGGGGTCGTAACGACGGAACAGAGGAGCGCGACCGTGGAGAAGAATCATGGCCGATAAGAAGATTGTCTTCATCGCGTTCGCGATCGAGGACGAGCATCAGCGTGACCTCCTGAAGGGGCAGTCATTGCATCCCCGCGCGCCGTACGAGTTCATCGACATGTCTGTGAAGGAGCCCTACGCCACGGAATGGAAAGAGCGCGTGCGCACTCGCATCAAGCGCTCACACGGCGTGATTGCCCTGATCAGCAAGAACTCGCTGACCTCGAGCGGGCAGAAGTGGGAGATCCAGTGCGCTAAGGAAGAGAAGAAGCCACTCCGTGGCATCTGGGCGTACTCGGACGACAGGACGAACGTCGCGGGAGTCACCACCTACGCCTGGACCGACAAGAACATCAGCGACTTCATCGACTCGCTTTGAGCGGAGGCGATCATGCGCAAGGCGCTAATTGTCGGGATCGACTACTACGATCACTGCAACCCGCTAAGCGGGTGTGTGAATGATGCGCATTCGGTCAAGAGCGTACTCGAGCGGCACGCCGACGGCACCGTGAATTTCGCCACGCCTAAGCTCCTGACGGGGACGAGTTCGGCCGACCGCGTCGACAAGGACGATCTAAAGGACGCGGTGCGGGAGTTGTTTGCCGACGACTCCGAGATCGCTTTGTTCTACTTCGCTGGTCATGGCTACATAGAAGACACGGGCGGGTTCTTGTGTGGAACCGACAGCCGCACTGGAGATGACGGGCTGTCACTCTTCGAGCTAATGACAATCGCAGCCAAGTCAGAGGCGAAGAATAAGGTCATCATTTTGGACAGCTGCCATAGTGGCGTCGCGGGAGATCGGCCCCAGATGCCAGCGATGGCCGAGATCAAGCAGGGCATGACGATTCTCTCCGCCTCAACGGCCGAGCAGTATGCGGAGGAGGTGCCAGGCGGCGGCGCTGGTGTGTTCACGAGCTTGTTTGTCGATGCGATCGGTGGCTCAGCAGCGAACCTCGTCGGCGACGTCACGCCAGGTAGCGTATATGCTCATATCGACCAATCCCTTGGACCGTGGGCGCAACGTCCCGTGTTCAAGACAAACGTGAAGACTTTCGTCTCGCTCAGGAAAGCGGCCGCACCGATCCCGCTTACTGACCTTCAAGCGCTGGCGACGCACTTTCCGCGAGATGACTATAAGTTTCCACTTGATCCGGAATACGAGCCCGAGCGCTCACCGGATCAACTAGCCGACCCGAATATTCCGCCGCCCGACCCCCGGAAGAATGCCGTCTTCGCGGTGCTCCAGAGGTATGTGAAGGTCAACCTCGTCCGACCGGTCGACGCCCCGCACATGTGGCACGCGGCAATGCAGCGCAAGTCATGCGAGCTGACCGTACTTGGCCAGCACTATCGTCGTCTCGTTGCTGACCGCCTGATCTAGGGAGTGGTGATGGAGCGATCGGAAGTTGAGGCCGTGCTGGAGAGTCTCATTGAGAGGCTGGCTGCCACGGAGCATGATCGCTGGGCGCACTGGCAGCGCTATATGCACGGCATGGCCGAGCGACGTCCCGATGGGGCACTGATCCTGCCGGCCGAGCTCGTTGAGCGCTGGGAGGCGCAGATATCCACTAGCTACGCCGATCTCAGCGAAGCCGAGAAAGAAAGTGATCGAGAGCAGGTCCGCCGTTATTTGCCCCTACTAGCAGCCGCTTTCGCAGATCGCGGCAGGCGCGCCTAATATCCGCTCCGCCGTCCTAGCGGTGACGCTACGGTACTGTCCGATAATTGATGCGATTCGACTCGAACGTTCGCTCAACCATGCCGTTGGCCTCCGATGCTCCCGCTCCTTTCACGCCGACATTTCGGCTAGATTCGGCATCGAAAGTGAACAAGGCCAATGGTATCTGCTCACCTATACATGACGGTCGTTTCGCCCGACTCGATGGAGCAGTGCGTCAGCCGTACCGGTAAGGCGAGCAAATACGGCTAATGTTGAGTACGCACAGTGGCATTATCGAATGTCCCACCGACCGCCGAATGCGTGCGCGCTTGGCGCCAACTTGGAAGCGAGCCAGAGGGAGGAGGGACCATGCAACCTGCGAAGCACGTGATCTTGAGGCGCGTGGAGACTCGGCGTCTCCGAGGGCGTCCGAGGGCGGCAGCATTTCAGTCCGGTACGCGTATCGCAGTCGAGGTGGATACGCTTACGGCGCGGCGTGCACAGGAGGTGAGCCGCCACCACGATGTCGAGGCCGTCGCGCCAGTCATCCCCATGAAGCTCATCGCACCGGTGAGCCGCTCCGAGGCCGCCATCCCAGCATCCGTGAGCACGATGTGGGGTATCCAGGCTGTGGGTGCTGACACGTCACCGTTCTCCGGGGACGGCGTCAGGGTGGCGGTGCTCGACACGGGTATCGACGTGTCGCATCCGGCGTTTGACGGCGTCGAGTTGGTGCGGCGGAACTTCACGAGCGAAAGCGATGACGACCTGCACGGGCACGGGACACACTGTGCCGGCACGATCTTCGGCCGTGACATTGGAGGTAGGAGGATCGGCGTAGCCCTTGGCGTCCGTATCGCCCTGATCGGCAAGGTACTCGGTCAGGACGGGGGAGGCAGCGACGTCATCCTGACTGCGATCGAGTGGGCGCTCCAGAACGGCGCGCAGGTCATCTCAATGTCGCTCGGCATCGACTTCCCGGGTCTGGTGGCCCATCTCGAGCAGGAGGGCATTCCCACCGAACTCGCGACGTCGATGGTGCTGGAAGGCTATCGTTCGAACGTCCTACTCTTCGAGAGGCTCGGATCGCTCGTTCAGGCCCGGGCCAGTTTCACAGGGCCATGTCTCCTAGTAGCTGCGGCGGGCAACGAGAGCCGCCGCGATCAGGACCCGAACTTTATCATCGCGGTGAGTCTGCCGGCAGCAGCCGACGGCATAGTCTCTGTCGCGGCGGTCGGGCCGAATGCAGACGGATTCTCGATCGCGAGTTTCTCGAACTATGGTGCGCGCCTGTCAGGGCCGGGGGTCGACATCCTGTCTGCACGGGCCGGCGGCGGGTTGGCGACGATGAGCGGGACCAGCATGGCGACGCCGCACGTCGCGGGGGTCGCTGCGTTATGGGCGGAGAAACTAGTGCGATCCGGTCAGTTCTCGCAGCAACGGTTCGCGGACCGGCTCGTGGGCTCGGCAGTCACTGATTGTTTGAAGCCTGGCTATAGCCCGGCCGATGTCGGCAACGGCATGGTGCAAGCCCCCCAGAATTAAGTGTGCGTCTGGCCGTCTCTTTGTCCAAACTGGAGCTGGGTCCAAGCCTTGTAATCTGCACACAGGTGCCCGCTCGTAGAACATGACGTTCGTATTTGCCACTACGAGGTGCTGAGCTTAGAGCGGAGCAAGGCGGTTGTGACGTTCAACCCAGGGACCGATCCTGGTAGCGTCAGTTCGATGTCACTGCAGCTCCTCAACGATCTCCGCTGGTAGGGAAGCAGGAGAACCTCGTGAGAGGACCTGGCGGATGCGCCGATCAAGCGCCTCAGCAGGCGGTTCGCCCAGAACCGTCACATGCCACTGACGATCGAGAATCAGCCGGAAGACTGAGAGTTCACAGCCAGGGGAGCGAAAAATGGAGTCCTGAAGCTGGCTGTAGGCTCGTCCAGCAGGACGCTCCCCGCTGAAGCGGGCAACCTGAAGATAGGCAGGTGGAGGCTCCTGCTCACCCGGACTCATAGCTCCTATCTGTAGCTGGGCTGGTGTCCTGACTCTCAATTCGCTCGATCATGCGGTGACTGAGGCTCTGGACCGTACCAAGCGCAGTTCGAAACACCTGGGGATCCCGGCTCCAAGTGGCCACGTATGGGAAGCTGCGTTCGCCGGTGTCCAGCCCGAAGCGGGCACAGACAACGTAGGCAACTGACTCGGCAGTCGTCTCCTCCTCGGGAGAGGAAGCCGTTGCCCCACCAAAGTGGTGCGCCAGTTCGTGGGCCAGAGTCTTGGTCATCTGGCGAGGTGCTGCCTCGCGCAAGACGATCAGGCGCTCGGTGGGGGAGTAGAAACCCATGGTTGACGAGCCAAGTCGGTCACTTCCGCGTGTGATTGTCAACGTCTCATCGACGGCGACCCGCGCCAGGCGGCCGTAGAGGGCCAGACCCTCGTTACCCCCGAGCACAGGTACGTCGATCTCGGGGAGTGGCTTCCCGTCGGTTTGGGTGATGTCGTAGACCGTGCCGACCCTGAAGAGCAGCCGGTGTCCGAGGGATGGTGATGACGATCGTCGA
This sequence comes from Chloroflexota bacterium, assembly GCA_046154735.1. Classification (GTDB taxonomy): domain Bacteria; phylum Chloroflexota; class UBA6077; order UBA6077; family JACCZL01; genus CAVXYC01. Next base: position 1,180 of record JBJXFJ010000541.1, on the reverse strand, counting down.
ACCTGATCGTCAGTTGCCGCAGACGGCTCAGGATCACCCGGTGGGTCGGGCTCGGTCTGCTCGTCACGATAGCGCCCGTCATCTCCATCGGACCGGCGGTTGCGCACCCGCATTGGTACGAAGATCTTCATCCCGTGCTCACCGCGCCGAACCTGGCGACCCAGTGTTTTCCAGGTCTGATAGCCGGCCACGCGGGTGGCGTCTGCCCGCTGGGACAGGATCAGAAGTGTATTACTGAACGAGTAGCGATGAAAGCGCGCCTGGGCGTCAAGGTAGGCCCGAAAGCTGTCGCTGTCATGGATGCCGCTGACGGCCTGTTCAAGCCAGGCAAGGGCATCACGCAGGGCCGTTGACGGCTGAGGCGATGCGTCCTGCGGGATCAATTGATGGTCGGGAGACTTCGAGTACTCCGAGGCTGGCATATGAATTCAAGATATCACACTAGTTGACAGAAGATAAGACTCATGGTACAAGCAGCGGATGCCTATGCCCCCTTCCGAACCCGATCTGATAGTTTCGCCCAGGATCTACGCTTTGATCCTGGCTTCGCCGCGCCTCAAGCGCCGGCTCCTACCGGAAGGGTTCATTTGTAGTCCTTACAAGGTCCTGGACTATGACAACACCCTGGTCCTGGAGGACACCAAAGGATCGCAGGCAGTCTTCCGTCGACGGCAGCGGATCCAGTTTCAGCAGGATGGCGTGAGTGCAATCCTGGACCATTTCTGGGGGAATGGCATCACCGCCGCTGAGTACTCCACTAGTGCCGGTCGAATCATCGACTCGTTCAAGGATGGCTCGCGGCGCCACCTGGTCATCCAGCTCAAGCGGCCGATGCGCCTAGGCGAGATCCTAGAGTTCACGGTCGAACGCCGGTCAATGGAGATGTTCACTCAGCCGGAGGGTTGGGAGGAGACAACCATCGACCACCCGATTCATCGCCTCAGCCGAACGATCCGCTTCCCAAAGGCTCGGCCCTGCCAAACCGCTCAACTGGAGTGCAATGGCCAGGTGATCCCACTTCACGTACTCGGGACCAAGGGCGGCACAACTGAGATTGGGCTTCGCGTGCCAAAGGCTCGACCCGACACTCCCTACGTGATCCGCTGGTTTTGGTAGTTCGCACGACACGGCGAGTTGGCCAAACCCGCCGTTTCGGTTAGGAATTGGGGCTGCGTTTAGC
>JBJXFJ010000535.1:0-4651 GCA_046154735.1 Chloroflexota bacterium | reverse complement strand
CGTAGAGAGGCAGACACTACACGCCAAGCTCCTCGTCCGTCTTGTCCGCGGCCGGGAAGAACAACGGTTGGCCGAATTTCTCCACGCCAAACTGGCCAATGATGGCCTGCGTCTCAGGGGCCAGAATAAACGCGACGAATGCCTGCCCGCCCGCGATGTTGATATGCGATCCCTTGTTAGGATTCACCGTGATGACGTGGTAGACATTGAGAAATGACTGGTAGCCCTGGGCCTGGATAGCCAGATCCAGCGTGCGCTGCCGAGCCAGATAGGTTCCGCGATCAGTGATCGTGTACGCCAGGCGCTCATTCGCCACGGTCAGTGTCTGGCCCATGCCCTGGCCCACTTCCATATACCAGCCCTGACCGCGAGGTTCGATCAGCGCGGCTCTCCAGAGCTGCAGCTCAAGCTGATGCGTGCCCGAGTTATCACCCCGACTGATGAAAGGCACATTGGCCATGGCAATGCGCTGCATCACCTCATCCGCCGCCTCAGCCGCCATAATCCCAGCCGGATCCGCCAATGGACCGATCACCACAAAGTCATTGAACATCACCAGTTTCCGATCGGTCCCGTGCCCCTCGGCCATCAACTTCTTCTCAGACTCCGGCGCGTGCACCAGCAGCACATCCGCCTCGCCTCGTGCCCCCAGGGTCATGGCCTGACCGGTACCCACCGAGATGGTCTTGACCCGATACCCCGACTGCTGCTCAAACATGGGCACCAGCGTCTCCAGCAACCCAGAATCCTGCGTGCTCGTTGTCGTAGCCAGAATCAGCTCCGGGTTAAACGGCTGGGCCGCCACCTGAGACACGCCCACCAGCACCAGGCCCACACACAAGCACCAGACCCAGCGGAAGAACCTGAGCATCGTCACTCCAAGCAAGACTGAATGTACTAGTTGTCATAGTACATGATTGTCCCCAGCCGGTAGGCGCTGTGCTTCTTGAGAGGCGCTGGGATCGCGCACGGCTGGGTCACGGCGCGTTCCTCCGAAGCCGGGGAGTTCGCGCAGGTGTTCATGCCGCGCTAGTAGGGGCAGATCGATCGCTTCGGGCACGGGCGCTTCCGCTACTGGCGGATCCAGGGACTTCTGTTGCTGATATCTCGACGACGATCCATCTACCGCGCTAACTGCCAGGGTCGCATAGCCTCATCGGTGTTGCACGCTCTCGGGACCTCGTGAAGCACGGAGGAGCCGCCACAGCTCAGTGCGCCTCGAGATCCTCCGCGCGCCGCTCCATGGCGGATGCCTCATCGTGATTCCCGAGTTTGCGGAGCAGCACGGCCAGCGAACGCATGATTACCCCGAGGCTCTCGTGATCGACGCGGCCATGGATATCGCCCTGCTGTTGTTCGGCGACGGCGCGCTCGAACCAGGGGCGGGCCTGCTCGAAATCGCCGGTGCTCGCGTAGCAGTAGCCGACCAGGTGGAGACTGACCCCGAGGCTCTGGTGATCGACGCGGCCATGGATATCGCCCTGCTCGGCTTCGGCGATGGCGCGCTCGAACCAGGGGCGGGCCTGGTCGAAGTGGCCGATTTCGTACAATGCGCGCCCTATAGTTTCCCCGTCGGCAGTTTCGACGCGATTGGCCTGGTACAGGGGTGCGGTCTCCGCCCGGTAGGCCAGGAATCGGCGCACACAGTCCACATCGGCCGGGTTGTCGGCGACCTGGCCGGCAAGGGTGACGAGCCGGGCTCGCTGCCATGCGTCCAGCGAGAGCAAGTCAGGATCTGGCTCACTCGCTGCACCCTGGCTGGCGGGTTGTGCGTCCCGTACATGCGTCAGGAATGCGGCCAGGAGCTGGTGCATACGCAGACGGTCTGCTCCTTCGAGCAGGCGCAGATCCTGACAGATCTGAATTTCCGAGCGTACCTGTGCATCACTCCAGTGGAGGGCTTCGGCGAGCCCGGCGCTCAGCTCGTCACGCTCGATGCGCTGGGGATTCATCAGCGCGGCGCTGTGCAGCAGGAGTCGGGTGTTCGCGGCCAACCGGCGATACACGCCAGAAAAACTCCGTCCAGTTCCTTCCGCCATCGTGATGCTGGCCTCGTCCAATCGGCCGTGACGAAACTCGTACGCGAGGGTCGTGGCTGCCGGGACGAGCTGCACCGGTAGACCTTCCGCTGCGGCGATGATCGCGTCTCCGAATCGCTCCAGCACGGCCTGACCACCAAGCCGCTCGATCAGCTGGCGGCACAGCTCATCAGGCAGCGGGTGCACGCCGAGCGTGGGCCAGCCGGGCTCGCTGGTCTCGGCAATGCTGGTCAGGAGCACGTGGCACGGGGCACCGGCCGGGGGGAGCCAGCCGCGAATCGCATCCGCGCTGGGGATGTTGTCATAGATGATGAGTGTCGGGGCGTCACTGAGCGCCTGGAGCGATTTCTGGCACAGATCGCGCAGTGTGTCCGATGGAGATTGCTCGATACGCAGCAGGTTCTTGCCGATTTCGGCGAGGTCGGTGGGCGCCTCGCCGGATGACGCATCAACGAAGAACTGACCGCCGGAATAACGATCCTGGTGACCCCGTGCGTACTGCCGCGCAAGCTCGCTCTTGCCGACACCTGGTGGTCCATGGACCACTATCAGGTTCGCGCAAGTCTCGTCCGCGAAATGCTCGTCGAGCTTCTTGAGCTCGTCATCACGCCCGACAAAGGGCTGGCCGTAGAGCGACGGAATGTTGGTTCGAAACCGTGGCGGAGCAGCGCGCACTGACGGAGCGGCTGGCCGTGCCTCGGCTGGTGATCCCCGGTGAAGCTTGAACAGCCGCTCGTGCGTGGGGTCGTTCGGATACTGGCTCGGATCCACCGTCCAAACCGGCCGCGGACTGTCCTCGTAGCGGACTGGCATCACCCGAATGCCGTCTTCTTCAAGACGTTGAAATGCGGCCTGCTGCGGGAATCTTCGGGTCTGGTAGGCGGCTCCAGCCGCCGATTCCATGGTCCGCCCCTGGCCCAGTTCCATCATCACCGAGCGCGGCTGGTGGAGGTGGCCGCGCAGGATCAGATCGACGTGGTCGTGCAGCGCGGACTCGATCTGGGTCGCCTCGTCATAGTGGAGCCAATCGAGTGGATGGTGGATGAGCGCCAACTTCAGGTCGGCGGTTGTGGCCTTGAGCTCCGGCAGGATCTCATCGAGGCAGCGCCGTCCGAGCCAGAGCTTGGAGTGATCGTCATCGCCTTGGCAGAACAGCACGCTGTTCAATGGAAGGATGGCGAATGTGGAGCCGTTGATGGTGACCATATCGATGGGACCGCAGGTGGACTGGTCGGGCAGGCCGCGGATGCCGCTGAAGTAGTCCTTGTGCCAGGCTCGAAAGGCGCTCAGCTTGTCGAGATGGGGCCACGGGCTCTTCGGAGCGAAGTAGCGGGTGGCATCCTCGCGCGACTCGAGCGATCGCGTCAGCCACGCGCCCTTGTCCCTGTCAACGTCGTGATTCCCGGGGACGACCCAGAGCCGGGACCGGTCGAGCTTGGCGGCATCCAGAAGCTCGTCGAAGAAGCGTGTGGCGAGATCGTACTCACCCGACTTGCCCCCGTTTGCGATATCTCCCGTGACGAACACCAGATCGGGCGCCCACCCGCGAGCACGAAATGTGGGGATCGATTCGATGAGTGCCTTCAGCACGACCTGGCGGTCATAAGGGTCGCCTTCACGGAAGTGGAGATCGGAGATGTGAAACCAGGTGACGGGCATTGGAGGGATCGTTCCTTGCGCATAAGTCAAAGGCTTGGACGCGCCACTTGTCAAGGGTGTGGGATTCGCCGATTCGCCCTCATCGGAGGGTGCACTTCGTCCCTGTGGGATAGTGCTCCCTAGGAGCACCGAGCCATGCAGAAAGAAACCCACCACATCGACCTCGACAGTACCTCGACATCTGACCTTCTTCGCGTGGCCCGAGAAGTCCAACGTTCTGGTATCGCCACCATCATTCGCGCCGATGGTGAAGAGATCGCCCAAGTCACCCCAACCGGACCCCACACGGCATCCCCTCTACCCAAGAAACGAGTTGGGGTAAGCGACTGGATCAAGCCTTTGATCAGTATGGGTGCTGGCAAAGCACCCCACGACGTGTCAGAGAACGTCGATACGTATCTTGCTCAGGCGTATGCGGAATGAGCTTCACGCCGGCCTGGGTCAGACGCTCCCTTACGCGGTGCATCACTGGGAAGTGGCCAGCGTTGCAAATCTCGAGTGCGGCGCGGGTAGCCTGGTAGGCGGCCATGACTTCCGTTCTGACGGGTGCGCAGTGGAGCCATTCCGTGAGCTGGAGGAAGCACAACCTCTCCGTTCCAGCGGGGATTGTTCAATTCTGGTGCCTGCGGGCCCTTCGCGTGCTCACATGCCCCTTTCCTGAATCAACCTCTGGTACAGTTGAGCACTCAGAACGTCCAGGGCTCTCACGGCGTTTTCCAGGGCCGTGGCAACCTCGCACGGGTGCTGGCTGGACCACCCGCGACACCTGATCTGGAGCATCCAGGAGAACCGTTCCGCGCCATCATGCCTCTTACTGAATCGACCATTTGCCAGGGCTGCTGGGATCAGATGCATGTGCCAATCCCTATTCGTGGCCCGCTGGCGATCCCATTGCGCCTGGCTGGCATCCGGATCAGCCGGATGCACCCCAACCTGTGCACGATCTGCGAGAC
>JBJXFJ010000530.1:0-5011 GCA_046154735.1 Chloroflexota bacterium | reverse complement strand
TCACGCACTGAGGAAGTCGTCGCATGACCCGCACTCTGACGGTCGCGGCTCGGAGGCAGGGTCCAGCATCGCACCTCGTGCCCGGGAGTCCGGGAGGAGGACCCCCACGCCCTTCCTCCTCAGCACGCGCGGGGAGGTCCTTCGTCCATTGCTGGCGGCACGCTCCACGGCCTTATTGAAGCCTACGATCCATTTATCTGCGAGTGCTTAGTACCGCTCGGCGTCAGAGCCTCGGTGATTCGTTGTCTCCCGTAGTCCGACTCCACGCTGTAACGGTCGATATTCGCCTGCCCGTCGGGTGTGCCCAGACCTTGGGACAATGTGCGCCCGGCATTGGAGTGCGGTGTGCGGGAGCGCCGCTTTACTTATCCCCCGTACTCGGTCGCAGGAAAATCTAAAGTGGCGCTCCCACGCGTCGCACTCCGAGTTTCCAGCGTGCACACGATTCGGTCGCGCCCTCTGCCGGTCTGCACCAACGGAGATGGTCGCCGCTAGCTCGTCTCTACCCGTAACGATACGTCGGGTGCTCGAGGCGCCGATGGGCTTCGGCCCAGGATACGGGATTTGATGGAGCCTCCCATTCCGCAAAGAGGCCCTCATAGGCGAGATCATTGAAGCGGCGTACTGCTTCCATGTGCGGTTCAGCATTGACAAAGGCGTTCGCTGATTGTCTGCTCTCCCAGATTGTGAGCGTGCAGAATTGGCGTTGTAGTAGATCACCGCGCATCCCGTGATACATCAGCCCTGGACTCTTCCGAGCTTGCCGCTCAACGCGAATCGAGAGCAGAAGGAACGGGATAAGATCTCGCCAGCGACGGAGCCGGAGACTTGTGGCCACCGCAAGACCGCGGGGCGGGTGTGGAATCATCGCGTTAGTCCCTCTGTATTCATGAGATGGAGGATCCGGAAATCAAGCTTGGCATTGGGTTCGCGGTGTGCCAGCGCCGACACCGAGCGGGAAGATGCCGGTAATGGAGTGGAGGATTGCGACTGCCGTCCTGCGATACGTTCTCCTATGACTAGTCTGACATAATCAAATTGTATGCTTCTGTCGTAGCTATGTCAAGTTTGGTATAGTGAGGTAGTCATGCAGAGTCCTTTGTCAGCTCTTGGAAGCGCGCTGTTGGGCTTGCTCGCGCGTGATTCACTTTCTGGCTATGACCTGTTTCAGCGCATGAAGGCGCCAATTGGATTCTTCTGGAGCGCTCGGCATAGCCAGATTTATCCCGAGCTCGCGAAGCTCGAGACGCGGGGCCTCATCGCTCACACGGTGGTTGAGCAAGATGATCGACCTGACAAGAAGGTGTACAGGCTGACTGAGCGCGGTCGCATGGCTCTGGTGGACTGGCTCCTGTCGCCGTTGATAGTCTCGGCGCCACGCGACGAGATGGTGCTTCGAGTCTATTCACTCTGGTTGATTGCGCCCGCCCGGGCCCTGACGTTTGTGAGGGCGGAGGCCGCTCGCCACCGCGATCAATTAGCGCGATACCAGGACTTTCAAGCCACGCTTGAGCAGATCCCGGCAGCGCAGACAATTGGGTCTCAAACGTTTGCAACGTACGCGACGCTCCGGCGCGGCCTCGGATATGAGCGGGAATACGCGGACTGGTGCGATTGGCTGACTGAACAGCTCGAGTCCGCGACTGGAGACGAAGTCATATCGCTTGGACCACTTGACGGGGATTTGACTGCTGATGTGTCTGCATAGGCCTATTCCTCGGCGGCGGGCTCTGCAGATGGTTCTGGCAAGTGTCGCCGCCGCATTGACCGCGGGGCGGGCCAACGCCCAGGGCAGCGGAAGCTACGATGGTCCACTCGTCGACGCGCATACGCATTTCAAGGCGGGCCTGGCGCCAACGATCCACGAATTGATGGCGCTTTATGACCAAGTGGGGATCAAGGGTGTGCTCCTCTTTGGGGAGCCTTGGACTGAAGCAACGCGGGCGCGAGATGCGTTTCCCACGCGGGTCGTACCGTTTCTGGCGGAAGGGTATGCGAATGCGATCCATCCGGATTCGTCATATGTCCATCCCGCCGGCCTGTCCGGGCTGCTGGATGCCAACGTTGTTCGCGGACTGGGTGAAGTGATCTTGCGGCACTCGCCATATCAGCTTGGCGCTCTTCACGGATACGCGGCTGCACCAGCGAACCATGTGCCGGCGGACGATCCGCGGCTTCTCCAGAGCTACCATCTGGCGGGAGAGCGTGGTGTGGCGGTCAACGTCCACCAGGAGGCAGCGTTCGCGGGTGAGCTGGAGCGGGCACTGATGGCTGCCCCCGAGACCACCTTTGTCTGGGCGCACGCGGGACATGGCCCCGCGTCGGTGCTGGACGGCATGCTGCGTCGAAACCCGAACCTAATGGCGGATCTTTCAGCTCGCTCACCCTGGCTTGGTCCCGGAACGGTGCTACTTCGAGGGGATGGCTCGCTGTTGCCTGAATGGTCACGATTGCTGCATGAATTTCCGGAGCGGATTGTCGTTGGACTTGATCTTTTCGTCCCTGAGCACTATGCCGCCGGTTACGTTGGTCAGATGGCACGGTACTACCGAGGTCTGTTGGGCCAGCTTGATCGGTCAGTCGCCGAGCTCATCGGCCACCAGAACGCCGAGCGTATCGCGCCGTTCGCGGCGTAGACGAAGGTTCAGAGGCGAGAGGCGAGAGGCGAGAGGCGAGAGGCGAGAGGCGAGAGGCGAGAGGCGAGAGGCGAGAGGCGAGAGGCGAGAGGCGAGAGGCCGGGACACTCGCCTCTCGCCTCGGGTCGCTGTGTTTGCTTGAGAACGAGGGCGCAATATCGCTAGGATAGGCCGACATCACGCGTTAGGAGTGCAGATTGCGTTGGCTTGTGGCGCTTTTTATGGTGGTGGCGGGTCTTCAGGGAACCGTGGCTTCTGTGCTGGCATGGGAGCAGGAGCCCGGGGATGGGCGGTTTAGCAGCGTTGCGCTGGCTGATGCTGAGCTGGCAGGGTCGATTGATGCGCGTATTGAGCTGCCCGCGTTTCGATTCGCCGTTCCGTTTCGCACGCAGAAGGATGGGAGTCAGTGGCAGGGCTCCAACTGCGGCCCGGCCATTCTGGGCATGATTCTTGATGGCTTCGGTGAAACAGGGCAATCTACAAGCGATCTACGCTTCCGCGCTCACACGTATCAGGGAACGGTAGGCATGCGGACGGGCACCGCGCTGGATCACATTGCGCACGTGGCAGAGGATTTCGGCGTGCGTACGCATGGACTGTATGGAGCCGGTGGGGGCTGGCGGTCCTGGTCAGCGGACGATGTCCGAGAACAGCTTCGCCTCGGCCGTCCGGTGATGCCTCTGGTGCGCTTGTACTTGCTCCCCGGCTATGAGAGCTCACTGCCGCGCTGGGGGCACTACATTCTGATAACCGGCATGACCGAGGATGGTTTCTTCTATAGTGATCCGCTCCAGACTGACGCGGTCAATGGGAATGGTGGCTTCATGTCGGCGGATCGGCTCATGCGAGCCATGCAGGCCAGCCATATTCCTGGTCAGGCTGTGGCGTTTGATGGGGCAGCTGGCCTGTTGATGGCAGGCATCTGACCTTTCAGTGGACAAAGTCGGCCCGATATGGTCGACTCGTCAGTCCGCACTCGCGGAAAAGCGGACCGTAGTCGTTCACGCATGATAAGCTCACTCCAACAATTGTCTTCTATTGGAGCGGAGCGATGACGAAATACACGGCGCTGCTGCGTTTCCTTGGGGTTACCGGCCTGGTTCTGCCAATGGCGCTGGCATGCGGCCAGCCGGCTGCGCCAGCACCCGTGGCATCGTCACCAACGCAGGCCCCTGTAGCCAAGGCCGCGCCCACCGCGGCGCCAGCCGCGTCCAAGGACACCGCGGCTGGCGGAACATTCGTCATCGCGGAGTTGGGGCCGCTCCCCAAGACGCTGCATCCTTACCCTGATGCGGCTTCATATTCGTCTTCTTGGTCTCAGGCCGCGCGGCTCATCTGGAGTGGCGGACTGGTGGGTCTGGATCCGAACACGCTCGAGTACAAGCCTGACATGGCATCGTCCTGGACCGTCTCGCCGGACGGCAAGACCTTCACGTTCACGCTCAAAGATGGCTTGAAATGGAGTGATGGCCAGCCTATCACCATTGATGACTTCAGCTTTGCCTATGACAATGCCCGCAAAGAGGAGAACAACTACGTCGGCCTCGAAGATATCGAGCGAATTGATTCATTCACAACTCCGGACCCCAGGACGATTGTCGTCACGCTCAAGGAGCTGTTGGCACGCGACATTGCGATTAGCGTTGCCTCGGGTGTGGGGCCGGTGCCCAAGCATGTCTGGCAGGGGAAGCCGTGGAATGATCTGGTGGCGAACCCTGAGATTCTCAAGCCGAGCGTGGTGCTTGGTCCATACGTCTTGAGGGACTGGAACGCGGCAGAGGCGGCCACGTTTGAGCGCGCGCCGCAGTGGTATTCCGGGCAGGCCAAGTTTGATCGGGTGGTACTACGACCGGGGCAGCAGCCAACCGTGGCCTATGAGCTGCTCAAGAGCGGCCAGGCGCAGTGGGCGCCAAATATTCCACCCTCGCAGTATCAGGAGGCCAGGCAGAACAGCAGCTTGACGCTGTTTGAGTGGACGGCCGCGAACAGCAACTATCGTACCGTTGAGTTCAATCTGCAACGCGAGCCGCTCAAGGACAAGCGGGTGCGGGAGGCGTTATCTCGCGCCATCAATCGACAGGATGTGATCCAGGTTGCGGAGAACAATCTTGGCCAGCCGCAATACTCATTTGTGAACCCGCAGAATACCAAGTGGACCAGCCCCAACGTGGAGAAATACGATTTCGATCTCGAGCGGTCCAAACAGCTTCTGCAGGACGCGGGCTATCGCATTGATGGCGGTCGGCTTCTGGGGCCAAATGGACAGCAGCTCAAGTTTGAAGTCCTGTACCCATCAACGAGCAACCCGAGGAAGAACATCGCGGCTTATATGCAGCAGCAGTACAAGCTGCTTGGCATTGAGCTGGAGGTTCGTG
>JBJXFJ010000511.1:0-5855 GCA_046154735.1 Chloroflexota bacterium | reverse complement strand
GGCAGGTACAGAGACCTGCCGCCACCGGGGGCTTCGCCGGCACAACCCGGAGGGCCAGCATCCAGACAACGAAAACACCCTGGAGTCACGATTGAAAAGCGAAGGATGGATGGATTCAAAAGTGGCTGTGCTCACATTCTTCACTCTTCCCTTTTCACTCTTCACTCCGATCTAGCGTCCTTTGAGCCGCGGATCCAGCACGTCGCGCAATGCATCGCCAAAGAGGGCAAAGGCAAAGACGACGCTCGAAAGCGCTAGCCCCGGGAAAATCGTCAGCCACGGCGCGGACTCCAAGTAGCCCTTGGCGCCAAACTGCAGCATGCCCCCCCAGGATGGATCCGGCGGCGGGACGCCCAGACCGAGGAAGCTGAGCGTGGCCTCGGCGACAATGGCATTCCCGAGCTGCCCGGTGGCCAGCACAAAGACGGGCGTCAGACTATTGGGAATTACGTGCTGCAGCATGATGCGCGGCGCGGTACAGCCGATGGTCCGCGCGGCGTCCACATAGGCTTCTTCTTTGATTGCCAGTGCGCTGCTCCGCGCCAGGCGAGCCACGCGCGGCAAATAAGTAATAGCAATAGCCACTGTCACGCTGTTCAGTGACGGCCCCAGCGCCACCACCAGAATCAACGCCAGCACAATGGGCGGGAAGCCCATCAGCGCATCCATCACCCGCTGCATCCAGAGGTCATACTTGCCACCGAAATAGCCGGAAGAGGAGCCCACGAGCACGCCCGCGGCAGTCCCAATGACCACGGAGAGCAATCCAACATACAGCGAGATTCTGGCCCCGTAGACAATTCGGCTGAAGACATCGCGGCCGTAGATATCGGTGCCAAACCAGAACGACTCGTCAGGAGACCGCAATCGATACGGCACATCCTGGCGAACCGGGTCATAGGGTGCAATCACGTCGGCGAAGATTGCCGTGAGCACCAGGGTCAGCACCACCGCCGCGCCAAATGCTCCGAGCGGCTTCGTTCGAATAAAGGTAACGATTGGATTCCTGGCAAATCCCTGGCGTGAGACGGCCCGTGCCGACGGGAACGGTTGGGCGATTGCCTCGACGGTCACGGGCAGGGTACTCCTTCTTGCCGAATCACTGGTAGCTAATCCGTGGATCAATCGCTGCGTAACACAGGTCAACAATCAAATTGAGACACAGCATGAAAAGAACCAGTAGCATGGCGAGCGTTTGAATCACCGGGTAGTCGCGCGTATTGGCGGCAAGCACAATGCCCTGGCCAATGCCCGGCATTCCAAAGATGGACTCCAGAATCACCGTTCCGCCTAGCAATCCCGCGAGCTGCAAGCCGGACAATGTGAGCACGGGGATCAAGGCATTCTTCAATGCGTGCTTCGACACCACCACTTGCTCAATCAACCCCTTGGCCCGGGCCGTTCGCACAAAGTCCTGCCGCAAGACTTCCAGCATATTGGATCGTGTGATCCGCGTGATATTGGCACTAAAGCCCCAGGCCAGCACCAGCGCGGGCCAGATGGCTTTCTGCAGATGCAGCACCGGGTCTTCCCAGAGATTCTTGTAATACACCGGCGGGCTCCAGGAGAACTGCACGGACAGAATTAGCAAGAGTACCAGCGCCAACCAGAAATTGGGCAATGCATGCCCGCTCAGCGTGACCAGGCGCACCGCGTAATCAGGCCAGCGGTCCTGATGAACGGCAGCAATCACGCCGAGCGGGACTGAAATCACGAGGGAGATGACCAGTGCGTAGAACGCCAGTTGGAGGGTCACCGGAACCCGGCGCGCCAGGATGGCGCTAATCGGCTCGCGGTCCGCAAGAGACCGTCCTCCGAACTCGCCATTCACCAACGACCACATCCAGCGGCCGTATTGCACGGGCAGCGGGTCCCGTAAACCCAGGGCCTCGCGATACGTCTCCAACTGCTCCAGGGCCGCAGGAGAATTCGCTTCGCCGCCCAGGATCACCAGGGCCACATCGCCTGGCAACGCGCGCATGATAAAGAAAGTGGCCAACGATGCCAGCAGCATCGTTGGCACAAACAGGACCAGGCGCCTCAGGATGTACTGTTGCACAGATCCTCCATCGTGATCATGCGTGATGAATCATGCGTTGACGCACCTTGATGAGGGCGCACAAATGACCCATCACTCCTCACTCACTTGTCCAGCCAGACCGTGGCAAAGCTCAGGTTCGCCGTGATGTCCTCCGCCGGGAGCATCATCCCCTTCACGTGCGAGCGATACGGGATCGTCTGAATCTGGTCGTACAGAACCACGCCATAGACTTGATCCTGCAACACGTACTTCTCCATCTCGCGATAGATTGGGACTCGTTCTTCAAGTGTCTTTGCTTTGTCAAAGCGTGTGAAGAACTCGGCAACCTTCGGATCTTCATGCACTGCAAATGCATTGTTGGCCAAGCTGAGCTGATTGATGAGCACAGACAGGCCCTCGGGGAAGGTGATCGTGGCGCCCTTCCCCGTCTGGAGGTTGAAGTCCTTGCGCGCCGCGCGCTCGTTATAGGTCGCCACATCCACCAGGTCCAGGCTAGCCTTGATGCCCACGGTTGCAAGCTGGCCCTGAAGCCATTCGTGCTCCGCTTGCCAGGATCGTTGGCCGAAGAGCGTGGTCTCAAAGCCATTCTCCAAACCCGCCTCGGCAAGGAGCCGCTTCGCCTCTGCGCGATCTTGCACAATGGTGGACTCGTTGTAGCCCGGCCAGGTCAGCCACTCGGGGTTCGGCCAGGGCGATTTTGGGTTTTGTAGAGTGCTGAGGAAGGCGTTGCCGCTCTCCACCGCCAGAATTCCCTCACGCTTGTTTATCGCCAGAGAGACCGCTTTCCGCACCCGCACATCCTTCAGCGGAGTGTCGCGCAGGGTGTTGAACCACAGCGTCTCACGCTGGCCGCCGAGCTCGGCAAACCAGACACCCTCACCCAGAGCCTGCTTGAGTGAATCCTTCTGCTCAGGCTTGAGCGTGAAACCCAGACCGCGCGTTCCACCATCCAGCCGCCCGGATCGAAACGCCGCGACCACCGCGGACAAATCGTTGATGATCGGGAAATCGATACCATCGAGATAGGGCAGGGGTTTACCCTGGGCGTCCTTCTCCCAGTATTTATCGAACTTGCGGACCTGAACCACACTCCCCTTCTCAACCTTATCCACCTTGAAGGGGCCAACGGACACATAGCCCACGTCCGCTGGGGACACCATGACCTCACCGGCCTTGATCTTTGGATCCATCAAGTAACGGGGGTGCGCCAGCACCACATTACGGCTGGCGATGAGGTCGAGGAAGTACGGGGTGGGATTCTTCATGGCAAAGCGCACAGTCCTGGGATCGGGCGCTTCCACGCTGGCCAGGTCACCAAAGTACGCCTTAAAGCGCGAGGCCGGACGGGACTTATCGCCCACCTTCACACCGTTGTACGCCAGGTCCACCCACCAGCGGATATCCTCGGCGGTGAGCGGCGTGCCGTCGTGCCAGAGCACACCGTCACGGAGCTTGAAGGTGAACTCTGGATTGTTCGACCAGCTCTCGGCCAGGGCTGGGCACACCTTGTAAATGTCCTCTCGACACGGGCGAACGAGGACGCCATCGCCGTTCACGCTGCCCGCCACGTGTGCCAGGCTGATGGAGGTCTGAAACATCGGGTCCCAGCTTGCAGGCGGGTCTTCACGATGGGCAATGATGGCAATGCCGCCGGTCTTCACGGCGGCATCCGCGGCCACCTTAGGCGCGGCCTGGCGGGGATCCGTGGCCGGGGGCTCGGACACTTTAGGTTGCGCGTCCTTGGCAACTGGCGCCACCGTGGGCGCCACGGCCGGCTCCTTCGGAGCGGGAGGCACCGGGCGACACGCCAGCACGACTACCAGAAGGGGCAGCAGGACGGCCGCGGCCAGGCGTGAATGGCCAACTCTAAGATTCATTGACAATACTCCGTCTCCGAGTCTCGAAATAACCGCTATTTGTCCAACCAGGTCGTGGCAAAACTGAGGTTCGCGGTAATGTCTTCAGGCGGTACCTGCATCCCCTTCACGTAGGAGCGGTACGGGGTGGTCTGAGTCTCGTCATACATGGGGACGCCATACACCTGATCCACCAGCACGTACCTCTCAAGCTCGCGATAGATACGCACTCGATCATCCTGGGCGCGGGCGCCATTGAACTGCTTGAACAGGTCAATCACCTTTGGGTCATCATGAATGGTGTAGGTATTATTGGCCACGCTGCTGCCGTTCATGAGCGCGGACAACCCTTCCGGGAAGGTGATGGTGGCGCCCTTCGCAGACTGCATCAGGAAGTCCTTGCGGAAGCTCCGCTCGTTATAGGTGGCCACGTCCACCAGCTCCAGCTTCAGCCGCACCCCGAGACCGGCAAGATTGCCCTGGATCCACTCATACCGGCCGGACCAGCTCTGCTGACCGAGAATGCCCAGCTCAATGCCGCCACCGTAACCAGCGTCTGCCATAAGCCGGCGAGCTTCATTCCGATCGGCATCCCGCGTGGTCTCGTTGTAGCCCGGCCAGGTCAGCCACTCAGGATTGGGCCAGGGCGAGCGTGGATCAAGCAGCGTCGTTAGCTTGCCGTTTCCGCCTTCGATCGCATTGAGCCCCTCCCGTTTATCCAACCAGAGAGAGATTGCCTTGCGCACGCGCACATCCTGGAGCGGCCCATCCTTCTGGGTATTGAACCAGAGCACCTGTCGCTGGCCGTTGATGGCCGCAAACCAGACCTGATCACCAAAGGCCTTCTGCAGACTCTCTATCTGATCCGGCAGCAGCGTGAACCCGCCGCCACGCGTCCCACCGTCCAAACGGCCGGAGCGAAACGCCGCCAACACCGCCGAGAAGTCATTCATGATCGGGAAATCAATGCCGTCGAGGTACGGAAGTGGGCGGCCCTGGGCATCCCTTTCCCAGTACTTGTCGAACTTCCGCACCTGCACCACGGAGCCCTTCTCCGCCTTAGCCATGGTAAACGGGCCAAGTGCCACAAATCCGATGTCCGCGGGGCCCACATTCACTTCACCCGCCTGAATCCGTGAGGCCATCAGATGGCGCGGATGAGCAATAAGCACCTGCCTGCTCGCCAGCAGATCGAGGTAGTACGGGGTAGACGCGCCCAGCGTGATCCGCACGCGATTGCCGTCCAGGAGATCCACTTGCTTGAGCTCGCCCAGGTTGGCCTTGAAACGCGCGGCGGGACGTGTCTTATCGCCCACCTTGGCGCCGTTATAGGCCAGGTCCAGCCAGAACTTAATGTCTTCGGTGGTCAGCGGCGTACCGTCATGCCACACCACGCCATCCCGCAGCTTGAACGTGAACTCGGTAAAGTCTGGGTTGTTGGTCCAGCTCTCGGCCAACGCCGGACAGACCTTATAAATGTCACTGGAACAGCTCTTCACCAGGTTGCCATCGCCAAACACGCTGATCCCCACATGAGACAGACTGATCGATGTCTGAAACATGGGGTCCCAGTTTGCGGGCGGGTCCTCACGCGTGGCAATCACCGCGATGCCGCCGGTCTTCACCTGATCCGTGGGAGCGGCAGGGACGGCCGGCGGCACGTTGGGCGCCTGAGCTGCCGAGGGTGCTGCACCTACGGCCGGCTGCGCCGGTTCCTTCGCTGTTGGCGGCACAGGCCGGCAAGCGGTAAGTACAAGCACGGCAATGAGCAGCGCGGAAGCGCGACGTGAAAACGAGAATGGTGATCGCCCGGGCATGCAGTACCCCCTTTGGAACCACGCCATCGACATTGTGGCGCGAAGCTGTCCACCTATCCCCTGCCAGTGAGCCATCAGGCTCAGACTCAGTTGATTCCGGTACACATCCCTCCCTGTCCTGGGTTGGCTCTGGCCGTCACG
>JBJXFJ010000500.1:0-7748 GCA_046154735.1 Chloroflexota bacterium | reverse complement strand
AGGAACGCCGGGAGCAGGCGGCCACCCGGCGCATGGTGCGCGATTTGGAACGCCAGGGCTACCAGATCCAGGCCCCAGAAACCGCGGCAAGTTGACCGGAATACGTTATTTACAGGAGAGACCCTGGGTCGGCACCAGAATCGGTACTTGACGACACTCGTCAGCGCGCTCCTCCAATCACCTGACGGCCATGATGTACGCTTTACGTAGCGTTACCGCTCCATCCTCAGGCAGGACTATTGAAGGAACATGGACGAGTTACCTCACGGAACGGTTACCTTTCTACTGAGCGATATCAAGGGCAGTACTGCCCTATGGGACACTCACCCCGATGTGATGGCTGACGCGGTCCCACGATACGAAGCCACCATGCGTGGGATCATCGACACTCGCTCCGGCCGAGTCTTCAAGACCGTTGGTGATTCTCTATTCGCGGCCTTTGACGCACCTGCCGAGGCACTCCTCGCGGCAGCCGAATGCCAGTCCTCATTGGCCAGTCTGAACGAACTGGACCACCTCGCCATACCGGTGCGCGTGGCCGTCCATACAGGTGCGCCAACCGAGCGTGCCGGCGACTACTTTGGTCCACCAATGAACCTGGCAGCGAGGCTCCTGGAATATGCCCAGGGTGGACAGGTCTTAGTGTCCCGCACCACCTCCGCGCTGACTACCGATGCATTACCGGAGCCTATGGCGCTTCGACTCCTGGGTAGCCGTCGAATCCGCGGTATTGATCGGCAGGAGCGCATCTTTGAGCTTGTGGCCCCGGGGCTCGTCTCTGCCGACCTCGCCGAGAGCGACACGATGATCGGTGCTCGCGGCCTGCCTATCCCGCGCACCGTGCTTGTGGGGAGGGAGCGCGATCTGGCCGACATCAAACTACTGATCAGCCGGCCGGAAGTTCGGCTCCTGACACTCACGGGGCCGGGAGGCTCTGGCAAAACACGGCTCGCCACCCAGCTCGGGCTCGAGCTGGCTCATGATCTTCCAGACGGTGTGATCTTCGTTGATCTGGTGCCAGTGAGCGAACCCAGTTACGTGCCATCCGCCATCCTGAGTGCTCTGGGCATTCGTGAGGGCGGGTCCCGCGGCACGATTGAGCTCCTGATGGACGCGCTGCGAGAATCGCACGCCATGCTCATCATCGATAACTTTGAGCATATCATTGCCGCGGCGCCCATTATTTCTCAGCTCCTCGGCGCGGCGCCAGCGCTCCGGATCCTCGTTACGAGTCGAGCCACCCTGCAGCTCTCCGGTGAATTCGATTACCCCGTGCCGCCACTTGACCTGCCGGCAATCCAACAGGAGCACAGCCTGGAGCAGCTTGCCCTGAATCCATCAGTGGCGCTCTTCCTCCACATGGCACAGGCGACCAGGCCAGACTTTGAGCTGAGCATCGCGAACGGACATGCGATCGCGGAGATCTGTCGCCGCCTTGATGGCTTACCTCTGGCCATTGAGCTCGCCGCGGCGCGGATAAATGTACTCTCGCCACAACTCATCCTCTCGCGTCTAGATCATCGCCTGGCACTGCTCACTCGAGGCCCGCGCGATCTCCCCACCCGACAGCAGACGCTGCGTGACACGATTGCCTGGAGCTATGACCTCCTGGAGACTGCAGAACAGATTGCATTTCAGCGCCTGGCGATCTTCTCGGGCGGGTGCACTCTGGAGGCGGCGGAGGCCGTGGTGCCAGCCAATGAGGATGAGCGGAACCAGGTCATTGACCTCGTCGTCTCGCTGCTCGATAAGAGTCTCGTGAGATCAGTCTCGGAGAATGATGCTGAACCGAGGTTCACCATGCTCGAGACAATTCGTGAATTCGCTCTGGAGCAATTGCCCTCAGATGAGCGGGCCGAGGTGCAGCGTCGCCACGGCCAGTACTGGCGCACCTTCTGCGAGGCTGCCGGGCGGGGTTTACGCAGTCCTGACCAACTTGAATGGTTTGCGCGGCTCGATACGGATTATGGCAACATTCGGGCGGCGCTGGAATGGAGCCTGAGCCCGTCCGGAGATCCTGAAATAGGACTTCAGTTGGGCGCATCCATCATCTGGTACTGGTTTCAGCGTGGCCAGGCACAGGAAGGCTGTGAGTGGCTGGAACGCCTGCTGGCCACGCCCGCGGCGAACGCCCCCAGCATCGAGCGAGGTCGCATTCTCTACGGACTCGGCTCGCTCGCCTACCTGCGCGGTGACTACACCAGCGCCGCACGCTGGCAGGCAGAGAGCGCCGAGATCGGCCGAGCCATTGACGATCCGCTCATTGCGGGCCAGGGGCTCATCTGGTTAGCGATCTTCGCTCAGTTCGGGGGGCAACCGGAACGGGCGGTGGCTCTCATGGATGAAGGCCAGGCCATGCTGCTGAAATCGAGTGATACGTGGGGCATGGCTGGAGGTAAATTCGTAGCGGGCGTCATGTATGACGCTCAGGGACGGCCGGATGACGGTCGACGTTCGTTGCTCGAAGCGATCGCGCTCTATCAACAACATGGGGATAGCTGGGGGATCGCTTCACCGAATGTCCGCTTAGGGCATCTCGCCTTCCGTGAAGGCGATGTCGCGGAGGCTGCCACGCGCTTCGCCCAGGGGCTTGCAATACTGCGCGAGGTGGGTGATCCATTCTTCACTTCGCGCGCACTAGACGGCCTGGCCATGGTAGCCCAAACGCTGGGCGAGCCTGCACATGCCGCGCGACTTTTTGGTGCGGCCAATCAATTGCGCAGCATCCATGGCGTAACGATCTTCTATCTCGATCAACCACCGCGCGACCAGGCGATCGCCGAAATCCGTGAGGCCCTGGGTCAGGCCGAGTATGAACGCCTGCTGGCCGAGGGTGCGTACGCGCCACTTGAAGAAAGCATCGACGAAGCCCTGACTATTGCCACGCTCGTCTGAGCACACGCATCGTCAAGCACCGCGAGCCGCACCAACGGTAACTTGGCTCACTGCGCTTGACGACACGTGTGACGGTACCTGGCTCAGGATCCCACTGTCTCAATGGGTGACGGCACGGTGAGCCCATACAGCCGAGTTACGTTTTCTCTTAAGAGCTTTGCGCGCACATCATCCGGCAAGGCCGCCAGGTCTCGGGCAATGATCTCGCGCGAGTTCGGCCAGGTAGTATTTCCATGAGGAAAATCGTTGGACCACATGCAGTTATCTACGCCCCAACCCACCTGGAACGAGCGGGCGCCCACCGCATCGTTGAAGAAAGTGAAGTAGACCTGCCGGTTGAACGATTCGCTGGGCATGATGCCACTCGGTAGCGGCGTGCGGTCGCCAAATCGGCGCGCATAATAGTCCCACTGCTGCAGGACCCAGGGCACCCAGCCGATCTCGTTCTCCGCCAGCACGATCCGCAGCTTGGGATAGCGGTGCAGCACGCCATGGAAGATGAAATCGAACATGGTATTGATGGCGTCGATCAGTTTCCAACCTACGCTGCCCCGGTAGATCTCCACGCCCGTCCGGGCACCTTGATCGCGGCTATAGCTAAAGCCGGTCAAGATGTGCAGGTTGATCGGCATGTTCAGCTCACCCGCCGCATCCCATAAGCGGTTGTAATGGTCGGAGGTAAACGGCAAGTCCGGGTGCGGCACGTGCCAGACAAGCGCGCCCCGGAGCCCCATGGCCGCGCAGCGCTCAAGCTCCTTGACCGACTGATCAATGTCATAGGTGGAGAGGCAGGGAATACCAATGAGCCGCCCCGGTGTGGCCGCGCAATATTCGGCCAACCAGTCATTATAGACCCGGAAGCAGGCCTCCTGGAGCGACCTGTCCTCCATGGCAAACTGGGTGAGCGCATAGGTTGGATAGAGCAGCTCCATACTCACCGTATCCCGCTGCATCACGCCCAGACGGTCAGCCGGATCGGTGGCGCCCGGCTTGTCTTCGCGTCGGATCGGTAGAGCAGGAACCAGCTCACGCAAATCCGCGGGCAAACGGGAAGTCCAGAGATCACGCGGCTCGAGCACGTGTGAGTCTGCAGAAATGAGCAGCTCTCGATTGGCTGAGCCAGTCGGCGAATTAGACTGAGTGAGTGCTCCGGTAGTCACGGCCATGTACCTCTCTTCGAAACAAACGCGCGGCACGCCTATCGTTCCGCACTCTAGCGCCGCACCACCGAGCTGTCAACTTTGCAGCAAATGGCGGGCGCGCCTGAAATGTGCGCGCCCTGAGTGGTTACCCCAAGCGCATCACCGGCAGACACGCTATCATCAGCGACATGCCTCGTTCGGAGTGTGCCTGATGAAGATCGACGTGCACGCGCACTGTATTCCGGAAAAGTTCTACGCTGGCGGGAATGACGTTCACATCACCCGCAATGGGTCAGACGAGGTGCTTCACCGCACCGACCGTGGGCCGGCGTACATTGGCGATTCCATCACCAGCCTGGACAGGCGACTCACGGAGATGGACCGTGAGGGTGTGGATATGCAAGTCCTCTCCGTGGCTCCCGGCCTCTTTCTCTATGATTTGCCATCTGAAACCGCTCTGGCGGCCTGCCAGAGTCTAAACAACGCGCTGGCAGACATCGCGCGCGAAACCCCTGATCGGTTCGTTGCAATTGCCAACCTACCACTGCAGGAGCCTGAGTTAGCCGCGAAAGAGCTCGAGAGAGCAGTACGCGATCTCAACATGCGCGGCCTCGAGATGTCTACCAACATTGAAGGAATGAACCTGGATGACCCAAGCCTGGCGCCGTTCTGGGCCAAAATGGTGGAGTTGGACGTGCCCGCATTCTTGCACCCCACCAATGTGCTGGGGCAAGACCGACTGGGAAAGTATCACCTGGCCAACCTCATCGGGAACCCCACTGACACCGCCGTTGCCGCCGCGAGCTTGATCTTCGGTGGCGTGTTGAAAGAATTCCCGCGCTTGAAGTTCTATCTCGCCCATGGCGGCGGCACATGCCCGTTACTCCGCGGGCGCTGGGAGCATGGTTGGCATGTGCGGCCGGAGGGCAAGCTGCACATTCAAAAACCGCCGAGTGAATACATGGGCTTGCTGTACTTCGATACGCTCACCCACTCCGTACCGGCGCTCAATTATCTAGTGGAAACCATGGGTGCAGAGCGTGTGATGCTGGGCACTGATTATCCGTATGACATGCATGATATTGAGCCAGTCAGAACTATCGCCTCCCTCCCGCATACCTCGAATGCCGAGAAAGAGCTTATCTACAGCGGAAACGCTCGGGAGCTCTTCAAAATCTAGCGCCCATCGTGACTCAGGGGACGACGCTGGCTTTCAGGTGAGAGGCATCTGTCTCGGGCCGAGCCAGCGCGATCCTGCGCACATGCTCCGCTCACGCAGCGCCCCGTCCGGGGAGTACCCAGCATTTCGGGACGCCGCCCAACATTTGGAGCGCAGCGCGCGGGAGCGCCGCTTTCCATTTCACCCAGCCCAGTCCCGGGGATAACGAAAACGGCGCTCCCGCACGCCGCGCTCCAAATCTCGCATTGGACGCGTGAGTCGCTCATCACGATCACGGGTCCGGGAGCTCCAGGCACAAGGCACACGGCCCCGTGCTAGACCATCCCGCCGTGAGCTCGACTTTGAAACGCCCCTGCTGCTTCCGGCGAATCAGTTGTAGAGGATCGACCTCAGGCCTACAATGGATTCCAGGAGGCAATTCGCCACAGATCCAGTCGTCATTGTCATATTCCGTTATGCCCACCACTACGACCTGATGTCGGCCGTGCTCAGAGGAGAGCGCTGGAGAAAGAGGGAGGAGCTATGCGACGCGTGACGTTTGATCGAAAGCTTTCGGGAGTGATCTCCCGCCGCGAGGCCCTACGGGCCATTGGACTCTCAGCCGCCGCCGGCTTAGCGGTGGCCTGCGCGCCCTCGGCACCATCCGCCAGCCCACCCACTGGCGTTGACACGGTGGCCGCGAACGAACCCTGGTACCAGGAATGGCGCAGCCTCGTTGCCGCCGCGCAGCAAGAAGGCTCACTCTCCATTCAGACGCCCCTGGGCACGGGGTTCCGACGTTGGCTAGATACGTTCCAGCAAGCCTTCCCCGGTATTGGCGTGGAGCATTCGCCGTTGCGCGGAAGTGATTTTGCGGCACGCGCCAAGAGTGAGCGCGAGGCGGGCATCTTCAGCTTTGACGTCGCCGTGTCCTCGCCCGGCTCGGTTGGGCGAATCCTTCGCCCTATTGGGGCATTTGAACCCCTGACGGATGCGATCTTCCGGACGGACGTCACCGATGACTCCAAGTGGCTCGGAGGCTACAAGTCACACTTTCTTGACCTGGAGCAGCGTTGGTACTTCGGTTTCGGTGCGGATATCTACCCGATCCTGTTTGTCAACACAGACATGGTCAAGGATGGCGAGATTGCCAGCTTCAAAGACATTCTGAATCCAAAGTGGAAGGGCAAGATCCTCCAGAAGGATCCGCGCACTGAAGGCGCCGGCTACATCTCCATGTCCGTGATACGGCAGAATCTTGGCGCAGAGGCGGATGAGCTCATCAGGCGCTTCTATTCCGAAATGGATCCGGCATTCGGCACTGATGATCGCCAGAACACTGAGTTCATGGTCCGCGGCCGATACGCAATCTCATTTGGCGGCCTCAATGAGGACATCCTGAACGACTTCCAGCAGCAGGGCGCCGGGACGAATGTGAAGCTCTTGGTGTTCAAAGAGCTGCTAGCCGTGGATCCTGCCGACTGTCTCTGGAATGTGAGCCGTGCGCCACATCCCAGCGCCGGCAAGCTCTTCATTAACTGGTGCCTGAGCCAGGAAGGCCAGGCATCCTGGTCACGCGAGCTTGACAAGAACAGCGGCCGCATCGACGTGCCGGCGCCAAAGCCGGACCGGATGGCTCCAGCCGAGACCACCTACAACTTTCAGGCCGAAGTGAACGACAAGGCCAAGATCGACACGCGCGACTTCATCCGAACCCTGCTGCCGCGCTGAGCTCTCAGAGCTCGGTGCCTGCACCTGGAGGAATGTATGGCCACCGTCGCTGTACCTCGTCCCCGGACTGAACGTTTGTGGCGCCACTTGGCGCCACAAACCATCCTCATGACTTGCCTGCTGGCAGCCATCGCGTTTATTGTGCTTTACCCGATAGCGCGGGTTGTGTTGCAGAGCTTTGAGGTATCGGCCCCAGGCGAAGCCACACGATTTGGACTTGACGCCTGGGAGTCATTGCTCAAGGAGCAGGGGCTGCGCCAATCCGTCTGGAACACACTGAGCCTGAGCGTGGGACGCGAGGTCATCGCCCTGCCGACCGCGATATTCCTCGCCTGGCTCATCGCCAGAACAAACTTGCCCGGCCGCAACTGGTTCGAGTTTGCGTTCTGGCTTTCGTTCTTTATGCCCACGCTGACCGTGGTGCTGAGCTGGATCTTACTTCTGGATCCAGAGTACGGCCTGATCAATCAGGTGCTCACACGGCTTGGCCTACCGGTCTTCAGCATTTACTCATTCTGGGGCATCGTCTGGGCCCACACCATTGCGCATGGCATCAGTTTCAAGGTGATGCTCTTTACTCCGCTCTTTCGAAATATGAATGCCTCATTTGAGGAAGCCTCGCGCATCACGGGGGCGGGCGCGCTGGGCACGCTAGCGCGCATCGTTCTACCCATCATGTTACCCGCGATCATCGCCGTGGAGTTCCTCTCCTTCATTCGTTCGCTGGAGTCATTCGAGATCGAGCGGATTCTCGGCACGCCACTCGGTTTCTACGTTATTTCCACGATCATTTACGATGAGGTGCTCCAGGCCGAGCCACG
>JBJXFJ010000487.1:0-14045 GCA_046154735.1 Chloroflexota bacterium | reverse complement strand
AAAACGTACCGCGCGGCGACGAGCAGGAACGCCCCATACTGTCGGGCAAGATGCCCGACACCACCGATGACCTCTACCCGACAATCCATGATTGACAGAGCATTAGCGCGAGACGATCCAAGCTGACGGTGGGATCACTCCCGCGCTGCGAACCGGGATCACGAACGCTACATGGCCTCAGCAACGGGGGACATCGCACAGCGGAAGCCGATATTGTGATGCCCCGCGGTGGGTGATCGGGAGAGTCCGCGACCGCGGTACGCGCCGCGTAAATGAGCGGCGGGTGAATCATGCCCGCCGCCGCGCGCACCCCGCTCGCCCGGGACAAATGGGTCCTCGCGTCCGTCATCTGCCTGGTAGGGATACGGCCAGTACAGGCTGCTCACCCAGTGCCAGACGTTGCCGGCGAGCTCGTGGACACCCTCCGGCGTTGCTCCGTCAGGAAACCCGCCAATGGCTAGATAGTCGTTGTAGCGCGCGCCAAAGTGCGAGCGTTGGCGGTTGGGCGGGGCCTCGCCCCAGGGATAGGTGCGGCCGTCAGATCCTCGCGCGGCGCGCTCCCACTCTGCCTCAGTTGGCAGCCGTGTGCCACGCCAGGCGCAATAGTCACGGGCGCCAGCCCAGCTTGGCTCCACCACCGGGTGCTGCTCATAGCCCGGCACGGGAGAGAAGCTGCTGCCAATGATCCGAATGCGCGCGTCCGAATCGGGCAGGTCGAACAAGTTCTCACCACGGTCATTCACCGTCCCAATTGCATTCAGAAACGCGGCAAACTCCGTGGTCGTCACTGGAAGCGCGTCAATCAGGAACTCGGCTAGCTCCACCACATGCATTGGCCGCTCATCTGCCGGGCCGTCATCCGTGCCGAGCGTCACCGGGCCACCGATAATGCGAATCATCGACGGGGGATCAGCGCGAGCTCCGCTTACCGTCAGCATGGCCATGAGGGCCAGTATCCCGACGAGAATTACCCCAGACACCTTCACAGTGCTTAGTCTACCGGTTCAAAGCGGGGATTTGGAGTGCGTGTGGCAAGCGATGTGCATAGAGAGTCACCAGGTGGCACAGTATGGCAGGTCACATCGAAGAACTCCGCAATAGACAGATACCCACTCATGGAACGACCCACCCTCTGTATCCGCGGGGTCGTCGAACTGAGCTGATTCCGGCAACCGCGGCCGTGATTGGCAGTTTGCTATTTGCAGTCGTGTTCACGGGGCTCCACCAGTTCAGTTCCACGCTCCCGTTATTTTCCGAGCAACTCGTCACTGAGTACCCACACGTCGTTGGCAGCACAGTCGCTGAAGCCAAGCAACGGGCAAGTGCCAGCAGACTGGAATTGGTGGTGCTGGGTGAACGGCCCAGTGAACGCTACCGGCGGGGCCAGGTGGTGCAGCAGTCGCCCATCCCCGGCTCGCAGAGTGGCGCGGACGGCACGTTGCGAGTCACCGTGAGTCAAGGGATCTCGGTGCCGGACGTGCGTGGGCTGGTGCTGGGGGCCGCGCAGACGAGACTCACCGATCTTGGCTGGAAACTCGGCCAGATCAACACCGGCAGCCGTCCCCTGTCGGATTGGCTCCAGATCACCATCCAGCATCCGGTACCCGGGACCCTCGTGGATGTGCCCGGTGAGCTGGCCGTTGTTCTTGGCGAGTAGCGCCTTGGAGCGTGTGCGGCCATGACATTCGCTACGACGAGCCATAGGCACAGAGTCCCATTCATTTGTCGACTCCGCACGCTCACTGGACTGGACCTATGACGTCAGTCTCCTTCACAAATCACCGCGCGAGCATCGCCTGGTAGACCTTGCTCGTTAATGGATGGTCCAGGTGCTGGGCGATGAAAGCGGACGCGGCGTGTACGGCGTCCAGGTCCACACCCGTTTCAATGCCGAGCCCATGCAGCAGGTACAGCAAGTCCTCAGTAGCCAGATTGCCCGCCGCGCCGGGAGCGAAGGGACAGCCGCCCAGTCCCCCCACCGATGAATCAAAAGTGGCACAGCCCATCTGCAGGGCTGTCAGCGTGTTTGCCAGAGCAGTGCCGCGGGTGTCGTGAAAATGTAGTGCCAGCCGGACCAATGGTAGACGCCGCAGCACCTGCTCAATGACGGGCTCCACATCGCGCGGGGTGGCCACGCCAATGGTATCGCCCAGGGAGATCTCGGCAACACCCAGGTCATCCAGGCGCTGGACGACATCGAGTACTGCCGCAGGGGCAACGGCACCCTGATATGGACAGCCGAAACACGTGGAAATGTAACCACGCACCCATACGCCTTCAGATTCGGCACGCCGAGTCACCGCGGCGATGACCTCAATGGACTCCGCAATCGTCATCTTGATATTGCGCTGATTGAATGCGTCACTGGCGGCCGTGAACACCGCGATCTCGGTGACCCCGGCCTCCAGGGCGCGCTCCAACCCGCGCTCGTTGGGCACCAGCACGGGATAGCGCACGCCCGGTCGTCGGGCCACGCCCGAGAGCACCTCAGCCGTATCAGCCATGCGCGGCACCGCCTTTGGATGCACAAAGGCGCCGGCCTCCACCGTATCCAGCCCAGCCGCGGCCAGCCGCTCAATGAGCTCCGACTTGACTCGGGTGGGAACGGTGGACACTTCATTCTGGAGGCCGTCGCGCGGACCCACCTCCACCACTCGGACTCGCCGGGGCATTCCGCTCAGAACACTCATTCAGCCTCCCGCCTTGCGGGAATGGTAACGCGTCTAGCGAGTGAAAAGTTCAAAGTGAAGAGTGAAGAGTGAAGAGTTGCTGGCCCCTTCCCCAATTCTTCACTCTTCACTCTTCACTCTTCACTCGCCAATCCGGTGTCCGTTTTCGTCGAACTCGCCAATGGCGAGGATGGTCTCCCCGCTGAGAATCGAGCGCGCGTGTTCAATGGTCGAGCGCTCATCCGAGTGCACACCGACCAGGGCACGCCCTTCCTGAAGCTGATAAGTAAGCTCCCAGGCATTGCCGGCACTGATGCTCGAGACGCCGCCAACCATGCCACCTACCCCGCCGCCAAGCACCGCGCCGCCGAGTGTACTAATCCAGACGCCCGTACCAATGGCCGGGCCCACGCCAGGAATGGCGAAGGCGGCGAGGCCGGCCAAGAAGCCGGCCATGCCGCCGGCCGCACCACCGGCAACGGAGCCGACCGCCGTGGACTTCGCCACGTCGCCCATCATCCCGGCCTCTCTTGAGCTCGAGTCCTCGTCCGCCCGGGCGGCATCCGCGGTGGGCCCAAGGAGCGATGTCCTGGAGGCATCGATCCCTCCCTTCTGAAGTCCGTTGAGCACATCGCGCGCGTGGTCCAGACTGTCCACGACGGCAATCACGTTGTATCGACGGAAGCGTTCCGAATTATCGGACGCGACCTGGTTCATTGTGTCTTCTGGCATCGTTCGTTTCCTTCATCATGGTCAGGCACCTCGGGAGTCCGGTGGGCTCGTGAGATACTGTGCTACGCCACGTGTGATCCGCCCTGGCTGTCTGCCGCTGAGCTGATATTGATGAAATCAGGCATGATGTCCCATTGCATGCCGGGCACGGTGTCTTCATCTACGGCCAGGACGACCGCGTTGTCCTCCACGCCGCCCACGGCTGAGAACGGGATGTAAAGCTCCCGGCCGTCAGGCTGTCGAGCGCGGAAGTAATTGTCACCTTCCCCCGGCATTGCTTCGCTGAAGGCATACGGGGCCGTGTCGGTCGCATCCGCTCCGCGCTCTGGAGTAGAGGTGCCCACGGCTCCCCAGCTTTCACCGACGCCCACATTCGTCCAGACATCGGTCACCACACCGAGCTTCGATCCCTCCGAGGTCTGAACCGCCATTTCAACTTTGATCGCGTCATCCAGGTGCTGCGTGCTCATACTTGCTCCATCCTTGGCCGTGGAGGACGGGTCCGCGTGCCCGGCACCTCATGTGAATGCCCCAGGGCAGTGTCATCCCCACGTCGACAGGTGCATGCAGCCATTGCATGAGCCGTGCCGAGTACCGAGGGTGCGCGCGGGAGGCCCCGTGGGGTACAAGTGGGACGAGCAAGCGAAAACTGGAGGGTGATGGAATGGCCGCTGTTGACGGCGTGGAGCTGCGCGGGCGTGCGGATGGCGATTTCGCCCAGATTCTGACGAGCGAGGCGCTCACGTTCCTGGCTCAGCTCCAGCGCGAGCTCGGCCCACGCCGAATCGCACTCCTCCAGGCCCGAAAAGATCGTTGGGCGCGGATCAGAAGCGGTGAGGAGCCGGCGTTTCTCCCCGAGACGCAGTCTGTGCGTGACGGGGAGTGGCGCGTAGCCCCGGCCCCAGCCGATCTTCAAAAGCGCTGGACAGAGATCACCGGGCCGACCGACCGGAAAATGGTCATTAACGCCCTGAACTGCGGGGCGAACGTCTTCATGGCCGATTTTGAGGACGCCAACACGCCCTCCTGGGAAAACATGATTGACGGTCAGATCAACCTGATCGACGCAAACGATCGCAGCATTGAACTGGTCAATCCGGATGGGCGCGTCTACCCGGATGGGCGCGTCTACCGCTTGAACGATGAGGTGGCAACGCTACTGGTGCGACCACGCGGCTGGCACCTTGTGGAGAAGCACCTGCTGGTGGATGGCGAGCCGATGTCCGCGAGCCTCTTTGACTTCGGCCTGTATGTCTTTCACAACACGCAACGACTGCTGGCCCGAGACTCCGCACCATACTTCTACTTACCCAAAATGGAGAGCCATCTGGAAGCGCGCCTCTGGAATGATGCCTTCGTGCTGGCTCAAAATTACCTGGGTGTGCCCGTGGGCACCTACCGCGCCACGGTGCTCATTGAGACCATCCTGGCCGCGTTTGAGATGGAGGAAATTCTCTATGAGCTGCGTGACCATAGCAGCGGCCTAAATGCCGGGCGCTGGGACTACATGTTCAGTGCCATTAAGAAATTCTGCGATCGGCCGGATAAAGTGCTTCCAGACCGCGTCCAGGTCACCATGACCGCGCCCTTTATGCGGGCCTACACAGAGATGCTGGTGCGCGCCTGTCACCGCCGTGGCGCGCATGCTATTGGCGGCATGTCCGCTTTCATTCCAAATCGGCGCGACGCTGAAGTCACCGAAAACGCGCTTTCCCGTGTGCGCGATGACAAGACCCGAGAGTCCGGTGACGGATTCGATGGCACCTGGGTGGCACACCCGGATCTCGTACCGGTGGCGCGCGAGGTGTTCCAGAGCGCCCTCGGCGAGCGCGCGAATCAGGTGGATCGCCTGCGCGAAGACGTGGTTCCTAGCGCCGCCAGCCTGATTGACCTCAGCGTGCCGAGTGGTACCGTGACTGAGACGGGGTTACGCACCAATATCAGCGTGGGCATTCTTTACCTGGAGTCCTGGCTGCGCGGCGTGGGCGCCGCGGCCATCAACAATCTCATGGAGGATGCCGCCACGGCAGAGATCTCGCGCTCTCAGCTCTGGCAGTGGATCCGCCACGCCACTCAACTTGACGACGGGCGCACCGTGACAACCGAGCTGGTCCGCACCTTGGAGGCTGAGGAGCTCGCTCATCTGCGCGAGCACATGGGGAGCGCCGCCTACGAAGCTGGCCGGTTCAAAGAAGCGGCCGCAATCTTCGAGGGCGTGGCCCTGGCCGATGAGTTTATCGAGTTCTTGACCATCCCAGCGTACGAGTATCTGGATTGAGCTGGACCCCTCACCCTGTGCTCGCAATTGAGCTGTACTGCAGACGAAGGCCCTAACCATGACCCTGGACAACGACACCTCCGCGCTGCTCATTCGCGAAGTCCGGCGCTTCGTGGACCAAGAGGTAATACCCGCTGCCTCGGAGCTCGAGCACAACGACGAGTACCCTCACGCGCTCATCGCCCAAATGGCCGATCTAGGCCTGTTTGGCGCCACCATCAGCCCGGCCTGGGGCGGGCTTGGCTTGCCCATGACGGTCTACGCCCAGATCGTAGAGGAGCTCGCTCGCGGATGGATGAGTCTCACCGGGGTTGTCAATACGCACCTGTTGGTGGCGTATATGCTGGAGCAATTTGCTTCAGAGTCCATGCGTTCAGAACTTCTGCCTGACATGGTTCGCGGCGTTCGGCGCGCGGCCATCTGTCTCACTGAAGCCGGTGCGGGCAGTGATCTCCAGTCTATCGAGACAAGTGCCGTGCGCGAAGGCGACAGCTACATCATCAACGGCGGCAAGCTGTTCATCACCAACGGTCGGCATGGCAAGATCTTCGCCGTTCTGTGCAAGACGGATAAAGCGGCTCAGCCGGCCCATCGCGGCATCAGCATCATCATGGTGGAGGCCGGCACGCCCGGGTTCAGTGTGGCCCGTGATCTGAAGAAACTGGGCTACAAGGGCGTGGAAACCTGTGAGCTCGTGTTTCAGGACTGCCGCGTGCCCAGCTCCAACCTCATGGGCCGGGAAGGCGAGGGGTTCAAGTACATCATGAGCGGCCTCGAGGTTGGACGCATCAATGTGGCCTCCCGAGCCGTGGGAGTGGCACAAGCCGCGCTGGAGGCTTCGCTCACCTACGCCAAACAGCGCACCACCTTTGGCAAGCCGATCGCTGAGCACCAGGCCATCCAGCTCAAGCTGGCGGATATGGCCACCAGCGTTCAAGCCGCGCGACTACTGGTGAAAAATGCCGCGGAGAAAAAAGATCGCGGAGAGCGGGCTGATCTGGAGGCCGGCATGGCCAAGCTCTTTGCCAGCGAAACCGCGCTCACCGTGGCCACCGAATGCATGCGCATTCACGGCGGCTACGGCTACACCCAGGACCTACCCGTGGAACGCTACTACCGCGACGCACCCCTCAGGATCAGCGGCGAGGGCACCAACGAAATCCAGCGACTGCTCATTGCGCGGCAGCTTTTGCGGGACTGAACGGGACGGAAGACGGAAGACGGAAGACGGAAGCAATGATCTCACCTCCTCCGTCTTCCGTCTACCGTCCTCCGTCTTCCGTCAACCATCCAGCTGTTCCAGCAGCCGGGCAAATTCGTCCATTCCGCGAGCTCGGTCATCAGGGCTACCAAAATCGAGTGTAAAGGGACCTGTGTAACCATCATCCCTTAATCGCGTGAAAATGGCCCGGAAATCCAGAATACCGCGCCCGGGAAGGAGGTGCTCCTCATACTGACCGTGTGTGTCATGAAGTCGGACATGACCAATCCGCGCGGTACCGAAGGCATCAAGGAAGCCCGTCCAGTTATCCGGTACTAGCGCGGCATGGCCGATATTGCAGGCCCACTTGAAGCGTGGAGACGTGAACCGCTCAAAATAGCGACGGGTTTCCACCACGTTATGCGGCACATAGTGAATCTCCGCGTGCTCCGGCTCCCAGTTATGATTTTCGAAGTACACGTCGAGATTGCGCTCTTCCGCCAGGTGTACCATCAGCTCGGCGCGAGCCAGGCTGGCCTCGAAGCGGGCGTCATAGTCGGTGCTGAAATGGAACCCGCCATGGCACACGAGGTAACCACATCCGAGCGACGCGGCGAGATCGAAGTTTTCCTGTAGATACTGATCAGCCGCCGCCGCCATGACCGGTGTTATTTCAGCCATATTGACTGCGGAAAGCGTGTGAATGCCCAGCGTGATGCCGCTTGATTCAGCTCGCCCACGGAGCTCGTTCATCCGATCTGCAGAGAAGCTGCCCGGATAATTCGGCGCTCCGTCCGCGTTGAAGTCAACGCGGCTGAAACCGTGCTCCTTCGCCCACTCGACTGACCGCTCCAGCGGCCATGAGCCCGGGCTGGAAAACGTGAATCGACTTGCTTGATCCATGATGACCTCCTGAGGATGGTGAACGAGGGATGCCAGCGCCTAATCAGTCGGATGAGCCTTCCGTCCTCCCTCCATACAGCGCGTACCCCTCGTGGATGATCTGCCAGGCAACGGCCTCGTTTTCCCACCCCACAACTTCCGTGAACTTGTCCTCCAGGGTCTTGTACGTTCGAAAGAAGTTCTCAATCTCGAGCAGCCAGTGCGCTGAGAGATGGGAGAGGGCTCGCACTTCATCAAAGCGCGGGTCGCCCACGGGCACGGCCAGTACCTTATGGTCCACGCCCTTCTCATCACGCATATCCAATACGCCAATGGGCCGCGCGTGCACCAGGCAGCCTGGAAAGGTGGGCTCATTGATGACGATCAGCACGTCCACTGGGTCGCCATCATCCGCCAGCGTATCCGGGATGAATCCGTAATCGGTGGGGTAGTGCACCGACGAATAAAGCACGCGGTCCAGGAAGATGCGGCCGGTCTCTTTGTCAAGCTCATACTTATTACGGCTGCCCCGCGGAATCTCAACGATGACTGGGACCCATTCTCGGTGCTCGATCATGTACTGCTCCAGGTGCACTATTCACCGGCCGCGTGCGCGGCCCACGCTCGCGGCGCCTCACTGCGAGAAGTATCGGCGCGATCTCTTGATAGTTATAGAACGATGGAGGAGATCATTCCGACGTGCTAAGGCTGTCCCGTGTTGGTTAAGGTAGGCATGTGGCTCCTGCTTCCGATCCAGCATCAGCCCAGGTCATGGTCTTTGATCTGGGCGGCGTGCTCTGCCAGTTTCAACCTGAACGACGGCTCAGCGCGCTGAGTCACGCCAGCAGCCTTTCCGTTGAGGAAGTGAGCGGCCGGCTCAATGAATCCAGGCTCATTGAGCGCGCGGACCGGGGAGAGCTCTCAAGGATTGCGGAATTCCAGGAGGGAGCAGCGTTGCTTGGGCTCCAATGTGATTACCCAGCTTATCGCGCGCTCTGGTGCTCCGCGTTCACGCCCAATCCAGACGTCATCACAATTGCACGGGATCTGCGTCGACAAGTTCGCACGGTCCTACTCACCAACAATGCTTTGGTGCTCCACGATGCCCTGGCGCACGAGCTCGAGATCGTCGGTCGGGAGCTTGATGATG
Source organism: Chloroflexota bacterium (assembly GCA_046154735.1). Taxonomy (GTDB): domain Bacteria; phylum Chloroflexota; class UBA6077; order UBA6077; family JACCZL01; genus CAVXYC01. Next base: position 5,133 of record JBJXFJ010000487.1, on the reverse strand, counting down.
CGTTCGTCTCAGCGATGTTCGGGGCAACAAAACCCGATCCTGCTGTCTTCCTGGGCGTGGAACAAGCTCTCCGTTCACCGAGTCAGAATTTGACGCTGATTGACGACAGTTCCGCGAATGTCGCCGGAGCGATCCGCGCGGGATGGTCTGGCATCACCTTCACATCCGCCCGGCGGCTTCTGGCAGACTTGGCGATCCTCACTCGCAACGCGCGTTAGGCGGAAACGAGCGCGGGCTCCCGTGGCGCGGCCACAGCTTCACGGCACATGGCGTGCACGTCCCGGAGCCGCTGGACCACTTCATCCTCGTTCTGTACGGGCAGGCCCTCAGGCGACAGCTCGAGTACGCAGATGCCCTGGAAATCAATCTCATGCAGTCGGCGGAGAAACGGGACAATGGGGAGCGTGCCGTCGCCAGGGCAGAGATGCTCCTTGGTCTTCTTGGAGTCTGAAAGATGGATGTGATGGAGTGACGGTCGAACGACCTCAAGCGCATCCATGATATCGATGCTGGCGAGTCCAAAATGCGCAGTATCAAATGTAGCCCGCGGGAACTTCAGAAGCTGCTCCGGTCGATGCGTCCGGTGGCGTGGGAGCTTCTTTACAATGCGATAAGGCATGTTCTCAACTGCAAGCACGGCGCGGTGCTCACGATGAAGCTCCTCCCAGTGCAGGCGGAGCCAGGTGCCGTAGCCCTTCCCATTGGCTTCCGGGTGAACCACCACCGTGGTAGCGCCAATCTGATCGGCGAGGGTCATCGTCTCTTTGATACAGGCGCGGTAGCCACCTGAGTCACGTAATGCTGCAAACGGTGAGTGCAAGCTGGTCACCCGCACGCCGGTGGCATCCATCAACCGCTTGAGATACTCGGATTGGCGCGTATCCCAGCGCTCATCCACGATCACTTCCACCGCGTCAAACCCAGAAAGCGCCGCCATTTCAAACGCGCGATTGAGGCCGTAGGTCCACACTGACCCTGTCGAAAGCGTCAGTTTCATGGGTCTAACTGTACTCGATCGACTGAACCGCGGAGACGCAGAGACGCGGAGATAGGAAAAATCATCGACGCGTTCGCCCAACTCCCGCGCAAGCACCACACATCTGCCCCATTTGGTCTCCGCGTCTCTGCATCTCTGCGGTTGATCACCGTGAGATGCTCGATTCGAGCTCAATCGGTAACGGAAAGTGCACAGCTTCTTCGAGAACGACGAGGTTCTCCACCCGGGTTGCCCCCAGACCCTGCAGACGGAGCACAGCGTCCTCCACGAGATCCTCCGGCGTTGAAGCGCCCGAGCTGATGCCCACGGTGCCAATCCCAGTGAGCCATTCCGCAGAGATATCCTCGGGCGATTCCACGAGGCGCGCTTTGCAGCCGGCCACCCGGGCAACCTCCACCAGACGATTGCTATTGGAGCTGGCTCGCGAGCCTATCACAAGCACCAGGTCAGATTGCTCAGCGAGAGCTTTGACGGCTGATTGGCGGTTTGTGGTGGCATAGCAAATATCCTCTTTAGGCGGGACCTCGAGCAGCGGAAAGCGTTCGCGCAGCCGTTCGATGATCTGGCGAACATCATCAACGGCCAACGTTGTCTGAGTGAGCGCAACAACCCGTTCAGGGTTTGGCACTTCGAGATCGACTACCTCGTCGACGCCTTCAATGAGCGTGCCGTGCTCCGGGTCGATCTCACCCAGCGTTCCCAGCGGCTCAGGATGGCCGCGATGGCCGATGTAGACAATGAAATAGCCCCGCTGAGCGTAACGGATGGCCTCGAGGTGCACTTTGGTGACCAGCGGACAGGTGGCATCAATGACGGTGAGACCGCGGGCCACCGCGGCAATTCGATCGCTTGGCGGGACACCGTGAGCGCTAAAGATCAGAACGGAGTTGCCTGGCGCTTCTGAGACGTCTTCAATGAATACCACCCCGCGTGAACGCAGCCGCTGCACCACATGATGGTTGTGGATGATCTCGTGCTTGACATAGATCGGCGGGCTAAAAATCTCGAGCGCGCGATCAACGATCTCGACCGCGCGCGAAACGCCCGCGCAATATCCCCGCGGACCGGCTAAAAGTACTCGCACGAGAAAAGTATAGCCGACGGAGGACGGACGGAGGACGGACGAGGATGACACGCTGCGACCGAATCGTGTGCGTGCCCGACATTTCTGGAGTGCGGCGAGCGAGAGCGCCGCTTTCCTTATCCCCCGTACTGGGTTCGGGAAGAATCCAAAGCGGCGCTCCCGCACGCCGCACTCCAATGCTCGAGTGCACATTGTCCCGGGTTCTGGGCGCACCTATGCCGGATGACGGACGGTGCCGAGCTCTCCTGGTTTCCGTTCTCCGACCCGGTGCATCGGCTCTATGACTCATGTGTCCAGAAGATCCAGCCGAGGTAGGAGCGCGTACTCATTGACAAATGATTCGCACAGCACCGGGAACGGCATGATCCGTGCTGCCTCGGCGGGTTATGGGATAATTCTGCAATCAGGAGCATGTGAGCATGTCGGTCCACAGACAGCCAATCCCGAGCATGACCCGTCGCGGGTTCCTGCGCGTCATTCCGCCGCTCGCAGCCCTCGGTGCGATACAGCTCCTCGCTGCCTGCCAATCACCTGGCACTTCCAGCCCTACCAATGCACCAGCCACACCATTATCTTCGAAGCCGGCATCCTCCAGTCCCGTGCCCGCGGCCGCGAGTCCGGCCGCGGCAGCGCCTCTGGCACCATCCCCTGTAGCTGGTATCTCGAGCGCGGCAGGCCACCCGATGTATCAGGTGAACGCCCGGCACACGGGGTTGAGCCAATACACCGGTCCACGTCGGGCGGTGCTGGTACGATCATTTGAATCGAGCACCTACCCCACCGAGGAGCCTGGCAATGCCCGAGCGGATGTGCAGAGCGCCGCCGCGATTGGTGGTGATGGCACGATCTACATCTCCAACTTTCAGGGTAATCTCTTCGCTCTTCGGGACCCGGGCAGCGGTAACGCGCTGCAGGTGGCCTGGCGCTATCATCCCGCGAGGATGACCTCACTCCACGCGACTCCGGCCGTGGGGCAAGATGGAACAGTGTATCTCGGTTTTTCCGGCGAGACCCAGCCCGGGCAGGTCAATGGAGCGTTGCACGCGGTGCGGGCGCCCGCCAGCGAGTCGGAAGCTCGCTCCGTCTGGAACGTGGATATGGGCCCCGGCCGCATCACCTCGTCACCGGTGATTGGCGATGACGGCACGATTCACATTGTGGGTGCTTCCGGCAAGCTCCTGGCGGTGACACCGTCTGGTCAAGTCAAATGGTCCGCACAGGTTGGCCCAACGCTGAAAGGATCACCGGCAATTGGTCCAGATGGCACTCTCTATTCGCCAAGCTCGGACGGCAAGCTCTACGCGGTGACCCCACCCGACGGCAACGGGCAGGAAGGCGCTATCCGCTGGACGTTTGATTTCGGACAGTTCCTCGGCCCCACCCCGCTCCTCGTGGCAGAAGGCGGTTCGGGGCCCGGCGGTGGCGGGGGAGCCAATGGCATCGGGAGCGGCGCTTCTCCAATGATCGGCTCGGACGGGATGATCTACATCGGCGCCAACAACAGCAACTTTTACGCAATTCGTCCGGACGGCAGCTCCGCCTGGATCTACGAGGCCGAGCGTGAGCGGGCAGGCATCTGGACCACGGCCAATCTCAGCCCGGATAACCAGACCCTGTTCTTTGGCGCTAACAAAGGCGGAATCTACGCGCTGAATCGCGCCAACGGGCAGCTCCGCTGGAAGTTTGATATCTACGGCTCGGTCTATAGCTCCACCGCGGTGGATCGAAACGGCACACTGTATACAGCCAGCACAGTGGGCCACATCTTCGCCCTTGATTCAAGCAACGGGCAGCAGATCTTTGATTATGACGCGGGTGTTTCAGTCTGGTCGGCCCCGGCCATTCGGCCGGACGGCTCGTTAGTCGTCGCCGATCGCAATGGCCGCGTCATGCTCTTTGGAGCCGCGTAGCGCGATACATTCTGGCACGGGATCGGGATTATTCATCCCGATCCCGGCTTGTCTCTACCAGCCGAGCCAGGTGGTAAGCTCAGCCGCGTTCTTGCGCGGCTTGGTGGCTCCGCCATCTTCCGGGAACCCCAGATAGACGAAACCAATCACCTGAGCGCGGTCACTGAGCCCGTAGAGGGCCCGCACCTCTGGGGAGGAGCATACATCGCCGGTCCGCCAGACCGCGGCGAGATCCAGTGCGTGCGCCGCCAAAAGAATGTTCTGTGTGGCCGCCGCCGTGGCACAGATCTCCTCAATCTCAGGCACCTTCGGATCTGCGCTAGGCTCCACCGCCACGGTGAGGATCACGGGAGCACGAAGCACCTTCTTGGCCGCGGCTTCCCGCAGGAAGGCCGCATGTTCTGGCGCCGGCTGCTCAGCGTTGATCTGCGCCTGTGACATAGCTTCGCCCAGCTCGAGTCGAGCATCGCCGGTGGACACAAAGAATCGCCATGGTTGGGTCAATCGATGATTGGGCGCCCAGGTGGCAGCGTCCAGGAGCTCACTGATGAGCTCCTTTGAAGGCGCTTCCTGGCTTACTTTGCCAATGCTGCGGCGTGTCCGGATGGCTTCTAAGAGATCGGTGGGTCGGGACTCTAGGGTTGCGGTCATGGGGTCCTTAGCTTGGAATCGAATCGGTACACACATGTTCAATGGTAGTGCCCGCGAGCGTCAACCTGGAGCGCTGAGCTGATTACACCGCTTTCGGATAGAGGCGGTCAAAACGGGAGGTCTTGAAGTCATCAGTAGCATGGACACCGTGTGCCAACCTGGATTCGTAGGAATCGGGAGCTAGCCAGTCCACTCGCCCGTGAACACCTCGGTAGCTGACCCTGTCATGAACACATGATTGTCAGACTCGCGCCATTCCAGGCGCAGGTCACCACCCGGCAGGTGCGCCAGCAGCTTACGACCGGTGTGCCCTGTCAGTACGCCCGCCACGCACACTGCACTGGCGCCGGTGCCGCAGGCCAGCGTGATGCCGCTGCCACGCTCCCATGTGCGCATGGTAACTTCGTTATCGGAGTGCACCTGGACAATGTGTACGTTGATGCGGCGCGGGAAAACCGCTGCATGCTCGAGCTGTGGGCCAATGAGCTCCA
>JBJXFJ010000476.1:0-34261 GCA_046154735.1 Chloroflexota bacterium | reverse complement strand
AGGCGTGCCGATGGCGCGTCTGATCCTGGATCTCGTTCAGCGGTGGCCTACGCGGGAATCAGCTCCTTGTTCGCGCGCGCAAAGAAGCGATGCTGCTTCATCGCTTCCACAAATCGAGTCGCCGTGTCATTTATGTTCTGCCCAGAGCCCATGATCACGACGCCATCCAGGGCTTGCAGATCGGACGCGGAGCTTTTGCCATTTACGGGTGGACCCGCGATGTTGGCGGCCAGAAGCAAGTTGATGCCAGCACCGGCCGCCGCGACTGGTTTGCAGTGCTTAAATGCTTCGCTGATGAAATGGACCGCGTCACCGTTCTGGGTCAGTACTGACACACTCTGGTCCCCGCCTGGCACGAACACCGCGTCGTACATGATGGAGGCGGTGGTGATGAGTGATTTATCCACGGCCAGCGGCGAGCCCGTGGCGCTCTGGAGATCCCCAAGCATGGGCGCGATGATCTCTACCGCCGCGCCGCCCTTGCTGAGCGCGGCTTTCATGGCCGTCACATGTCCGGTGTCCACACCCTTCGCCACAAGGAACGCGACCTTGCGGCCCTTGATGGTGGGCTCCACGGTGTTCGCCATGCTCAGTTCCGGTGCCGTGGCCGGCTGGTCAATCGTTTGGAAGTTGGATCGGGACGTGGCGCCAAACTGGTCCCAGCCCTGTTCCAGCCGTTGCCGTGCACTCTCGGCACCGCCGGTTGTGGCTGGATCGGCCACGCCGATACCGGCGGCCACCTTTGTAGCCAGATCCATGTCCACGTGGGTGATGAGGTCCACCATCCGTTCACGGACCGGGAGCGACTCCACTTTGCCCAGCTCAAAGCGGAAGGCCAGCACAATGTGCTCCTGCTCAACGGGGGACTGACTTCGCCAGAAGAGGCGCGCCTGGCTGAAGTGATCGCGAAAGCTCTCGCTGCGCTCGCGCACCTTCTGAGCATCGATGCGCTCCGGGAAGCTGACAAACGCGCCCATATCAGCGCCAGCCTGAAACGGGCAACCGCCCGCGAGTGAGTTGGGTTGATAACTTACGTTGCCGGTGTTCACGGTGTATCGCATGTGCCCGTCCCGCTGATTGTTGTGCACGGGCGCAATGGAACGGTTGATTGGTAAGTCTGGGAAGTTCTGGCTACCCAGGCGGCTAAGCTGCGTATCCAGATAGGAGAACAATCGTCCCTGGAGGAGCGGATCGTTCGAGAAGTCGATGCCCTGGACCATATTCGTAGGGAGGAAGGCCACCTGTTCCGTTTCGGCAAAGAAGTTATCCGGATTGCGATTGAGCGTGAGCTTGCCTACCCGGTGCAGTGGCACCAATGACTCCGGCCAGACTTTGGTGGCATCAAGCGGGTCAAAATCGAAGGATTGCTCGTCCTTCTCCTCGATCAATTGCACGGCGAATTCCCACTCTGCGAAATTGCCTTTCTCGATCGCTTCCCAGAGATCACGACGATGGAAATCGGAGTCTTTGCCAGCGAGTTTCTGCGCCTCGTCCCAGACCAGTGAATGCTTGCCGAGCATGGGCTTCCAGTGGAATTTGACAAATCGTCGCTGGCCGGCATCGTTCACAAAGACGAAGGTGTTCACGCCAAAGCCTTCCATCGTTGCGAAGCTGCGCGGAATGGCCCGGTCGGAGAGATGCCACATGATCATGTGCATGGATTCCGGCGTCAGCCAGACAAAATCCCAGAACGTATCATGCGCGGACGCCGCCTGAGGGATTTCGTTGTGCGGCTCAGGCTTGACCGCGTGGATCAGGTCTGGAAACTTGGTGGCGTCCTGGATGAAGAAGATCGGAATATTGTTCCCAACGAGGTCAAATACGCCTTCCTCGGTGTAAAACTTGACCGCGAATCCACGGACATCCCGCACGGTGTCCGCGGACCCGCGTGACCTGGCCACGGTGGAGAATCGCACGAACACCGGGGTTTCGCGTGATGGGTCTTGAAGGAACTTGGCCGCGGTGTATTCTGCCATGGATTCATACATTTGGAAGACGCCGTGCGCCGCAGCTCCACGCGCATGGACAACGCGCTCCGGGATGCGCTCATGATCGAAATGGTTGATCTTTTCCCGAAGGATGAAATCCTCGAGCAGGGTTGGCCCGCGCGAGCCGGCTTTCAGCGAGTTCTGGTTATCGCCAATCCTCAAGCCGTGATTCGTGGTGAGCGGCTGGTCCGCGTCAGTCCGCTTCTGGGGCTCTAAATCCTTCTGCTTGGCGCTTTGAGTTTTTGATCGACTTTGACCCTTCATCGATACCTCATCTCCTCGGAATTGCACCGAGGGACGAAGGCACGATGCGTACCACGATCAAGCACATCCCCAGAGATCAGGAAGAGACGGGCATGCCGAGCAACATTTGGACCACCGCAGTCCAAAAGCGCGGGTTGCCTCCGCGCGGGCTCAGCCGGATTGGGTTCTGCTCAGACTTCTAGCAACGGATTGCCTTCGATAGCCAGAACTGCGAGGCCCCACAGGAGTGCGCGGGGTCCATCACCGCATGAGGCGTTCCGTCCTAGCGCATCAGCGGCAGAAGGCAACCCTCCGTGCCACCCGGGCGAACGCCTCATGACCGGTGCATCATTCGGGCGTGCGGCGTCTCACGGTAGCGCGGCGGTCTTGTGCCCTGCGCCCGAGGATGCCGCTCACCCGAATGATGCACCGGCCCAGGAATCCCTTCGAGCCGCGCCTTATGCCCGGTGAATAATTCGGGGTAGTTGTCCGGACAACGAAAAAGGCCCTGAGGACGGAACCACATGGTGGAGCACGTACATAGACGGCCCGACGCCCAGGTACTCACCCATCATTGTGGGTCGCACGGCCGCTACGTGTAGGTGCAATTGCGCGGCGCCATCCATTCCACGGGCACCTACACGGCCACCCTGACCGCGGCCGGTCAGACGGACCAGACGGTGACCATCACCCTCACCCGCCAGGCCAGCGCAGAGCTACGACTACCTGTATCGCCTGACCCAGGCCACCACCACTGGGCCATGAGCACCTACACGTGCGATCCGGTGGGCAAGCGGATGAGCTCGGTCAGGGCCGGGACCAGGCGCATGAATGCGAATGAGAAAGTGGAAAGCTGACCAAGTAGACCGGTTCCACGGTGACCAAGTTCAGGATGGGATCAAAAGAATTGCGTCGCTTGCTCCAGGAATTGGAGATGCCGTGATGCGCCGATCAAACGTGGCCAGTTTCCCGCCGTGGCGAGCCGCCAGTGCGAGGAGGTAGAGATCGGTCACCTGGCCGTGGGTCATGAGCACCTTGTCAACCAGTGCGTCCCGAAGTGAGACGTCGTCGGGCCAGAACGCGTGCCCGGGCTGGTTGCAGAATCGACGCAACATTCCGAGAACGACCGAAGCATCGCCAGGGCAGTTTGGATACCGCGGGTGGGAGATGATACGGGTGAATCCGTTCTCAGTCATGGGGCACGTCGCCCACGCCTGTGCACCGGCGACGGAAAACCAACGTTGAGCTGCTTCATGATGGACGTGTGCGGGATCACTCATGGCGATGAGCACATTCACATCCAGAAGATACTCATTCACGGCTCGTCATCACGAAGCTGATTGACGAGCTCGAGCGTGACGACGGTCCCGGGTGACTTCACGGGGAGAAGCGGCATGCCATTACGAACGTTCAACTCATCCGGGCGAGGAAAGCCGCGCCTGGCCAGGTCGGAAACTGCCTTTCCCAACGAGATACCCCGCTGACGCGCAAGCTCACGTGCCGCGAGCAGAACGTCGTCGTCCACGTCTAAAGTCGTGCGCATTATCAGGTTCCTTGCGAGACGCGATGCTGATGATCCCCGTTGATGTTGTAGCATCAAATTAATGATGCTACAACATCAACGGGGATCATCAGTTAGGCTTGATCAACTCACTGATGTGTGTCATACATGCCGGCTCTTGTGAAGCGGAGGTTCTATCACTCCCGCATGGCCGCTAGAACGCGCTCCGATGTGATGGGGCTCTCCAGGATGCTTACGCCTACGGGGTCATAGACGGCGTTCGCTAGGGCGCCGCCCACGGCGGTATTGGTTATCACGCCAGCGGGCTTGGCGCCACATGCGCCGGGCCCGGGATCGCGCTCCAGATGGACCGTTCTGAAGGTCGGGAGGTCTGCAATGGTGGGTAGCTTGCACTCTCCCAGGTTCAGGGTGACCACGTGGCCCTGCTCGTGAACAAGCTCCTCAGTCTCGGCCGGGCCCCAACTATAGATGAAGTCGCTGTCCACCTGTCCCTCTCGCTGAAAGCTTCCCGTGCGCGTTCGATTCTTAGCGAGTGCGGAGTGTGTTTCTGGACCTGGGAGTGGATGGCCGCGTGTTTTCCGAGGTCGAGCTCACGTCGGCGTTCAACCACCGATAAGTACGACACGCTGGACCGCCTCACCGAGGTGGGAACCGTGGCCTACACGAACGACGCCAATGGTAACCACATCGGCCGCGGCAGTGACACCTTCACGTACGACCTGGCTAACAGGCTCACCCAGGCGGCGATCTCGGGCGGCAACACGACGAACTACGCCTACGACGGAGATGGCAAGCGGCTGTGCAGCAGCACCCCGTGAGCCACGCCGGAGTATATGTACGACGTGAATCGCGGCCTGCCCGTGCTCCTCCAGGACACCGCCAAGCAGTACGTGTGGGGCCTGGCCTGCACGGCCGGTGGATCAGCCGTCGCCATACACCACAACGATGGGCTGGGCTCCACGCGGGCCGTGACCACGGCTGCGGGGGAAGTGGAGTCGACTTATCTCACACGACGACTTCGGCGTGTCCAAGCTGATCCGGGGCATCAATCTTGCCCGCATGCAGTACGCGGGGGAGCCACGGGACGCGGAGACGAGCTTTGTGCACTTGCGGGCTAGAAGCCCGCTTCCACGGGCCGACCTTGCGTTGCTCGGGATCCGGCTTGTCGGTGACTTTGAAACGATTCTGCCCGTGTTTGGCAACTTCTCACGTCTCTGCGGTGAACATCCCCCGACTTCTGAACAGTTACCGTTCTTAGAATTGCTTTCCAACCGGCAATATCGATGCTACACTGGCTCCCCAGCGAACCCTTTCTTGTTCAGACTTGCCAACAGGCATCGCCTTATGTTTGGTTTTGCCACCCTCTGAACGCGGTGAATCGGAGGTCCCGATGACGGACGTACCTATAAATCCACAATTGAGCGCACGATCACGAATTCGCCGCCGCGATTTCATACGAATGAGCGGATTGGTTGGGATGATGGCGCTCGCGGCAGCCTGTGCGCCGGCCGCTGCTCCCTCGCCGGAGCCAAAGGCTGCGCCGAAGCAGGAGGTGCCGCCAACGGCCGTTGCCGCACCGAAGCAGGAGACGGCTCCAGCCTCGAAGGCGCCGGCTCAGGCAGCGAGCGCAACAGCCGAGTGGGACAAGGTGGTGGACGGCGCTCAGAAGGAAGGCAAGGTTGCCGTCACCACACTCGCCGGCGACGGGTATCGCAAGATCCTGGATAAGTTCCAGGCCACATACCCGGGTGTCGAGGTGGAGCACAAATCGGTTGCCTCGGCGAGCTTCCTCGCCCCTCCTGTGCTTCAGGAGCAGGCCGGCGGAGTGTTCTCATACGATGTCGCGCTCTTATCGCCGGGCGGGCCCATCATGGGCAGCATGATGCCTGCCGGCGCGTTTGACGATATCAGGCCGGCAATCATTCATCCCGATGCACGGGATGACAAGGGCTGGATTGGCGGCTTTGAGAACTGCTTTATGGATAAGGCCAAGCAGAAGGTGTTTGGCGTCACCTGGGACCAGAATCTGACGCTCTTCTATAACTCAGATCTCGTGAAGGAGAAGCCGAAGAGCATCAAGGATCTTGCCGACCCGCAATGGAAGGGCAAGCTCACCTTCATGGAGTATCAGACCGGCTTCACGTATATCGTGGCCGTGAACATGAATCACCATATGAAGGATGAGGCTGCGGAGTACATCAAGAAGCTCTTTGTTGACCAGCAGCCGGTGTTTGTGCGCGAAGGCCGGCAGGCTACCGAGGCGCTTATCCGCGGCCAAACGGCGTTTGCCACCGGCCCAACTCCACCCATTATTGAACAGTTTGCCGCGGAGGGGCTCGGGAAAAACGTGCAGCCGGTGGATGTCCCTGAAGTTCGCTCAATCAATATGTATGGCGTGCTCCTCTATATCAAGGCTCCGCATCCGAACGCTGCCAAGTTGCTCATCAATTGGCTCCTGAGCAAAGATGGCGGACTGGCTGTGACCGAACATATGAAGTTTAATAGCCGCCGCGCGGATGTGCCGGCGGTGACTCCCAGCGTCTATCCGGGACTCGACTACGAGAAGGCCCGGCGAGAATTCTTGTTCGCCAATGTGGAAGAGGCGCTCCCCCTCCAGCAACAAGCCATTGAACAGCTCAAAGCGCTGATCGTAGCCTAGAGCGCTTACTCGAATTACCATGCAAACAGCGGCACCGGAAATTGCTCCGCCGGCCGGGTCGATCGTTACTGTCGCCCGCCGGCTAGAGCTGCAGACTGTTCTTCTCACGCTCCTGGCGCTCACAGTGGGGTTTGTCACCGTTTACCCCATTGCCCAGATCGCCCTGCAGAGCTTCCAGGCGTCCATTCCCGGACAGACACCCGTTTGGAGTCTTGATGGGTGGCATGCGGTGTTCACTGAGCGCGGGCTGCAATCGGCCGCCTGGAACACGGTGACGCTAACTGTGGTTCGGCAGGGCATCTCCGTGGTCATCGGCGTATTCATTGCCTGGCTTCTGGCACGCACCAACTTGCCGGGTGCCCGGATCTTCGAATTTCTGTTCTGGTTGGCGTTTTTCTTTCCCAGTCTCACCGTCACGCTGAGCTGGATTTTACTGTTGGATCCCCAGTTCGGGTTGATCAATCAGTGGCTGCGCTCGATCGGCTTTGGCGAGGGGAATTCAGGGCCCATGACCATCTACTCGTTCTGGGGGATTGTCTGGGTGCAGCTCATGGCGACCACCATTGCCGTCAAGGTCATGCTGTTGACGCCCGCGTTCCGCAATATGAATGCATCATTTGAGGAGGCTTCGTACATCTCAGGATCCAGCACGCTGGATACATTCCGGCGCATCTTTATTCCGCTGATGATGCCGGTCATCCTGGCCGTTCAGCTCCTGGCAATTCTGCGCTCACTGGAGGCATTTGAGATTGAGCAGATTCTGGGCGGCCGCATCAATTTGCGCGTGTTCAGCACCTGGATTTACTCCGTCCTGAACCAGCAGCCGCCCCGATATGACGCTGTCTCGGCACTGGCAGTCGTGACGATCGTCGTGGCGCTCGGCCTGATTTTGCTCCAGCGGACGATGCTGGCCAACCGTTCATACACCACGGTGACGGGGAAGTTTGGCGGCCAGCTCATTCCCCTCGGTCGCTCGCGTTGGCCCCTCTGTGTGGGAATTGCAGTCCTTCTGGTCCTGATCATCGGTGTGCCAGTTGTATTTGCCATCATGGGTACGTTCATGAAGCTGTTCGGGTTCTTCATGGCCGACGGCTGGAGCCTCCAGCACTGGAATACCGCGTTGAACGACCGCACGCTTGGCCGCGCACTTGGCAATACCATGACTCTGGCGCTCAGCACCGCGCTGGTTTCAGTATTTCTGCACTCGCTCCTGGCGTACGTGCTGGTCCGCACGAAGTTCTTTGGGCGCAGCGCGCTGGATGTGGTGACCTGGCTGCCCTTCGCCGTGCCGGGCGTGGTGCTGAGCCTGGGATTAGTGACGATGTTGCTCCAACCCGCGTTTAGGCCCATTTACGGGACGATGGCCGCGCTGGGCGTGGCGCTGGTAATTGCCGGCATGCCCTTCTCAGTTCAGATTGTGAAAAGTAGTCTCATGCAAATCGGTACTGAGCTGGAGGAGGCATCCTGGGTCACCGGGGCAAACGGCTTTCGGACCTACCTGCGCGTGGTACTTCCGCTCCTGAGCCCCACACTGGTCGTCACCGCGATCATCACCTTCCTGAGCGCCACACGAAATATTGCCCAGGTGGCCCTGCTCTCCACTCCAGGAACCCAGCCCCTGTCCGTGCTACAGCTCAACTACCTGGTGGAGGGGAAGTACGAGATTGCCTCCGTGCTCTCAGTGATCCTTCTGTGCATATCGCTGGTGCTAGCCGTGTTAGCCCGCGTGTTTGGCTACCGTGGGGTAACCGGCTAGAAATCCGTAGTTTGGAGGCAGCGCTCGGGTCGGGCGAAGAAAGGAAAAACTTGAGGCCGGCCGTTGCAGTCGTTCTCCCGTGAATGCCCAGGGCAGTGAAGTCTTGCAACGCAAGACGAACCTGGGGCAGCGCCGCCAACCCGGGCATGGGTTGCTGTCTGTAGCCGTGCGGTGAGTTGCTTTCAATGTGGCAAGACGGGTGCTACACTGCCGGACCATCACTCGGTAACGCGTACGACAAGCGGATCACAATCCACTTTGCAGCAAGGTGTTAACCCGACGGACTGACACACCTGGAGGTGCAGGCATGGACAAGGTTTCTGGCTACAGGGATATATCCCAGTCACCGATTCGACGACGTGACTTTATTCGACTCAGTGGCCTGGCCGGCGTCGCGGCACTGGCGGCCGCCTGCTCGCCCGCGACGCCATCTCCGGATCCCAGGTCCGCTGCCACGCAGCCGGCGGTCCAGAAGGCATCGGGCCAGGCGGCGAGCGTGACCAGCGAATGGGACAAGGTAGTGGAAGCTGCCCAGAAGGAAGGCAAGGTAGCGATTACCACCCTTTCTGGCGACGGCTACCGGAAGATTTTAGACAAATTTCAGGCCGCCTATCCGTCCATTGAGGTGGAGCAGAAATCCGCCGCTTCCGCGAGTTTTCTCGCTCCCCCTATCCTTCAGGAACAAGCCGGTGGCATCTTCTCGTACGATGTCGCGTTCCTCTCACCCGGTGGACCCATCATGGGCAGCATGATGCCCGCCGGCGCGTTTGACGATATTCGTCCAGCAATCATCCATCCCGACGCCAGGAATGACGCCGGTTGGATCGGTGGACTGGATGCCGGCTTCATGGACAAAGCGAAGCAGAAGGTCATGGGAATCACCTGGGACCAGGTTCAGGCAGTTTTCTACAACACGGATCTGGTCAAGGAAAAGCCACAGAGCATCAAGGAGATGGCCGACCCGAAGTGGAAGGGTCAACTCACCTTCATGGAGTATCAGGTTGGCGCCACATACCTCATCGCGGTGAACATGAACTACCACATGAAGGACCAGGCCACTGAGTACATCAAAAAGATCTTCGTGGATCAGCAGCCAACGTTCGTGAAAGATGTGCGGCAAGCAACGGAATCGTTAATTCGAGGCCAGTCAGCGTTTGCAAGTGGCGCCATGGGTCCCGTTCTTGAGCAGTTCACCGCTGAGGGACTGGGCAAGAATGTGGCGCCTCTGGACGTGCCCGAGATTAAGTCCGTCAACATGTACGGCGTGCTCCTTTACACCAAGGCGCCCCACCCCAATGCCGCCCGCGTCATGATTAACTGGTTACTCAGTAAGGACGGCGGAACCGCTGTGACCGAGCATCTGAGGTTCAACAGTCGCCGAACTGACGTGCCACCGTTCGATCTGGCCGTGTATCCGGGCATGGACTTTGAGAAGGCCAAGCGCGACTATCTCTTCGGCAATATCGAGGAATCGCTACCGCTCCAACAGCAGGCTACCGAACAGCTCAAACAACTCGTCGGGGCATAGCCAGAGCATTCGCTCGGACGTCGCTGGCCTGCGCTCACCACGCATCACGAGAATTGGTGATTCGAGGATTTCGTTGCACCGCATAATGCTGCATCATGCGGTGCAACGGGCTTCCCCTGTCAGCACTCACAGCCGGTGAAATCACGTAGTTCTGGAGCGCCCGCGTCCTCGCTGGGCCTTCCCATGAGGGCGGCCTTCGGCCGGTCCGCTGGGGGCGCCGCGCTCCAGCGGTGTGCGCATCCTCCCCACTTGTCATCCCCACAGGGATCTTCTACTAGCTCGGCGGGAATACCGCAAGCAGGCCGCCATCCGTTGGGATATCAACACCGGTGACGAAATCGGACATTGGCGAGGCGAGAAATAGGACGGTCTGCGCTTGATCCTGGGGGCGTCCCCAGCGACCCAGCGGAATGCCCTTGGGTGGCTCTGTATCTGATCGCGGTGGTACGTCGGGTCGCCCCACCGGCGTGCCGCTCTGGGTGGGCGTCACGGAGTTCACCCGAATACCATGCGGGGCGAGCTGAATGGCCATGGAGCGCGTGAGATTGAGCAATCCCGCTTTTGCCACTCCGTAGGCAATGCGGATGGTTTCCCCACGATGTCCAGAGGTGGAGACCAGGTTCACAATGGCGCCGCCTCGACCCTGACTGACCATTTGCCTCGCCACCTGCTGTGAGCAGACAAACGTGCCGGTGAGAATGACATTCAGGACCTGGTTCCAGGTTTCCAGTTTGGCCTCAAGGAACGGCTCGCGGTCCGTGATGGCGGCGTCATTGACCAGAATGTCGATGCCGCCAAACGCGCGCACGGCCTCAGCGACGGCACGTTCCATATCGCCCGGCTGGGTAATATTGCCTGAGACTGCGATAGCCTGACTGCCCTTCGCAATCACATCATTCGCCGCGGCTTCCGCATACTGCTGATTGAGGTCCAAACACACCACTTTTGCTCCATTGGCACCGAGTGTGCGCGCGATCTCCGCGCCAATATTCGGCCCCGTTCCCGAAACGAAAGCAACTTTGCCTTCCAAGAGCATATCGTTCTCCCAGCGCTCTTCGCGCTACTGTATCTCTGAATTTCAGCGGCTGTGATTTGAGTGACTCAGCATTGGAAAACCGAGCTGCAGTCAAAATCAGTCGGTCTTTGCCAGCATCGTGCTCGGACTCGTTTCGCGACTGTCAGTTGATGAGAGGCATGGTCAGTCCTAAAGCCGGGTTGGGCGGGCAAAAGTGTCCAGACGCCGGGCCGCCCATGCGAGATCCGCGTGAGACTATGATGTCCGATTCTGCATTCCCGCTAACACTCGCTCAGAAGTAATCGGGCTCTCCAGGATGCGCGCGCCCACCGCATCATAAATGGCGTTGGCAATGGCTCCGCCCACGGCGGTATTCGTGATCTCACCAGCGGCCTTGGCGCCGAATGCGCCGGGGCCGGGATCGCGCTCTAGGTGGATGGTCCGGAATGGCGGTAAGTCGGCCATCGTTGGGAGCTTGTACTCCCCCAGGTTCAGCGTGGTGACCGTGCCATTCTCGTGGATGAGCTCTTCGGTTACGGCCTGTCCCCAGCCATAGATGAAGCCGCCGTCCACCTGGCCCTGGTGGGCGATGGGGTTGATGATCGTGCCCACATCCAGGACAACCACTACGTCCGTGGGTGTCACGGCGCCGGTTTCTGGATCCACCTCCACTTCTACCATGTAGGCGTAGAAGTTCATATCGCCCACGTCATCGTGCGTGTCCTGCGCAGGATCATAGGCGCCAATGACTTCCACGGCGGGTCCCGAGGCGGCGATGCGCGCAACGACCTGCTCAAATGCCACGCGTTCTGCTGATCCGTCACCCACCACGAAGTGGTCCTGCTCCAGGCGTACTTGGCCATCCGGCCAGCCCATCGCCTCCGCGGCCAGATGCTCTAGCTTCTCCTTTAGCACCTGCCCGCCCTCCAGTGAGGCCCGCCCAACCATCGTAGTGGCCCGGCTGCCGCCAGCGCCGGAGTCCCAACGCGCCTCACCGGTGGTGCCATAGCGCACGCGGATGCGTGAGAGGCTCACCGAGAGCGCCGCGGCGGCCACTCGCTGGACCACGGTATGTGCGCCACCACCCTGATCCGCGGTACCGACCAACGCTTCCACGGTGCCGTCCGGCATCAGGCGAAAGACCACTTCGCCCTTACCCGCGCCCACGTGCCGGTCACGCAGTGCGATGCCGCGGCCCACATTTGGGCGCTTGGGACGCTGGTCCCAATTGGTCTCGCGACGCAGCGTCTCCAGCACCTCCACGGCCCGCGGCCGGCTGACGTGGCCACCGGTGACGGTGCTATCACCCTCTCTCAGACAATTGCGCAGGCGAAATTCAATGGGATCCATGCCCAGCTCACGCGCCAGGTGATCCATGTGTACCTCACCAGCCTGCCCGCGGTGGAACGCGCCTGGCGCGCGCATATTCCCGCCAGGAACTAGGTTGGTATAGACCACATAGGATTCCAGCCGGGCATTGGGGACGTTGTACACGTCCAGGCTGCCGAAGCCGCTGGATGCATTCTGAATGTTCGGCCGGCCGCCACCGTAGGCGCCATTGTTTGCGTATGCTCGAGTTTCATGGGCAATGATCTTGCCCTCCGCGTCCACTCCCGTGCGCAAGTAGTAGCGGGCGGCGTGCGCCGGGGCCAGCGAGGCGAGCTCTTCGGCGTAGGTCATCACGGCCTTGATGGGTCGCCCGGTGGCTTTGGCCAGGTAAGCGCAGGCGAACTCCTCGATCGAATTGCCCTTGCCTCCAAAGTCGCCGCCGATGAACGCGGCATCCACCACGATTTGATCGTTTGGCATCTCCAGTGTATGGGCCATGATCTCGCGGAGCGGGAAGGGCGTCTTATTGGTAGTGATCACTTGCAGGCGGCCATCATCGTCGTACCAGACGACGGTGCCATGCGGCTCGATATACCCCTGGTGATGCCGCGGCCCCTCATACATGTCCTCAACCACGAGATGGGCGCTGGCGAAGAGGCGCTCAATCTCGGGGTCGCCCTTGTGCTTCAGCGAGTAGCCGATGGCGTTGGGATGCGGCGATTCATTCGTGGGCCTGGCTGTGCTGTGATACATGGAGATGTCCGGATGCAGAATTGGGGCATCCGGACGGATGGCCTCCTCGGCATCGAAGACCGCTGGCAGCTCCTCGTAGACCACCTCAATGAGCTGCAGCGCGGCCTCCACCGCCTCCTGTGTCTCACCCGCCACTGCGGCCACGCGCTCACCCACGTGCCGCACGCGCTCCACCGCCAGTACAGGCCAGTCAAAAAGCGCCCGACCAAAGTAGCGCGGTCCGATGTCCTGCCCGGTGATGATCGCGGCAATGCCGGGTACCGCCAGCGCTTTGGACGGATCAATCGATACGATTCGGGCGTGGGGATGTGGGCTCACCAGGAAATCCGCCCAGAGCATGCCGGGCATATGGACATCGTTCACATAGCGCGCTTGACCAGTGACCTTGAGACGCCCCTCCACCCGGATTTCCGGAACGGTAAGGATGTCATTGGCTTCTTGAGTGAGTACGGAGGGGGCAATGTGATCGGACATGCGTGGCTCCTCTGACGCGAGCTGGGCTCATCAGGACAGCAAGGTTGCGTCCGATCTTAGCGCACTCGCCAACTCTGCAACAGGGTCCAAAGGGCGAGGAGCAGCATCAATTGATACTGCGAGCTCAGTCCCTCGTGATATGCTCCAGCCGCCCGGGGCCCGGCAGTGCCGGTGGCTGCACAGGGTGCGCGCGGGGCGCGCTGGGGGTGGTCATGGACACCGCGGACCCTCAGGCTCGCATCATCAATCATCATCTCGGGGCGCTGCTGGTGCTTGCTCCCGTTGGCACGGGCAAGACCTACGCGCTCATTGAGCGCATTGCCGCGATCATCGCGGCCGGGGCAGATCCCCGCCGGATGCTCTGCCTCACCTTTACGAATCGCGCGGCGGAGGAGGTGCGTGAGCGTCTCGCCAGCCGCTTCCCCGGCGGCGCTCCACCCCTGCTGGTCTCCACGTTTCATGGCCTATGTGCAAATATCGTTCGGCGCGAAGCACGCGCCGCGGGGCTGCCGGCCGATTTCACTGTGTGCGATGATATGGACGCGCGCGAGCTGATGGCTGAGATCCTGCAGGCGCCGGCCAGAGACGCTCGGGATTTTCACCAGAATCTGGGCCGGATCAAGAGCGCTCTGGAGTCACGCCAACTCACCTGGCCGCCAGACTATAGCGCCATCTACGCTAGCCTGGCCGGCGGCCGTCACGCCGCAGAGCGTTACCAGACTGAGCTGCGCACTCAGCACCAGCTTGACTTCTCGGATCTGGTGCTGTGCGCCAATGCGATCCTGGCCCGAAAGGCCGAGGCCCGCCAGCGCTGGCAAGATCGCTTTGATCACGTGTTGGTGGACGAGATCCAGGACACCCATAGGTCCGAGTACCGCGTGGTCTACGTGCTCGCCAGGCGCACCGGGAATTTGGCTTTCTTCGGAGATCGCCACCAAACCATCTATGAATGGCGCGGGTCTGATCCCGAAGCCATCATTCAGCAGTTCAAGGCCGACTTTGCCCCCGTCACGGAAATAGAGTTGATTGAGAACCGTCGGGCTACCCGTCAGCTTGTGCAGGTGGCATCGTCATTCGCGCAACGCTCCTTTGCTCCGGGAGGCCCGCCCTCCGTACCCGCGGGGAACGCGGATGACGGGTTGCCGCCCGTGTGGCGCCTGGCTGATGATCCAATGGACGAGGGTGACTGGATTGCCAGCCAGATTCACGCGTTGAGCACCGAGCCTGAGTTCCAGTACCGGCGCATCGGGGTGCTCACCGGGACCAA
Source organism: Chloroflexota bacterium (assembly GCA_046154735.1). Taxonomy (GTDB): domain Bacteria; phylum Chloroflexota; class UBA6077; order UBA6077; family JACCZL01; genus CAVXYC01. The sequence continues at coordinate 19,727 of JBJXFJ010000476.1, read as the reverse complement.
CGGGTATGCCAAAGAGATCTCCTCGGCACTGACCGCCCGAGATGTTCCGCACATCACCGTGGATGCGTACGACTTCTTCCAGCGCGCCGAGGTAAAGGATGCGCTGGCGGTGCTCCGTCTGCTGGTCAACCCCAATGACACGGCCGCCATGCACCGAGCCACGAGGGTCTTAGTACCCGGAGACAGCCGCGGAGCGCTTAAGAGGGTTCATCGCATTGGTGAGCCCGTGGGTTTGGAGCGGGTGGACATGCTGAAAGTGGAATCACATGAGTTTGGGGAACCGTTCGGCCGGCTCATCGATGCCTACCGAAACGGCCGTCTGGTGGTTCTGGACGTGGAAACAACCGGGCTGGAGGCGAACGCCGAGGTCATTGAGATCGCCGCGGCTCGCCTGGAGCGCGGCCAACCGGTGGATGAGCTGCACTTTCTTGTGAAGAATCGCCTCACGGTGGGTGACTCAGTCCGCACGCACGGCCTAGAGGATGATTACCTGGCCGAGCACGGTCAACCGCCGGAAGAAGTGCTCATGGCGGCGTTTGAATTCGTTGGCGACGACCTGGTGGTGGGGCACAACATCGGCTTTGATCTGCGCGTGCTCCTGGGGCAGGCCCGCCGCTTGGGCTTGGAGCCGCCGCGCGTCAGCAGCGCCGATACGCTGATCCTGGCGCGCCGATTTCTGGACGAGCAGATCTACAGCCTTGACGGGCTGGCCCAGGCGCTCAGTCTGCAGAATCGTCCAGCTCATCGTGCCCAGGCTGATGTGGCGACCACGTGTGAGCTTCTGGGCATGCTCCTTCCGCGCCTGGAGGCGGGTGCGGAGCGTCGGCGCGCGCTAGTGGACGCGGAGGGGCCGCCATTCATCCAGCTTGCCGATGACCTGGACCGCTGGCGCGAAATGGCTCGGCTGCTGCGCCCCGCGGAATTACTGACGCTCATTCTGGATGAGTCTGAATTGCGGCAGAAGCACGCCCGTGAATCAGACCGACTGAACCATCTTGATGAGCTGATTGACCTCTTCCAGCACCGTGATATGCCTGAACAGGATTCCTGGAGCGCCCTGGATCAGCTTGTCCGCTCCGCTGCCATGATCCGTTATGTGGACCACCTTCTGGAAGAGAGGGATCGCGTCGCCGTGCTCACCATTCACCAGGCCAAAGGGCAGGAGTTTGATACGGTGTTCATCGCCGGGCTCGCCGATGACGAGCTGCCCCGCTGGCAATCACTCAATGCTGGTCGACTGAAGGAGGAGCAACGCCTCTTCTACGTGGCGCTCACCCGCGCTCGCCGCCGGCTCTTCCTCTCCGGTCCGCGCACCTCAAACGGCCGTGTGCGACAGGTGAGCCGATTTGTTGCGCAAATCGATCCAGCGCTGCTTGTGGGTGGGTAATCTCATTCGGATTGTTCAAGTGAACTGACGGTCCCGTCGGTTCCAGTAAGACCCCCAAGGGTGAGTCCCAGTGGGGCCGGGAATCGTTGACGCGCACCGGGGTAGGGCTAGGTCCATGGTTGACGTGCACGCGCCCCGTATACTTCCAGCGAGATTGAATCATGGCTTTTACCGTTGAGGACTTTCGCGACTTACTCGCATTGCTTGCTCAGCATCCTGAGTGGCGAGCAGAGCTGCGCCGTGAAGTGCTCTCGGTCGAGCTGTTGCAGCTCCCCGATCTCGTTCGCCGCACCGCCGAGTCCGTTGATCGATTGAGTGGGCGAATTGAGGCGCTCACCGCTCATGCCGAACTGCAAGCTCAGTCGCTGGATCAGCTTGCCCAGCGCATGGATCAGCAGACGGTCCAGATTGAGCAGCTTACCGAGCGGATGGATCAGCTTGCTCAGCGCATGGATCAGCAGACGCTCCAGATTGAGCAGCTTACGCAGCGAATGGAGCGCGTTGAACAACAATTGCAAAGTCTGACGCAATCGGTGATGCAAATTGAAGTGCGGCTGGGGGCCGTGGAGGGCGAAGTACTTGAGTTGCGATATGCGCGGCGGGCACCGGCGTATTTCAGTCGTTTAGCGCAGCGCTTGCGCGTGATGGAGACGAGCGCACTGGCAGATCTTCTTGATGACGCGGTAGCCGGTGGCCGGCTCACGGATTCTGAACGGGAGACACTTCTGCTCACGGATCTTGTCTTGAGCGGACGACGACGTACGGACAATGTGGCTATCTATCTTGTCGCTGAAATTTCCATGGGGATCCGCGCGTATGACGTGGAGCGAGCCGCCGATCGTGCCGCGCTCCTGCAGAAGTTGGGTCGGGACGTGATTCCCGTGGTGGCCGGCCGCCAGATCAACGCTGAAGCCGCCGAGATGGCATCGGAACGCGGCGTCTGGCACGTGCTCGAAGGCCGGGCCATCGCACCGCTTCCGTAGCTCCAAAGGATCATTGGCAGATTGACGCGGCGACTATTCCAGCCTATTGATTAACTGATTTATTAACTATTATCATATGGTGAACCGATTGAAGGAGGGCACATGAAGCCCGTACCGCCCGGCTGGCCAAGAATTTCCTCGGCGCTCTTCTATGAGGATGCCTCAGCCGCCATTGATTGGATCTGCACCGCTTTTGACTTTGAAGTCCGCCTCAAGATCGAGGCGGACGATGGCAAGATCGAGCATTCTGAGCTGACCTACGGCGACGGTCTCATCATGGTGGGCGATGTAAGCCGCGCCATTGCTCAGGGCCGTCAGACACCGGAGGCCAGCCCGCGCATGATTGATGGGCGGAATACGCAGAGTCTCTGCGTAGTGGTGGATGATGCCGACGCGCACTGCGCTCACGCGCGGGCAGCCGGTGCAAAGATTCTGCAGGAGCCGAGCACCAAGGATTATGGCGAGGACTACTGGGTGGATCGCACATACTCTGCCGAGGACCTGGAAGGTCACCGCTGGTGGTTCATGCAGCGGCTCAGCGCGCCGAAGGCGTGAGCACGCTCCGCGGCGCAGCGCGCCCGTCCGGAACGAGTGACCTATGACCGCGGAAAGCATCGACCGCACCTTTGCGGCACTCGCGGATCCCACGCGACGCGGCGTCATTCAGCGCTTGCGTGCTCGTCCGCACCGCGCGGGGGAGCTGGCGGATGCCCTGGCCATGAGTCGCCCGGCCATGAGTCGGCACCTGCGCGTGCTACGCAAAGCGGGCCTCGTGGAAGAAGACGAGCTTGATGACGATGCCCGCGTCCGCATGTACCGCTTGCGGCATGAGCGGTTTCAGGAGCTGCGCGCCTGGCTGGATGAGGTGGAAGCCTTCTGGGACGACCAGCTCCAGGCGTTCAAGGCACATCTGGAGCGCAAGCAATCATGACCGAGGTCCGCACGAGCCCGCCCGGTGATCGGGTCACCGTGTCCGTGCAGGTCGCTGCTGACCCTGAGGCTGCATTTCGAGTATTTACCGACGAGATTGATCAATGGTGGCGTCGCGGCCTACGGTTCCGGGTGGCGGGTATGCGCCCGGGCATCGTTCACATCGAGCCAACCGTTGGTGGGCGGCTGTACGAGTCATTTGAGACGCCGTCAGGTGAGCGCATAGTCGAGACCGGCCGGGTCATTGCCTGGGAGCCGCCGCGACGGCTTGCCTTTCAGTGGCGCGCCGTGAACTTTGCTCCCGATGAATTCACCAGCGTGGAGGTGACGTTTGAGCCGTGTGGCGCCGGCACGCTGGTCACCGTTCGCCATTCTGGCTGGAGCAGTATTCGCCCTGATCACCCCGCGCGCCACGGTCTGGATGTGGCGCCGTTCATCCGCATGATGGGACTGTGGTGGGGTGATCTGATGACATCGCTTCGGGAGCACATGCTGTAGCTCAACGAATCTGCCGGGATCGCAATGACCAGACCGCAGACGCGTCTCTCATTGGGGGGCGAGACACGAGCCATGCCCAATTTCCAGAGGCTGAGCGGAGACTCATGACACCGTGTGACCACGGTGTCTTACCTTGCTCCAGCTAACTGAGGCGACATACTGCAAGCCGCGCCGAGTGATACGGCTTAGTGGTCTGCCTCCACCGCGCCGAGCGCGGCTCGCTTGACGGCCTCATAGTTAGCCGGCAGCACAATGGGCCGATTGGCATACCGATCGCCGATGCCTGCCAGGCGGCTTTCGTGGTAGCCGACTTTGAAATCCGGGAATTTCAAACCGTTGGCGGTGGAAATAACCACCGTGCGATGCTGCTTCTGGATCTCGCCCCGCGCAACGAGTTTCTCCAGCACCGCCAGGGCCACTCCAGTATGCGGATCGGTAAAGAGTCCGCCGCGATCAGCTTTGGCCGCGGCCTGGGCCAGCTCCTCTTCCGTAGCTTGCTCCACCACACCGTCAAATTGCTGGATTGCGCGCCGGGCCTTCTCATAACTCACCGGGTTACCGATCTGGATCGCTGTGGCCAGCGTGGTGCCGGCCATCATGGGATCCAACAGGTCAAACCCGCGCTGGAAGCTCTGATAGAATGGATTGGCCGCCGCGGCTTGTGCCACGGCAATGCGCGGCAGCCGATTGATCAATCCAAGGTCCCGCATCATGATGAACCCGGCCGCCAGAGCGCCCGTGTTGCCCAGATTCCCGCCGGGGATGATGATCCAGTCTGGAACATCCCAATCAAACTGCTGGACGATCTCAATACCAACGGTCTTCTGACCCTCCACTCGAAGTGAGTTCATGGAGTTCGCCAGATAAATGCCGGGCTCGCGCGCCAATTGCTGGACGAGTGCCATGCAGCCATCGAAATCCGTATCCACGGAGAGCACCACCGCGCCATTGGCGAGCGGTTGGACGAGCTGCGGAATGCTGATCTTATCGCGCGGTAGTATGACCACCGCGGGAATGCCAGCCACCGCGCAATAGGCCGCCAGGGCGGCCGAGGTATCACCCGTGGAGGCGCAGGCCACCGCCTGGATCTGGGCCCCATCGGCAATCATCTGCTTCACGGTGGAAACCAGCACCGTCATGCCCAGGTCTTTGAAGCTACCGGTGTGGCTGTTGCCGCATTGCTTCACCCACAGCTCGTCCAGTCCCAGCTCATCTCCGTAGCGCTCTGCCCAGAATAGGTTGCTCCCGCCCTCATCCAGAGATACCACGTTGGTGTCATCAACCAGCGGCTGCACCCACTCCTTCTTGCCCCACACGCCACTGCCGTACGGCCACATCGTGCGCTTGTAGCGATCGTCGAACAGCTTTTTCCACTCGTCCGCGCTCCGCTCACGCAACGCGCTCAGATCATGCGCCACTTCAAGCAGAGCACCGCAGGTGGGGCAGCGATAGACCACCGCGGTGAGCGCGATCTCTCCTGGGCAACCATCGATACATCGAAACCAGGCGTTGGCGTTCATTGGGCGTGACTCAGCATGAGGTGACCGGCATACATGGATTCTACCGGAGGTGAGGTCGCTGGGAATATCGAGTATTCCACGTGCCCTTCGTCCTCGAACGGCTAGGAGAAAAGCTTTCGAGAGGCGATCCTCGCGCCCTCCACCATGGCCTCAAACTTGGCCCAGCAAATTTCGGCTCCGCCCACTCGGCTGCCGATGCCGCAATCCGTCCCGGCCATCACGTTCTCCCGACCAACGAGCCCGGCGTAGGTCATAAGCCGTTTGGCAACGAGCTCCGGGTGCTCCACAAAGTCAGAGTAATGGCCGATGACACCGGGAATGAGCAGCGTGTCCTGGGGCAGCTTCACATCCTCCCAGACCTCATACTCGTGCACGTGGCGCGGATTGGCCGCCTCGATGGAGAAGGCGCCGGCATTAATTCTGAGGACAATGTCCACAAAGTCGCGCAAGGGCAGATCATTGGTGTGCGGCCCATGGTAACTGCCCCAGCACATATGCAGGCGTACGCGGTCACGTGGGATTCCGCGCAGCGCGTGGTTGAGCACGTCAGTCCGCAGGCTCGCCTCCTTACGGTACTGCCCAAGGTCCATGCCAGGATGCACCTGCCAACCATCTGCCAGATCCGGATCATCGATCTGGAGCAGGAAGCCGGCGTCGACGATGGCTTGATACTCCTCATGCATCGCATCGGCAATAGCCTCAAGGAACGCCTCGTCATTGGGGTAGTAGGCGTTCTTGAGCCAGTGTTCGATAGAGCCGGGCGCTACTGCGGGCAGATACGCCTCCTCCACCTCAAGTCCCTGGATGGCCGCTTTGAGATTCTCGATATCGATCTGGACGGTGGATTGGCCGGTGTAGGTGAGCGGCTCCACCGCCTGGTGCACCACGCGGCGCATGCCAACAGCCACACGCTGACCGCGGCCAAAGCGTGGAGCACTGTCGCTAAAGTACTCTGGGAAGTTGAGCTGATCCCGACCGGAGATCGGGGAGACGTACGGCTCGTCCGTGGGAGCAAGTCCGCCCAGCCGGTCATTCACATAGTCACTGAACGAGCTTTTGCTCATTTCTCCGTCGTTAATGCTATCAATGCCAATCTCCACCTGACGTTGAACAGCCTCGCTCACGGAGGTCCGCACCAGCCGATCAAGTGCAGCATTGTCCACGGACCGCCCCTCTCGCCGGGCGGCGATCATCTCACGCAGCTCGGTCGGCGCCGGTAACGTCCCCTGATGAGTTACTCGAATGCGATCAGTGCTGCGAATCATGATCTCTGCCTCCCGCAGGCCCCGCCGGTCACCGGCTGAGCCCTACCGAGCGTATCTGGAATTGACGGAGCGCGCAACGCTGATATCGTTCCGTTGAACACCCGAATTCTGTGCGCCATGGCGCACAGAATTCACCCTCATGCGCGACTTTGAGCCTGATCAGTTCCAGATACTCACTCGCCCGAAGACACGATCATTAAACGGCACAACGGTTGCCTCGGGCATGAGCACCGCCGCGTCGGGTTCGATCGCTCGCAGGAAACCTAAATCATGACTCACGATGACCATGGAGCCTTCATAATCCTTGAGCGCATCAACCAGCCTCTGGCTCGATAGTGTGTCGAGATTATTTGTCGGCTCATCTAGTAAGAGAGCGTTGTGACCTTGAAGAACGAGCTTGCAGAGCGCCAACCGACTCCGTTCGCCGCCAGACAGGACACGCACTTGCTCAAACACGCGATCACCCTGGAATAGGAAGAGTCCAAGTGCGTTTCTGAGATGCCCATCCTTGGCCAATGATGACTTCCGGGCCTCGGCAAGCACGGTTGACTCGAGGTCAAGCAGCTCATGCTCCTGAGCGTAGTAACCGAGGTCGACTGAGGTTCCAACGCGAACATGGCCGGAGGTCGGCTCCACGAGCCCGGCCATCATGCGCAACAGGGTTGTTTTACCGGCTCCATTGACGCCAATGACCGCCAATCGCTTGCCCCGCTGAAGCGTCGCCGAAAGTGGCTTAACCACTTCAACATCACCATACCGTTTGCTCACCTTATCAAGCCGAATCACGGTTTCACCACTGCGTCGCGAGACGGGGAAGTCAACTTTGATAGACCGCGACTCCGTGAGCTCGTCAGGTAAATGCTCTTCCATCCGCTCCACGCGCCGCAAAATTGCTTTACCGCGCCGCGCACGTTGCGGGCTGCCGCCTACCAGCGACATTGCTGACTTCTTCAGGCTGCCAATCTTGTCGCGCTCAACCTTCAAGGTGCGTACTGTCCGTTTATCAACAGCATCCCTTTGCGCTACGAACATGGAATAATTTCCGGAGAACTGCTCTACTTTTTGCGTAAATTCGTTAATGTACAGAACTTTATCAATCGACTTGTCAAGCATTTGGATATCATGAGAGACAATAAGCAGCTCACCGCCAAATTTTGCGAGAAACTCCATAAGCCATGTTTTGGCATCCAGATCTAGATGATTCGTTGGCTCATCTAGAAGTAGGAGATCAGGATCTTTGAATAGCATGCGCGCTAGAGATACCTTCGTCTTCTCCCCGCCGCTCAAAGTACTCATTTCCCTACTGAGCTCAACATAGTTGAGTCCTAAACCAGCCAGAATTTGTGAAATTCTGGCCTCTGAATCCCACCCTCCGATAATTGTATATTCATCAATCAACTCAGAATATTCCACGCCAACGTAGTCACCGTTCGATGACTCCATGGCATCATGAATGGCGTCAAGCTTGTGCTTTATTTCACCGAGACGCGATCCGGAAAATACATACTGACTAACGGATTGGTGGTTATCAGAATCCTTGGTGATAATGGTTTGCGGGACGTACCCAGTACTATTGGGCCGGGTGATTGTTCCAGAACTGGCCTGCACTTCTCCCGCTATGATCTTGAGGAGCGTGCTCTTGCCAGCTCCATTGACCCCGATCAATCCCACCTTGGAGCCCGGATTGATCGAAAAATCGATGTTCCGGAGCAACGGTCGGTCCGGCAACGCAAACGAGACGTCTTGAACTTGAAGCATCTATGACCCAGCAGGTGTGCCTGCACGTGAATGTGAAGTGGATTGCTCAGTTGGTTGAGCGACGCTGAGGGGGAGAAGTTTGCGATCCGCAGTTAACGGCGCAGCCCGAATGACCCCAGTGTCACCTGTCGTAGCATTATCTTCGACTTGAAGCGATCAGCCCAATTCCGCGAGGTCGAGCTTGATGCATGCTTGGGCTATTGGGGTGGTTATCACGCTGGCCTCTGGGTGCCCTGTCACCTGCGCGCTCGTGCGAGATCCCACACTGGGGCCAGGCGCGATGCATGGCTGAGTGGTTGAAGTTGGCGAGCGCCAACGCGCCGGGGAGCTTTTTTGGCCTCAATTGCCACGAAACACCTTCACGGACACGAAGCGCCCGGCGATCAGGATGCTGGCGATGAAGAGGATAAGCAGCACTCCAGTGGCCGCGGTCATGGCGACATCGCCGGTTTCCCAGAAGTTCCAAATGAGTACCGAGACGATGCGGCTCTGTGGTGAGGCGAGCATCAGCGCCACGGTGAGCTCGCGCACCGCGTGAATCGCGACTCAGACCCAGCCGCAGACGAGCGTGGGCAACAAGAGAGGCAGCGTAATCTTGCGAAACACGGTGATCCAAGATGCTCCCGTGACAGCGCCGGCCTCCTCGAGCTCACGGTGTAGCTGATACATGGCAGCGTTGGTAGATCGTTTACCAAAGGCGAGGAAGGAGGTGAGCATGGCCAGGGGGACGAGCCAGATCGTTCCGTAAATCGGGATGAAATCCAGGATCAGGTACATCCACAGGAACGCGAGGCCAATGACGATGCTGGGCATGGTGTGCGGCAGGAAGACCAGCGAGTCAAGCAGCTTGCGTCCCGGGGTGGTCGTGCGAACGACAATCCAGGACACGATGGCGGAGAGGGCCATCGTCGCTGTAGGCACGACCAGGAGAAGAATCCCTGTGTTCTTTAATGCGTCTCCAATCCAGGGCATGCTGAAGAGTCGCTGGTAGGCATCCAGCGAAACCTGCTGCAGTGATTGCATCGAAGGGACCTGATAAAACGGCTGCAAGCTGGCCCAGATGAGAATGAGCGCCGGCATCAGCACTACGAATATGAAGTAGAAGATGATCGCCGCCGCGCCAAGGTAACGGTACTTTCCGAGGTCCATCACGCGCGGTCGGAATGCCTTGCCGGTGATGGTGGCGTAGCGCTGCTGGACGCGCAGGATGCGGTGGTAGAGCACGATCCCGAGCACGGCGGTGATGGCAAATATTGTGGAAAGGCTGCCGGCCAGACCATAGTCACGCGGCATCTTGTGGGTGGCTACCCAGATGCGCGTGCTGAAGACGTAGATGCCATCGGACATGCCCAGAAGCGCCGGAATTTCAAAGGCGCCCATGAGCCCCGTGCACATATAGATCAACACCGCTAGCATCCCCGGGAGCATCATCGGCAACGTGACCTTGCGGAGTGTGGTCAGTGTGCCTGCGCCGGTTGAGGCGGCGGCTTCCTCGAGTGCTGGATCCATGCTTCGAAAGAGGCCGATTACCATGAGGAAGACCGTGGGGATAATGCGAATACCCTCAACCACGATCATGCCGATCAGGTTGTAGGGTTGGAACGGAGCGGCTTCCCACCCGTGGCCCTGGGTGAACGGGAGGTTGTAGAGACCGATCCTCGGGCTGAGCAGCAGAATCCAGGAGATGGCAAACAGCACACCCGGCGTGGCGGCCGTGAGCGGCACCACCACATACGCGAAATTACGCAATGGCACGTTGGTGCGCTCAACCATCCAGGCAAATCCCACGCTCAGTGCCATCCCTACCAGCGTGGAGCCCGCCGCGAACATCGCCGTGTTGACCAGCAGCGTGTAGGTAGTGGGGTTGAGGTAGGCCTCCGCGTACTTCTCAAGCGTGAAGGTCCCGCCCGCTTCGCCCGGTCCGTTCGTGCGGATGCTGAACCAGAACATCACCAGGAGCGGGATCACCGTGAGATACAGCACGAGGCCCGTGACCGCGCCGAGCACAATGACTTTGCCAGTGGGGCGCGGCCAGTTGAACTGAGCGCCCCACTGGCGTGCCCGTGTTGAGAACATTAGCAGCGCCTGGCCATTGCTGAACGAGGCTCAGTCACGGATTCGCCGAGGTGGCGTCCCCTCTCCTTGAGGACGCCACAATGACACCGGCAAACCTGAAAGCCAGTGCCGTTTCTACTCAGAATGAGCACTAGCTGGGCGCTCCAATGGCATCGCGATACTTCTTCTGCAGGCGATTAAAGTGCTGCTCGTTCTCAAAGCCAGCGAAGAGGGGCTTCACGCCGTGGCGCTCGAGATACGCGGCCTGCGTGGTGCCAGCGCCAGGAGTGGGATCACCTTGTCCGCGAATCTCGTCCCAGATTTTCTGCCCGTCCTTACTGAGTGACCATCAGAGAAAGAGTCGGGCCGCGTTGGGATGCGGCGCATCCCTTGGGATGAAGTGCGTGGAGCTATCCACGATGTTCGTATCGATCTTGGCCCATTCGACGGGCGCGCCTCGATCCTGAAGCCGGCGGAAGCTCTGCATGTGCACCCCGGCAATGATCCCAACCTCGCCAGCGGCAAGGGACGAGGCCATCGTTGTATTGCTGCTCATCAAGCGAGGGCTCTGCGTTTTGAGCTTCGTCAGGAATTCAGCGGTCTTGTCCTCATTCCACAGGCCCGGTCGAGCCCCTTGATACTCGGGGACGTCAGTGAAGCGAATGAAGGCGGTCAGGCGATCCTCGATGGCCAGCTTGCCCTTATACTTGGGATCCAGCAGATCCTCCCAGGATTTGGGCGCATCAGCTTCGGGAATGAGATTCCTGTTGTACGCGATGCCATCAACGGTATGCGTCAGGTACACGCCAAGTCTGTCTGGAGTACCCATGGTCGGTGCAAACTTTGTGTCATCAATGATCTCGCTCAGGTCCGCTGCCGCGCCCGCGGCCCGAATGCTCAGAAAGTCCTGGACAGAGAGACTATCCACGCTGACCTTTTTGGCCTGAAGCTCCAGCATGAACTTTTCCTGGTGCACTCCCACATTTGCGTCGGTATATTCGAATGCAACGCCTGGATAGCGCGTGGTAAACGCGGTCTGGAATTTCTGGAACTCTTCGGCTGGCGAGGTGTACCACCAAACGAATTTTCCTTCCTTCTTGGCGCCCTCGTAAAGGCGCTGCTCCAGAGACTGGCCACTTGCCGCTGGGGGTGCAACCGTGGACGGTGCGGGGGAAGTTGGCGCCGCGGGCGCACAGGCCGATATCAAGACGGAAAGCATGGCGACGAGGTGCAGGCAACGTGACACGGCGCAGTCCTTATGTTGCGGCGCCTCAGGGAGCGCCGCGATTGCAGACTCACTTTGAGTAGTGAGACATGATCGGGAAATCCCGGAGCGGTGATACGCGTCGAGGTGTCGTCGGTCAACATCGGTACCGCCACGTCCATTGATCCGTGTTTCATGCATCTTGCGCACACACTTGAGGCAATGTAGCACCGGCCTCTGAAACCGTAAACGATTGGTGATTGGTTGGCAGGGTGTTTTCGTTGTGCGAGAAGCTGGCCTAGTAAGGGAGGCAAGCGCACACCGCGGTGGCGGCGGGTCTCCGTACCCGCCAGTGCCCCAGCCGTTGACTGGCGGGTACGGAGACCCGCCGCCACCGGTTCGAGCGACACCCCGCGAGACTCCATGACTTTGAAATGACCCTGGACGGTGGTACGAGTTCGGATATGACGGGACGGTTAGCCACCGCGGAGACGCGGAGACCCAGAGACGCAGAGTCGATTCGTGGTTCTCTCTGCGTCTCCGAGGTGAACATCGTTCCAGACGTGAACAGATACTGAGGGTGGGAGATTGCTCTATGGTGGAGGTCAAGACACTGGTGCTTACGGTACCGCGTCACTACAATGCTCGCGAGAGCGCGGCTCTGACGCAGCATTCTGTTGAAGGGTTCGTGTTTCGAACCGAGGAGTCACCATGACCACTGTTAACGCACCCGTGAGTCGCATGCTCAGCGTGAACGGACTTCAGCTTCATCATCTGGACTGGGGCAATGCTGGCGCACCCGCGCTCGTCTGCGTGCATGGATTGCGAAGTAACGCTCACGCATTTGACGGCTTCGGCCGGCGATTCTCCGATCGCTATCAGGTGATCTCGCTAGACGTGCGCGGCCGAGGTGAGAGTGCCTGGTCGCCGGATGGCAGGTACCAGATGAGCGACTACGCATCCGATCTCGGGACCATTGTAGACCTGCTTGGGCTGGAGCAATTCAGTTACATTGGCACGTCCATGGGCGGCCGGATTGGCATGACCTACGCGGCCAGTCATGGGGATAGACTTGCGCGGTTCATTCTGAACGACATTGGCCCAGACGGCGAAGCCGGCTCAGACCGGATCACCCGTGAGGCAGGCAAGACGCCGGATTCGTTTGAAAGCTTCGAGGCGGCACTGGATTACCAGCGTCAGACAATCGGCGCGGCAGCGCGAATGTCTGAAGAGGCGCTCCGCGAGCGCGCCCAGCACACCTATCGCCAGCGCGAGGACGGCCGCTGGGTGGACAAGTGTGACCCGGAGTTCATCCGCCAGCGCGCCGTCGGCGGCATGACCCATGACCCCGCGCTGCTGTGGAAGGCCCTGGCGGAGCTACAGTGCCCCACGCTCGTCCTGCGCGGCACGGTGAGTGACGTGCTCTCCGAGGGCCAAGCTCAGAAGATCGTTCAAACCGTCCCCCACGGAACCCTCGCTCTGGTCCCCGGCGCCGGCCATACGCCAACGCTGGAAGAGCCTGCCTCAGTGGATGCATTGGAGGCGATCTTGGGCAACCCCTTAACAAAGTAACACGCAGAGTCGCAGAGACACCGAGGCTGACTCACGCTGTGCCTCTACGACTCCGTGTTTCAACCCCTCGCCCGGGCAACCCATGTGCATGCCCATCTGCTGATCGCTCAACGGCACTAGTTCAAGAGCTCATTTTGGTCGCGCGGAATCTGCGTCACTTTGAGCGGATCCCGGAGTTGCAGATCCACCGCTGAGACGCTCGCCGACTGCTCGCATTCCCAGAGGGCGGCCGAAACCGAGGGCGCCATGGTAGCCACGCACGACACCTTGGCCACCGGGGCCGTGCGAACTGGGTCCACGTCGGCCGACTACGCTGAGCTCCCCGCCCCTATGGCTCGGCGTGTGATCCCTCGCGAGCTCCAATGACGCCGCGAACACGCAGGGCCTGAACCTCGTCGGCGCTAAATCCTAGTTCGGAGACGATGGCCTCCGAGTCCTCGCCGAGCGCGGGGATGCGATCCGTCCGCTGTGGCATAGACGCCAAATTCATGGGGTGGCCCAGGAGCGTGAGAGGACCCACCTCGCTCTCAAACTCGTGCCAGCGTCCACGGGCCGCCAATTGCTCGTGTCTGGCCAGTGCTTCCACGTCGTTCACGCGGCCGTTGGGGATATCGGCACGCTCCAGGAGATCGATGGCATCGGTCTGAGTGAGCCGGCCAAGCTGCGCCTCAATGAGCGGTTCGAGCTCAGAGCGGTTCTGCACCCTCTTCTCATTGGCGTTGAAGCGCGGATCGTTCACCAGGTCGGGCCGCTCCAGCACCACTTCACAGAGCCGCGCCCACTGGCGCGGGTTCTCCACTGCCATGTTGACCAGTAGCCCGTCGCCGCACTTATAGACGCCGTAGGGCACGATCACGTTGTGGCGCATGCCGGCCCGCGGGAGCTTGCGATCCGCGAAGGTATAGAAATACGCGAAGGGCGACATCCAATCGGCCATGGACTCAAGCATGGAGATATCGATCACGTCGCCTTGACCGGTGAGGTCACGCGTGCGTAAGGCCAGGAGGATGGTGCTGAAGGCGTACATGCCAGCGCTGATGTCGCAGACACTGATGCCTACTTTGGCCGAGAAGTCAGGCGTGCCGGTAACGGAGATGAGTCCACTTTCACCCTGGAGCAATAGGTCAAAGGCCTTCTTGTCGCGGTAGGGGCCGTCCTGTCCGTAGCCGGAGATATTGCAGTAAATCACCCCGGGCTTTTTTGCGCGAACCGCCTTGTATCCAAACCCAAGCCGGTCCAAGGCGCCGGGCGCCAGATTCTGAAGTACGACATCGGCCGAATCCACAAGCCGGCGGGTAATCTCGTCCGCCCCCGGCGCCTTCAGATCAATGGCGAGGCTGCGTTTGCCACGATTCAGCCAGACAAAGTAGGCGCTCTGGCCGTTGACCGACGTATCGTAGTGGCGCCCAAAATCGCCGCCTTCAGGCCGCTCAATCTTGATGATCTCCGCGCCAGCATCAGCCAGATGCCGTGTGGCCAGCGGACCCGCCACTGCCTGTTCAAAGGCAACGACACGGAGGCCAGCGAGAGGAAATGCGGTAGTCATATGATGCACTCGGTTCAGAGTTGATAGGGCCTCGAGGACGCATACGTGCTTGAGGCCCTATCTATCCCTATAAGTCGGTGACAGCCCCAATAGATGCCGAAGACACCAGCTTCGCGTACTTCGCTAACGTGCCCCGGGTGTACTTCGGCGGCGGCGCCGTCCAAGCATCCAGGCGCTGCTGGATCTCTTCGTCGGAGAGTGCCACGGACAGCTCTCGTTTGGGAATGTCTATGGTGATCAGGTCACCCTCTCGCAGAATGGCAATGGCTCCGCCGCTCATGGCTTCGGGCGCCACGTGGCCCACGCAAAATCCGCGACTGGCGCCGCTGAAGCGGCCGTCGGTGATCAGCGCCACGTCATCGCCGTGTCCCTGACCAACCAGTGCGCCGGTCACGGCCAGCATCTCGCGCATGCCTGGTCCACCCTTGGGCCCTTCATAGCGGATGACAATGACGTCGCCGGCGTTGATCTCGCTGCGCATAATGGCGCGGAAGGCCTCTTCTTCCGTGTCATAGACGCGCGCCGGCCCCGTCTGGGAAGTGCGATCGGTGCCCGCGGCCTTGATCACCGCACCTTCTGGCGCCAGGTTTCCGCGCAGAATGGCCAGGCCGCCATCCGCGTGGCGAGGGGTGGCAATCTCGCGGATGACCTGCTGGCCGGGCGTCTCCTTGAAGCGTGGCAGAGCCTCGCCCCAGGTGCCACCCACCACGGTGCGTTGATTGGGATCAAAGAGGCCGGCATCCACCAAGCGGCGGATGACGATGGGCACGCCTCCGGCTTTGTCTAGATCGGTCATCACGTAGCGGCCGCCGGGCGTCATATCGCCAATCAACGGTACTTTGCGGCCCATGATGTCAAAATCGTCAATGTTCAGCTCAATGTCGGCTTCATGGGCAATTGCCAGCAGATGAAGGACCGCGTTCGTGGACCCGCCCATGGCCAGGACCACAGCGATGGCGTTTTCAAACGCCTTGCGGGTCAGAATGTCACGCGGGCGTACGTTGTCACGCAGAAGCTGCACAACTAGCTCACCGGCTTGATAGGCCTCCTTGGCCTTGCGCCCATCCACGGCCGGGTAGGCCGCTCCGCCAGGGATCATCATGCCAATGGCCTCAATGGCAGAGGACATAGTATTCGCGGTGAAGAGTCCGCCACAGGCGCCCGCGCCGGGGCAGGCCACGTTCTCCAGCTCCCGGACTTCATCGAAGGTCATGTCGCCCTTGGAGTACGCACCCACCGCCTCAAAGACGTTCTGCACGGTGACTTCTTTGCCACGGTAGATGCCCGGCAGAATGCTGCCGCCATAGACGAACACTGATGGCAGGTTGAGCCGAGCAATGGCCATGAGCGCGCCGGGCTGGGTCTTGTCACACCCGGCCAGCGTGACCAGTGCGTCCAATCGATGGCCGAACGTGGCCAGTTCGATAGTGTCAGCAATCCAGTCACGGCTGATGAGCGAGGCTTTCATGCCCTCGGTGCCCATGGCAATGCCATCGGTCACGGAGATCGTGTTGAACTCAAGCGGCAGACCGCCGGCCGCTCGGATTCCCTGCTTTACGTGCTGGGCCAGGTCATGCAAATTCGCCTGGCAGGGTGTGAGCTCATTCCAGGTGCTGGCAATGCCGATGAGCGGCTTATTGTCCAGGTCATCATCGGAGACGCCCACGGCGTGAAAATACGAGCGTGCCGCGGCGCGCTCCACGCCCTCCGTGATCTCCTTGCTGAGATGCTTCAAATTGCCGTTGCCAGACTGCGCCATGAGTCAGATCTCCCGTGGTTAGTTGCGCACCACACTATCGAGCGGAAGGATACAGCAGAGGACCGGTTTCAACCCCAATGACTCTCTTGACCTTCTGCTGGAGTCGTCGGCTCACCCACCCCTCGAGCAGCCAACAGGCGGAGTACCCTCGGGCTCGTCGCCCGCCTAAGCCGACGTCTCCTTCGCCACGGGAAAGATGTTCTTCCGTGGGGAGTGCTCGCGTTTGTAGACCATGATGGTGCGCTTGAATTCAATCACAATGGTGCCATCCTGCTTGAGGCCCCGCGTCTTGATGAACAGAATGCCCACATTTGGCCGAGAGTTCGATTCGCGCTTATCCAGCACTTCGGTTTCTGAGTAGAGCGTGTCACCGGGAAAGACCGGTGCGGGGAGGCGCACCTCGTCCCAACCCAGATTGGCGAAGGCGTTCTCGCTCACATCGATGACGCTCATACCCGTCACCAGCGCCAGCGTGAAGGCGCTGTTGACCAATGTGCTCGCGTGCCCCATCTGCCGCGCGTATTCCACATTGAAGTGGCTCGCATTGGTATTGAGGGTAAGGTTGGTAAACCACGCATTGTCTGTCTCGGTGATAGTGCGGCCGTAGGGGTGCTTATACACATCGCCCACCTCGAACTCCTCGAAGTAGCGTCCCTCCCAGCCGATCTTGACTGCCATGATCTCTCCTGATGCAAAGGCTGACGGCAGGATACCCAGAGTAGGGCCTGACAGACCAGAAGGTCTCAGATCATTCTGATCTGAGACCTTCCTACCCGCGGTGGGCCGGGTGAGCTCAGGAAAGGAGGAGCGCCCGAGGCCTAGGAGCCTCTGGCTGCTCCCAATCGGAACTGCGGCGGCGTAGCACAGGGCCCGCGCTCGCCGACTGGCTTTCGGTCCCCGCCTCCTGTCGGTCCAGACGAAACTGGGACACCAGGGCGCGAAGTCCCTCGGCGGTATTCGCCAGCCCGCCGGCTTGGGCGGTCATTTCTTCCACCTGTAAGGCCATCTTATCAGCGGAGGCTGAAACCTCATGCGATGAGACTGAGCTCTGCTCGGCTACCGAGGCAATGGAGCTGATGCTCTGGCCAACGCTCTCAGCGCCGGCGGCCATCTCCTCGGCGGAGGCAGTCGCCTGCTCCACGACTGCAGAAATCGACTCCATCTCGGCCGTCACATTTCTGCTTCTGGCCGCCATCTCCTGAGCGGCAGAAGCGATCTCGGTGACCTGCTCCACCGTGGTGTCCACGGCGCGGAGAATCTGGTCCAGAGCCTGGCCTGCCTGGTCAGCCTGGGCGCTGCCCTGCTCCACTGTCTTGGCGCCCTGCTCCATGGCAGATACGGCGTCACGCGTGCCGCGCTGAACTTCCTGAATAAGGTCGGCAATGGACTTTGTCTCACGCTGCGAGCGCTCGGCCAGTTTGCGGACCTCGTCAGCAACCACTGCAAATCCGCGACCGTGCTCCCCGGCTCGGGCGGCCTCAATTGCCGCATTGAGTGCCAGCAGATTGGTTTGCTCGGCGATATCGTCAATTGTCTCAACGACCTCGCCAATGCGCTCACTCAACGTGCCCAGCCGCTCCACCGAGCTGGCTGCTTGTGACACTACATCCTGAATCTCAGACAGGCCCGAGACAGTCGCTTGAACGGCCTTCGCTCCCTGTTGCGCGGTTACGCGGGTTTCTTGACTGGCTCTCGCCACGGACTGAGCATTGGTTGCAACCTGCTCAACGCCCTGGCTCAGTTGCTCCGTTGTCTGTGATGCATCGCCGATCGATCGGGCCTGGTCCTGGGCGCCCCGAGCAACCTGGTCGATCGCCTCGAGAAGCTGATCTACAGCCTGGCTCGTGGACTGCGCGGCTCTGGACTGATCCTGCGCGCCACTCGCCAATTGGGTCACAGCCACAGTTACTTGCTGTACCGACTGCCCCGTTTGCCCGGCGGATTCACCAAGCTGCTGTGATGAGCCGGCAACGCCGTTGGCGGCCAATCGCACCTCGCCCACGAGCGTTATGAGTCCTGCTCGGGCCGATTCGTAACTCTCAGTGGTGCTCTGCAATTTGCTCAGGAGAAGGTTCGTAATCTGAGCCGTCTGGCCAATCTCATCCGAACCGAAACGGGCCACTGGCTTCGTCACCGGTGTCACTTCCACAGTGAGATCGTTCTGGGCCATGGCTTTGAGGCCGTTCTCCAGAAATGTTGCGCAGTTGTCCGTCATAGAGCTGAGCACCATCTGCACATCTCGCACACCCCGCGCGATGCTCGTGCTCAAGTGCCAGCTCACGCCAGCACTGACAAGCAGGGCCAACAAGGTCATGACGACGATCAACCGCACCGCGCCGTTGAAGATAGCACCGCCATCTTCATTTGCCTCGGCGCCCGAGGCAGCTTTGGACTCAATGATGGCCAGCACCGCATCATTTACTCCCGCAAAACTCGCCTTAGCAACTCCGAAATCCGGCTTGGCTGTTGGCCTGGAGACACCGTCTTCCGCGCCGATATATGATCGGGTGGCGAGGCTCGCCAGAATTCCTCGCTGGTCCGCCTGGAACACCCTCCAGCTCCGCTCAAACGAAGCCAGCTCGTTGACCTGCATGAAGTCTGTGTCGCCTTCACGGATATCGCGGATGAGTTCCGTCACCTTCGTGGCTATCACTTCCAGATCGGATCGAATGTCGGCTTGTTCTGCCTCGTCATCGGTGAGCACAAGCTCCAGCGTCTTTCCATAAGCGAGCGTGGTATTCTGGGCCAGCGCAGCGACAAGTCCTGTGCCAACGAGATCGTCCAGATACATACCTTCGGCTTGCTCGTGGATTGCCCGAGCTTGACTGATGCCCGCAATACCGATCGCCAAAGTTAAAAGAAGCACGAGGCCGAAGCCCCCCCATAATTGTGCCCGAATCCCGAGCGCCACAGATCCCTCCCTCGTTGCCGCCTCGCGTTTGCCACGGTCCGGAGAGACGGTCAGTGACACGCGGCGAGATGTGCGATGTTCGCACCCTGTAATCATCGGCGGCAGCGTTCGACCGAATAGCCGAACGGCTAGGGGCTGCTAGCCAAATGGCCACGTGAGACTCATGTTCGTTTAATCGTCAGGGCTGAGACGGCTATCGGCGGTTCGCTGACCGCGGGTCAACGACATCGAAGACGCGGATCCCAAATCGGTCGTCAACGACAACGATCTCACCCCGGCCAACCATGGTGCCATTGATGTACACATCGCCTGGCTCCCCTGCCAATTTTTCCAGCTCCA
>JBJXFJ010000474.1:0-5322 GCA_046154735.1 Chloroflexota bacterium | reverse complement strand
GACGAATGTTCACCGCAGAGACTCGGGGTCGCAGGGACCAAAGAAGTAACTCTGCGTCCCCGAGTCTCTGCGGTGAACATCCCTCGAGATGTGAAGGGTTACCCGCGCGAGTTTCAGGCTCGTCTCCCGGGCTGCAAGGTTTTGTGGCGGCGGCCGGCGGTTGTTATACTGCTAACCGCTTGCCCTCTTGAGGGCCTGTAGCTCAGCTGGGAGAGCGCACGGTTCGCATCCGTGAGGTCAGGGGTTCGAATCCCCTCAGGTCCACCCATTCACGGCCAATCACCCCTGCACGCGGCCGTTCTGTTGCCTCACCTCAACCCAGGTTCACGGAACCTAACCAGTCCGCGCGTGCTTGGGCCCGAAGCCTGACTCCACCGTCACCAATGTTGCCACCAAAAACATTGGACTGACGGTTGGCCCTATTGACACTACTCGTCGGTTGCGCGTAGGATGGCCGCCTCCCCCCAACTATTAGTGCGGAGCTCTATGCAATTATCTCGCGACTTTAGTCCGGGCCTCCTTGCCGCGGTCGTCACCATCGCACTCCTTTTCTGCGTGCCGGATAGCCAGAGAATGTCTGCCATTGAGGCTGCACCGGCGCAACGCCTGGTTCAGTCAGTACCGCTTGCTTCGGCTGAACTCCTGGGCATCACAGCGCTTGATGGCGGCTATGTGCTTACCGGAGAGCTGCGCGATGTTCCAGCTTACGCGCCGTTTACCCAGGTTGGAATTCTAATCACCGTGCCAGTGGACAGTGGCGGTCCGATTGGAGCGGTGCAGAGTCATGTGCGGGGCGGTGTTCCGGAAGACGGCGCTTTGGAAGTAGAAGTCCGCGGATCGGTTGATGGCGTGGTCTGGAGCTCCTGGTCCCCCTCAGGTGCAGCGGTATTTCCATTCGCCGTTCGGTTCCTTCAGCACCGGGTGACGCTCCTCGCTCGCTCCGAGTCACCGATGTTCACCGCGCTCGAGACGGTCACGCAGCCTGGAGTTGCGATGATGACCGCGCTCCAGGCCAAAGCCTCGCCAACGGTGAAGGTGTTTGGCTCTCGTGAAGGGCTCATCGGCCGGAAGACGGCCAATGGCCACACCATTACCGCCACGGATCGCTTCGTGGCGTTGCCGTCTCGTCGCGTGCTCAATCCATTGGGCAAAACAGACTACCGTGTTCGAATCACCTACCAGGATCGCAGTGTTGAAGCACCGGTGTGGGACGTGGGACCGTGGAATATCAAGGACAATTACTGGGATGAAAACCGTGAGTCTTTCACAGATCTCCCGCGGTTTGTTCCGCAAGCGTTTGCGGCCTGGGCTGAGAACCACAACGGTGGCAAGGATGGCACCGGCCGCTGGGTGTCGTTTCCGGCGTCAATTGATATCTCAGACGCGGCCTTCATCGAAGACCTGAAACTCCGGGAAAGCTCCTGGGTGGATGTCACTTTTCTGTGGCTGGAGGCTGCTTCACCGCCGGTCGGGCCAACTCCGCCGGTGCTTGGACTCAAGCCGTTTGGCTCCAAGGGGATGCAGCCCGGCGTGCTGCCGCCCGGCTCACCTACATCTGCCTCCACCACGGGGCCGGCGCAAGTGAATGAGTCTCAACGCCCTCCGGCACCACTAGCACTTGCGCCGGCGACTGCGCCAGCCATGGCCCGGCCCTACGCGCTGCATCTGGCCTATGTGCCTGTGGACGCTGGTGTGGACTCATGGATTGTCATGCAAAATCTCGGCGACCAACCGGCGAACGCGGTGCTCCGATTTGCTCGGGTTGATGGGCAACGCGAAACGCGAGACATCATCGTGGCCCCGAATGCACGCTTTGCAGTGAGCGCCAGCACCCTCGTCTCCAGCGGCGAATACAGTGTTGAGATTGGAAGTGACCGGCCGTTAGTCGCTGAGCGGTCAATCTACCTGGGCGCCGATGCAGTCAGTGCGTCTGCGATTGTGTCCCCATCGAGAACCTGGTTCTTCCCTGAGGGAAGCACTGAGGCACCCCAGGAGACGCTGGTGGCACTGGCGAATCCGGGCAGCCGTGATGCTCTAGCAACGCTGACGTTCTTTGGTGATCGGGGGCAGATTCGGACCTCGGATGTGCGGCTGGCGCGTGGCGCCCGTGTGTTAGTCAATCTCGCGGAATTGGTCCCGCCTGGCAGTGTCTCAACAGTCGTGGAATCGGATCAGCCACTCGTTGCGGAGCGGCTGACGTTCATGAATAATCGGGCCGCCGGAGATGGCCTGGCGGGCTCGGTCTCCGCCTCCACAAGCTGGTCATTTTCGGACGCGAACACCACGCCTGGTTCTGATGCATGGCTGATCCTATTAAACCCAACGGATCTGGATGCAACAGTTCAAGCGCGATTGATGGGCGTGAGTGGACCGATTGGTGAGCGAACATACAGCGTGTCAGCGCGATCCCGCAGCGCCATCTACTTGAATGATGATGTTCCGGAGTCCAGATTTGGGATCGTTCTCAATACGGATCAGCCCATTGTCGCGGAGCGAGCGGAGTTTGTGCGGGAGAATGGCAGCGCGGTGGCCAGTGTTTCCGTGATGGGCACCACTGACGCTGCCACATCGTGGGCGTTCCCGGAAGGTGCCTCGCCCAGCGCTCAGTCCGAAACGATCGCGCTGCTCAACGCCGGGGAAAGGACCGCGGTTACGCGTCTCGAGCTCATTGGGGAGAAAGGACGCGTGACAACGCGGGAGGTGCGGATCGCACCCCTGAGTACCTCCGTATTCGATGTGCCACGAGATGCCTCCGAGTCCACGCTGTCTATCCGGGTGATCTCGGACCGGCCCGTGACAGTGGAGCGGCAGATTCGTTTTGGGGCTGGACGTGGCGCCACAGGGAGTAGCGGAATCCGGCTCTGACCCTGAGCATCGATCATGGAGGCCAAATGGCTGATCGATGTATTGACCGCACCGAGATGCTCAGGTACACTGCATGAGTCGGTACGAGTTTTCGTTATCTGACGTAACGCCCATGCGTCTGGCGCGCTAAGCCGTGCCGAGTGGACGTTCCACCGCTGAACGGAGGTGCGCTGTGCCACGGTGCGAAATGCATCTGCGCCCTGCTTCTACTTCAGCGTCCAATCGGTTGGTCACATAGCCGTGGCTGCCGCGGTGCCATCGTAGGCACCAAGCGTTTATCGATCTCAACGCCAAATCCACAAGTCTCCAACTTGGCAGGACCTTACCTCTGGTCCTCAACGAGATCTACACCCTCTATTTACGTTGTCACCCCTACCGTGTCCAGAGGATATGGTCAGAATGGAATGCGGCAACGTCCGTTGAATTCAATGCGCCACTATGCCCGGCCGTCTTACGCGTTTGATCGCGGGACGCGCGGGCAACTGAGCCCCCCAAAGGAGTCAACATGTTGGATACGTGCCCGCGGTCCACCGCTACGCGCGTCTGGGCAACCGTAATTTTGTTCATTCTGAGCTCCCTAACGCCGTGGAGTGTGGCAGGAGCGGAAGAGCCACTCTCCGAGCGGACTGATCCGTCCCGAGGCGCCGTTCAACTCATTGAACAGCCCCGGACGTCCGAGTCCCCGAGTCCGTCTGAAAGCGGATCCAAGAAGCGTAAGGAGAGTAAGAAACCTCCGTCGGTGGGCAAGTCAACTCCCACAACCGAAGCGAATGGGGCGCCCACAGCGTCCCTGTCCGAGCCGGTGAAAGCGGATGACATGACGACTGAGCCCAGCGTGGCCGTCACTAACCCTGCCGAGACCGTCACATCGACGGCATCCGGTGCTGAGAACGTTGACGCGGCGATTCTAGACGCGCCCTGGACGGCTGAGCGCACGATTGAGCTACTCATTGAGCGAGCCATGGCTCACGGAAGCTCCGCCTATGAGGTGCTGGCTGTGGCACGGTGCGAGACTGGCTACACGTTTATGCCCTGGCGCGCCAATGGCAACTTGCTCCGCGGATCACAGGGTGAAGTTGGCGTGGGCCAATGGTTGCCCCCGGTTGAACGAAATCACTGGGGCCGAACGCCGCACTGGCGAGAGCACGGGTACCACGTGGAGATCGGCTATCTCAGCGGTGATCCCAGTGCGATCTGGTGGGATGCTGACGCGCTGGCCTGGTCCATGGGGCCGATGGCCCCCGCGGGTTTCCGTTCTGGCTGGTCCTGCTGGCGCATCCGTGGCCCCTGGTGGTTTGTCTAGAGACCGCCGCCCGTTCCGAGAGATTACGTAAGGTGTGCCTAGCAACGGGGCGCCCAACCAATGTCCGCTCTGGAGGATCCAGACATCCGTAGGGGCGACTGGCCGGCCGGCCGCCTCGATCTCATGGCCGGCGATCACTGAACCAATTGATGGCGCGCCCGTCCCGCTCGTTCTGGGTGGGAGCGTGGGCGACCGGCCAGTCGCCCCTACGGCATTCGCACTCCCAACGCCGACTGCGGGCCGGCATCCGCTCAGGAGGATGGCGACGTCCACCGGGGCCGGTGCACTTCACGGAGATGATAGAGCGCATCAGGAGAGGCATAAAGGTTGCCCCGCAACCAATCAGGGCTTGCGGGGCTCCAGAAGGATGACCGTGGGCTCATCAGGCAGGCTTGATTTCGTCACGGTGATGCGTGACTGGGGAGTCGGCGACTCCAGCCCCATCTCCTTGCAAAAGGATTCCGCGCTGTCAAGCTGCTCGTGATTCTCTTCCGCCGTGTAGCGCATGGGGATAATGAGCTTAGGCTCAAGTTGGCTCACCACGAGTGAAGCCTGGGCCGCGGTGATCGTGCCATGGCCACCCACGGGGAGTAGCAGCACGTCGGTATCTTTCAGCTGGTCAATCTCTTCACGCGTCAAGACGGCTGAGATCGCACCGAGGTGACACACGGTGATCTCATCCACCAGAACTAGATAGGCCGTGTTCTTGAGCTCTTGACCATCGGCGAGCCGCAGCTTTGTCGTTGCCACTCCGGTGATCATCAGTCCGCCGATCTCATATTCGCCTGGGCCACTGACGACTTTTCGCGCATCGGCCACGGCCTGTGAGTAATTGTGATTCGGATGCTGATGGGAGATAGTCACCGCCGTTGCCGAGCCCTTGAGCGTGCCGAAGCCCGCGGTCGGTCCATACGGGTCCGTGATCACCGAGACATCTCGTCCTTTCAATCGAAAACACGAGTGGCCGTACCAGTTGATGTCCATATCGCGAATAATCCTCTGTGCGCACTGCTAGGAGATCTGAATCTGCAAGATAGTACCAAACCGCTGACGACACCACTCGCAGGGATGTGAGCAAGTGTTCAGATTCCACGGGACGAATGTTCACCGCAGAGACTCGGAGACGCAGAGAGAACAGAGAAGTAACTCTGCGT
>JBJXFJ010000260.1:0-7085 GCA_046154735.1 Chloroflexota bacterium | reverse complement strand
CCCCCCCCCCCCCCCCCCCCCCCCCCCCCCCCCCCCCCCCCCCCCCACCGGGGGAGAGTGCGGCTACCGCACAGGGTAGCTCATCGGCACAAACTCGTCCGCATCCACACCCTTCCAGTGCCATGTGGGTACGCTGGCCCATACCGCTTCACCCGATTCCTGCACGGCTTTGAGCAGAGCAGGCTCATCGACGGTGAGTGGCTGTCCATCCTCAAGCAGGGTCTTGCCATCCACAATAATGGTCTGGATATCCTGCTGGGTACCACACTCAATGAGTGATTTAATGGGGTCGCGCACGGCGCCATAGTGCAGGCGTGTCAGATCAATGATCAGCAAATCTGCCTTTGATCCGGGGGCCAGCCGGCCTAGATCCTCACGACCCAGGAAACGCGCGCCGCCGAGCGTTGCGCAATCGAAGACATCATGGGGCGTGCCGACGCGAAAGCTGCCGTCAGCAAACCGGCACATCATGCCGGCCACGCGCATTTCGTGAATCATGTCTTCTGGATACGTATCCGTGCCCATGGCCACGTTAATGCCGGCATCCCGATAACGTGCCAGCGATTCCAGCATCACGCCCATCTTGGCGTACTTGTACGGTGCGTGGGCTACCGTGGCACCGCTATCAGCCAGGATCTTGAGGTCATCGGTATAGGGGTAATGCGCCCAGGAGTGCTTATTGTGAAAGACGCAGTGACCTAGAATCACGTCGGGCCCGAGAAGCCCAATGCTCTGCACGTACTCAATGGGCGTGAGGCGATGCTCGCGCATGATCCTCTGAAACTCCACCATGTTCATGGCCACGTGCAATGAGATGCGCAAGCTCTGCTCATCGGCCGCGCGGCGTGTGGCGCGCAACAGCTCTTCAGAGCAGGTGTCAAGCTGGCCCGGGAAAAGCATGCATCGAACACGATCATTCAGCGCTCCATCGTGCTCCGCGGAAAAGGCAATTGCGCGTTCGAGGCCCTTCAGTCCCGCGGCTTGATTGTCGTCCCATTGAACTCGCCCGGCCTCGTCAAAGACGTACTCGAAGCTGCGAAATCCTGGACCCATATACACGCGTGCGCCCAGCGCATCCACCATCCCAATGAAGGCTTCAGGGTTGCGTGTGCCCACGTCCATCACCGTGGTAGACCCACCGCGAATGGCCGCCCAGATTCCGAACTTTTGCTCCACATCGGTGCGTGAGCTAGCCCGCGAATCCGGTGCGCCCCGTTTGCCCGCGGCATAGGCAATGAAGTTGCTGCCAAAGTAGTCGGACTTGGTGGCATCCGCCATGAATACATGCGGTGCATTGGTTCCCGCATGCAAATGGCAATTGACGAATCCGGGAGAGATCAATTTGCCGTGAGCATCAACGGTGCGGTCTACCGGTCCCTCAAACTGCTTGTCCACATGGATGATGCGATCGTCTTCATAGACGACCACCCCATCACGAATCAGCTCGTGATGAGCACCGTCAAACCCCACCACCCAGCCGCCTTGAATAAGCGTGCGCATAGTCAGCCTACCTCTCGCCCGTGGATGGAGCTATTGTAGGGGGGGCGCGTGCAATAGCGGATCGAAGGTGTCTCAGAGAAAATCTGGCGGCCAATGTTGGCCGCCAGATAAGCGAGCAGGGTTGCCCTCTAAATCGTCACGCCAGCGGCGGATTATTGGACTTGCGCACGCCTAGTGAACGCCGGCCGTCAGGGCCTTCTTGCGCTCGGCCATCTTGGTGCCAAGCTGGTCCGCGCTGTTGCCAAGGCGCTTGCGCGCATCAGGGAAGAGCTCATTCTCCTCTTCCTCCACATGGTGCTCCACATTCTCCTGAAGCACAGTCATCTTGGCCTCAAACTGTTCATTCGCGGAGCGAAGCTGCTCAATCTCATCCATCAGCACCTTGATCATGTGATGCTCCTCAAACGCCTCGGCAATCATCTCCCTGCCGTCACTATCCATCTTGCGTCGAGCGACGGGATAGAAGATCTCCTCCTCGATCGTGGTATGGACGCGCAGGTCGGCAATGATCTGCTGTGCGATCTTCTTCTTCTCCTGGCTGGTTCCCGCGTTCTCAAACTTCTTAAACGCCTGCTCTACAGCCCGATGATCCTTCTCGAGGAGCGTAAATGGGTCCATGGTGTCTCGTCCTCAGCGGTGTGTCGGTCAGACTCGTATGTCCGTCCGCACTGAGATGTATTGCATGGCCCGTGCCTAACGAGACGCGCGGACGAGCCGTCGACTGTTGGGCTACGCAGCGGTGTTCGACTGTGTTGGCCAGGATCCAGAGTCAATTTCCGTGCAGTTCACCTGGAGATGCACCCAGTGGTGTCCGCACGGCTTCGCGGCGACGCTTACTCCCAACCGAGCTATAGAGCGCCTGCTCGCCTAGCGGGTCATTTGGCACGCTAGGCGAGCAGACGCTCTGTTTCCGTAAGTAACGCGTTGAGATCGAACGGTTTAGGCAGAATTGCCGCGGGCGCCAGCCGCTCCGTCTGACCCACGAGGTTGCGGGCCGCGGACATCACAATTACAGGTATGTCTGCCAGGGCCACTGAGTCGCGCTGCTTGTCACGAAACGTCCAGCCGTCCATCGTGGGCATCATGAGATCGAGAACAATGAGATGGGCCGGCCAGTTCCGGAGCGTGCAGAGCGCCTCTTTACCGTTCACTGCCAGCCGGATTTCGTACCCTTCGTCTTCTAGGGCTTGCCCCACAAATTCCCGTATTGCAGGGTCGTCATCCACAACGAGGACCCGTGCAACAGCGCCGTCGTGTACTCGGTGATTCATGCTTGCTGCCTAGTGCGAAAGATGATGGCGCGGAGATATTACGCGTTTCGGTCCGCGATGCGCGTGGTGATCGACCATGTATAGCGTACCAGGCAGGCCAAGGAGATCACGCTCGTTTCTGATTTTCCAATGTTACAACGCCATCACAGCGCAGAAAGTGTGCCAAGCGTGACGATCTCATTCAGTTCGAAGCCGGTCCCCTCGTTTCATAGGGCTGGTAGACCACCCGCCAACGTCGCTGATAGGCAGCCCGGGCCCGCGTGGTCCAGGGCGTATCCACGGCCTGCTGCCACTCCGCCGAGGCCTGTACGGCCGCGTGGGTGAGGTAGACCATGGCCATGTAACGAGGCTCTCCCTGGGTCGCTCGGAAGCGCCGCGCCGCGATTGCCCCGGGAACGGCGCAGAGTGCCGGCTGGTGCTCCTGGTTGTACCAATCGTTGAAATCCTGCTCTCCCTCGGGCGTCACATCGATGCGGTTGACGAGCACAGCACCCACGGGCTCACCCCAGGCGGCTCCATGCAGCAGCCCGGTATCCGGAAAGATTTGCTCGTAGAACGACATCTGGAGTTTGCGATGCGGTTCTAGGCGGGCGGTCCAGGGCGTGTTCACTGCAATGTCATGCTCGTGACTCCGATAGGCATCCATAGAGTCGATTTCCCAGAACGCCATGTACTTCGGCTCGCCTTCCACCGCCACGTAGCGGCGGCCGCTGCGATAGCCAGGTACGGTGAGCAGGTTGGGGACGTGCTCCTCGTCATACCAGCGGTTGAAGTCTGCTTCCCAGTCAGGCTCCACCTCGGCAGTGACGATATAGACAAGACGCGATTGCGCTTCCACAGCATGGGCTCCTCGGAAAGAATGTGAGCTCATGGTACGTCAATGGGCGCATGTGTGTGCTTGGATCTTGGTGAGAGACGAATGCTGTTCTCACCTGGAGATGTCTGCCGGACCGTTCCTCCAGAGTCGTTCACGGCCATATCAGAGCCGCACCCTGCTGGGGTGCGGCTCTGATATGGCTCATGGGGCCCGCTTATAGGGAATTAACGCAACCGGCGGTAGCATGAAACTAGGAGCATGTGACCTCGTGAGCAGTGTGCCACGCGGTCCAGTGTGGGGGAACCAATGTCATACAACATGAACAAACTAACCGAGAAGGCCCAGGAGTCCATTGCCGCGGGGCAGCGGCAGGCAGAAGAACGACGCAACACGCAACTCGAGCCGGAGCACATACTCCATGCTCTGGTTAGCCAGGAAGGTGGCGTGGTGCCCTCTGTGCTGGAGAAGCTGCAGGTGGATCTTCGTACCGTGCGGAGCGATCTGGATGCCGCAATCGGTGGGTTTGCCCAGTCCACCACCCCCACTCAGCTCTCGATCTCACCCCGATTCAGGCAGATGTTTGAGGGCGCCACGTCCGAGGCGGAACGGCTGAAA
Source organism: Chloroflexota bacterium (assembly GCA_046154735.1). Lineage (GTDB taxonomy): Bacteria > Chloroflexota > UBA6077 > UBA6077 > JACCZL01 > CAVXYC01. The sequence goes on along the minus strand of JBJXFJ010000260.1, from coordinate 2,882 downwards.
GACGAATACATCTCCACTGAGCATTTTCTGCTGGCGCTGGTGGACGATAAAGGCTCGGCGGGAAGCGTCTTGAAAAGGCATGGGCTCACGCGGGATCGCCTCTATCAGGCCCTGCAAGACATCCGTGGCGGGCAGCGTGTCACAACGCCCACACCGGAAACCACCTACCAGGCCCTCCAGCAATACGGACGCGATCTCACGGCCCTCGCCCGCCAGGGAAAGCTGGACCCGGTCATTGGTCGGGATGAGGAAGTGCGCCGGGTGATCCAGGTGCTCAGCCGCCGTACCAAGAACAATCCAGTACTTATCGGCGAGCCGGGTGTCGGCAAGACGGCCATTGTGGAAGGCCTAGCCCAGCGGATTGTGCGCGGCGATGTGCCAGAGGGGTTGAAGGATCGCCGGGTGGTGGCCCTGGATCTAGCCGGCATGGTGGCCGGGGCCAAGTTTCGCGGTGAGTTTGAGGAGCGCTTGAAGTCCGTACTCAAGGAGGTGACGGACTCTAACGGCCAGGTGGTGCTGTTCATCGACGAGCTACATACCGTTGTGGGCGCGGGGGCGGCCGAGGGGGCCATGGATGCCTCCAACATGCTCAAGCCCATGCTGGCCCGGGGTGAGCTACACACCATTGGCGCCACCACGCTGGACGAGTATCGCAAGCACATTGAGAAGGACGCCGCGTTAGAGCGGCGCTTCCAGCCGGTTTTCGTGGATGAGCCTTCTGTTGAAGACAGCATCAGCATTTTACGTGGCCTGCGAGAGCGGTATGAGCAGCACCACAAGGTGCGGATCAAGGACGCGGCGCTGGTAGCGGCGGCTGTGCTGGCCAATCGCTACATCAGCGACCGATTTCTGCCCGACAAGGCCATAGACTTGGTGGACGAGGCGGCCTCCAAGCTGCGCATGGAAGCCACCAGCATGCCCGTGGAGCTGGATGAGGTGCGGCGGCGGATCATGCAGCTCGAAATCGAGCGCGAAGGGCTCCGCAAGGAGCGTGATGAAGCTTCGCGCGAGCGACTCACCAAGCTGGAGCTGGAGCTGGCCAATCTCAAGGAGCAGGCGGCGGATCTAGAAGCGCGCTGGCAGAACGAGCTAAGCGAGCTGAATCGAGTGGGGCAGATCCAGGAAAAGCTCGAGCAGGCCCGCACCGCGCTCGAGCAGGCGTCACTGCGAGCAGATTGGGAGCAGGCGGCGCGGTTGAACTATGAAGTCAGTCAACTGGAGCAGGAGCGCGCCCAGGCAGAGCAGACGCTCAATGAACGCGGCAAAGATGGTCGCACTTTGGTGAAAGAAGAAGTGGATGAGCAGGATATTGCCGACATCGTGAGTCGTTGGACGGGCGTCCCTGTCAGCAAGCTGATGGAAGGAGAGGTTGAGAAGCTGATCCACATGGAAGACGGACTGCGTGCGCGTGTGGTGGGCCAGGATGAGGCCATTGAGGCCGTGGCAGATGCCGTGCGCAGTGCGCGCGCGGGGTTGCAGGATCCCAATCGGCCGCTGGGCAGCTTTCTCTTCCTGGGGCCCACGGGCGTAGGCAAGACCGAGACCGCCCGGGCGTTGGCCGAGTTCCTCTTTGACGATGAGCAGGCCATGGTGCGCATCGATATGAGCGAATATCAGGAGAAGCACACCGTTTCTCGACTCATCGGCGCACCGCCCGGCTACGTGGGCTATGACGAGGCGGGTCAGCTCACCGAGGCCGTGCGGCGCCGACCTTACTCAGTCATCCTTTTTGACGAGGTGGAGAAGGCCCATCCCGAGGTGCTGAACGTATTACTGCAGCTTCTAGACGATGGTCGATTGACCGATGCCCAGGGGCGCACGGTGGATTTCCGCAACACCATTGTGATAATGACCAGCAACCTGGGCAGTCAGTGGATTACCGAGCGCGGCCTGGCCTGGGAGCAGATCCGCGAGCGTGTGATGGACGCTGTCCGGGGGCACTTCCGTCCAGAAATCCTAAACCGAATCGATGAGGTGGTCATCTTCCATCCCCTCGGGCTGGAGCAGATTACGGCTATCGTGGACATTCAGCTTGGCGGGCTACGCAGCCGGCTGGCGGAGCGCAAGATGGATCTGACTCTGACGCCGGCCGCCCGGGAGCAGCTTGCCAGAGAAGGGTTCGATCCGATCTATGGCGCACGCCCCTTGAAGCGCGCGATTCAGAAGGAGATCATCCAGCCGCTCGCCATGCGTCTGCTGCGCGGTGAGTTCCATGACGGAGATACCGTGCTGATTGATGTCGTGGACGGTCAGCTCACGTTCTCACGCGAGGATACAGCGGTGGTGCAGAGCGTCTAGGCTGCTGGGGCGGAATCGCGGTGACTTTAAAGCCACCTTTGAGCAAGTTGAGGGTAGCTCTCACAGCCAGATGAGCCGGGAGGGAAGTCTCGGCTCATCTGGGGGTCACATCAGTCCCACGCCGCGCATGTCGGCTGGAGCTCCGCCTCCACCTCGCCATGGCCTGAGAGGCGTACGTAGTCAGACTCGGCGTTACCTAGCAAGGGCTCGGATTCAGGGTGATCCGTCACCATCGGGAAATAGTGACATTTCCCCCCTTAGGAGGTCTAGTGTTCCGACCTCCGTTCCAGCACGTGGCGGAAATCCAGCGAGCCCATATTGACCTGATTCCCATCTGGCCAACAAGGATGCCGCTTGGGTGAGTACACCGTAGAGCCGGCTGAGCGAGCGTATGGGGCCGAGGTGAGAGTCGCTCGCGTGGCGGCGTCCCGTGAGTCCCAGATTCCCCCTTCGCTCCTGTGAGCGGCCATTGATACTGGCGGGTAGGTACCTCTGGCAGACTTAAGTCCCGTGGAGCGCAATTCAAGCTGGGATCAGTGCTCGGCCCCATTCTTGCGTCAGTGCACGCGAGGACCACCGAGCGC
>JBJXFJ010000457.1:0-3866 GCA_046154735.1 Chloroflexota bacterium | reverse complement strand
CTCTCGGGCAAGGTTGTCACCGGGGCTTGGGAAGGATGGCGTTCGTGAGCGGCCTGGGCGGTCCTGTTCAATCGAAGTGCGCCCTCCATGTACAGCAGCGCCAGCACGATCATCACAACCGCCAGGACTATGCCCACCATCATTCCCACAACGGCTCCACTCCCGTATCCCGGAGAACGTAGCTCGTGGATCTCACGCAATGGATAGTCCCTCACCTTCCCCCTGGCCTGTGCCGCGGGTGCTTTGTCGAGTCTGGTGTGGTCCTAAAGCAATTGGCGTGCCATCCAGACAGCATTGGACTTGCCCACGCTTGGAACTTGCCCGGCTTATGGCACGCGATCCGCGCACGAGCAGCCGTGCGCAGTATGCGCGGGCCTGAGGTGCTGGCTTCTCGTGCAACGCTTGTCAGCGTGAGGATCCTACCTGGCACGGAGCTGCCGTGCTGGTATGCGTTCAGAATTCGATGGATGAGCCGGGGACGGTGGGATAAATCTTGCACTACCAACCCGGCTCATCCATCGAATTCTGAACAGTTCCCCGTGCCGCTCATGCCGGCAGGTGCTCATCAACCAGCCATTCAGTCAACACTGCGACATGGTCTGGCAACGAGAGCTCCTGCAAAGCCGTTTGATGTGATGGAGCTGAGCGCCGCGCTCGTTGAGGCCGTGACCACGGCGGAATCCGTGCAGGGACGGCAACTCTGAACTCAAATCCAAGTGTTCATGGGGGCTGCCTGATTGTGAGATGCCGCATGAAGCGATTCTCAGGCGGGCCTCAGCCCAGTGCCGCTAGCCGTGATACGGGAGCGTGAGAGCGAACGTGCTTCCCTGTCCTGGCCCGTCACTTTCAGCACGAATCTGCCCCCCGTGCGCCTCAACGAGTGTCTGGGCGATATAGAGGCCGAGGCCGAGACCTTCTGCTCCTGAGGCATGCTCGCGCACGCGATAGAACTGGTCAAAGATCCGTGCCACAGAATCCGGCGGAATTCCGAGTCCGTGATCCTGCACGCGGAGCTCGGCTGCATGTCCAAGATCGGTCACGCTCACTAGAATTTCCGTCCCAGAAGGCGAATACTTGACGGCGTTGGTTAGTAAGTTCTGCAGCACCCGATGCAGCCGCTCTCCATCCCAATCACCGAATACGGTTTCTGATGATGCCTCCAGGCGGATCTGGTGCTCCCCAGCGGCCAGACCAAGGGCGTCAATGGCTGATCGAGTCAGCGCGACCAGATCAATGCGCTCTCGGTTCAACTCGATCTGACCGGCGGCCAGGTGTCCGATCTCCAGCATGTCATCAGTCATATACTGCAATCGGTTGGCAGCGTCGAGAATTGGCTGGGCCATGGAGGGGGCAGGGTGCTCTTTGCGGAGAATGAGCTGCGCCCAGCCTTTGACGGCGGTGATCGGTGTGCGCAGATCGTGCATGATGGTGGTAATGAGTTGTTGGCGTGCCAGTTCGATGCGATCAAGCAGCGCATCGATCCCGAGGGTGATGGCGCCATCAAGTGCATCGTTAATCAGCAATGCCGCGCCCATGATGTCATCTGGAGGCGCCGTCTCTGGGAGACCCGTACGAAGGGAACGCCAGATTTCCTGGCGCAACAGGCGGAACTCGACCACGACATCAGACGGTGAAAGTCCCTGGAGAGCCCGCGCCTGGGCATGTCGTTGTGCCGCTGCCCGAATGTTCGGTTCATCGAGCGGCGCGCCCGCATCAATTGATGCGGGCCCGTGCTGAAGCAGAAACTGAATGAGTGCGTCCAGCAGACGCGGAATGTCGTCCGCAACGGCATGCTCTGGACGCTCGAGATGGAATGACTGATTGGCGGCCGCCTCCAGCCAGCGGTCAAGAATCTCCTGCTGGTGCAGCCTCAGGACCTGGGCAACCCACACATAATTCGCATCTCGCGCAAGGAAGCTGGCTCGAGTGGTGGCATTGGATTCCGCGGGTGTGGAGGTCAACGTGGTCGCCATTCGATGCCCGGAGTCGTACGCATTATGACGTAAACCTTCGTGATCAGTCGCGTAATTACTGGACGGATGCGTCAGGGCCAATGCACTGAGATCTCATCCGGCGTTCTGGCTCGGATGTCCAGCCGAGACTCATCAAGAGCAATCGTTGTGCCGTCACGATCGCGTCTCCACGGCTCCAGGGAGCTCTCTGCTCGATCATCTCTGCATGAGAGGGTAGAAGGCGGCCAGCAGATTGGTGATAGACCTATGCGGTCCCGATGTGATCAGGCGGTGCTGGTGGCCATCTGCATGGCGCCGGCGACGACCACCAGCCAACCAATGATCATGACCACAACGTTGAATCCAGCCCATGGCCAGCCCGTGGGAATGTTCGGGTCATCAGCCACAGCTCCCCGCTCAAAGAAAAGCAGGTTGAGGAAGTAGGCCGCTGGGTGTGAGCAGGTATACAGCCCCAGGACAATGCCTATGGCGCCATCCAGCGTTGCGTCACCCAGCACACCCTGCCAGAGGTAGAGTATGGCTCCATAGATAAGAGAGATGAGGACGCTCCAGAGGCGTGCTTCCATCAGCTAGCCTCGTTCAAGCACGGCCGCCGCGCTGGACTGCCCACCTGGATCACCCTGGAGCCGGAAGGTGAAGCCCCTCGCTTGATCGCTCGGCTCATACATAGTTGGAGTATAGTGCCGGCCATCGGGACCAGCATTTCAGCATGCGGAGGGAGCGCTTGATGAAGGAACAGCTTCTTGAAACCTGGCAGATTCATAACCGTGTCATCCTCTGGGTGCTCGAGGCGATCCCGGATGAGGCGCTTACCGCGGCGGGACTCAAGGGCCGGAGCGTGTGCGCCCAGTTCGGCCACACCCATGATGTGCGACTGATGTGGCTGAAATCGGCCGCACCCGATCTACTGGATGGGCTGGAGAAGCTGGACAAGGAGTCCACTGGAGATAAGGGCGCGCTGCGCGCGGCGCTGGACGCCTCGGGCGGGGGTGTGCTGAAGCTGCTCGATCGGGCATTTGATGAAGGGCGGGTCAAGGGATTCAAGCCGCACCCCGTGGCATTCCTGGGCTATCTCATTGCCCACGAGCAGTTTCATCAGGGCGATATCGGCGTTCGGCTTACGGAGCTTGGTCATCCTTTGAGTAAGAAGGTGGATTTCGGCCGCTGGGAGTGGGGCACGCGCTAGCAGTCTGGTGCTCGCCGTGATGAGCACCGCTCTTCCCCAATTCAGAAGCCGGTGGTATTCTGTGCTCCGTTATCGAAGCACGCCACGTTGCAAGTGGGGACGCACCCGAGCCTGACACAAGCCCGAGCCAGCCGTTCGCACTGCCGCGCCTTGAACGGAGGGGTTCATTTGTCAGTGTTTGATGTGCTCGCGAGTCTCGTTCGGCCTCGCCGGCCCGTTCCCGCCGCCGGTGCAGCGGAATCCCCCATGCCTCCCGACGTGCTTGCCATGACCTCGGACGCCTCGTCCGCGCAGCCCGTTGGAGCGGTGGAGGAGGTCACGGCCGATGATTCGGCTGATCCAAGCGGGCCGACGGAGCGTGAAGCGCAGGCGATGCTCCATCTGAGCAACGTCTCGCACGGAGTAAATCACTTCCAGAATCAAATGATGGCCATGCTCTACCCATCAATCATGGCGGAGCTGGGCATGAGCAATATGGAAGTGGGCATGCTCTCCGCCGTGCGCGGCGTGACCAACAGCCTGAGCCAGGGCATGTATGGGTTCATCACGCCATTCGTCTCACGCTGCAAGATTCTGGCTTTTGGTAACTTTGGCATTGCCCTGGGCACCTTCATGAGCGCGATCGCGGGGAGTTATCCCGTGATGATCCTGGCCCGCAGCGTGGCCGGCACTGGATCCAGCGCCCAGCATCCGGTGGGGTACAGCAT
>JBJXFJ010000452.1:0-27394 GCA_046154735.1 Chloroflexota bacterium | reverse complement strand
CATCGGGATTCTCAGCATGTTGGCTACCGCGTCGGTAGCCGGCATACTCATCAATCACAAAGCATCTAATGGATGCTTTGTGATTGGCCCTTGCTCATGGAGGTTTGCTGATTCCCCTCAGCGCTATTTGATCGGAGCGCGGGATTGGCGTCAGTGCTTCCCGTCCACGCATCGCGGATAATGCGATGACTATCGTCAGTGACATTCAGCACAGTGAATCCATCGTCCCTGAGATCATCAAGCACGATCTTGGGCATGATCACATCGATCCGCTCCACGCAGATCGCCGACTCCTTGTAGATGGCTTGCGCAAGTTGCGCAGTTTCCTCGTCACGCAAGGCTTTGGCGGACGTGTAGAGCATGAGACTGGCAATGGCTACGTGGCTGAAAAACGTGTAATCGTCACGGATCGATTTGGACGCTTCTTCTGAGCGCATCGCGTTGTAAACGCCGGTCACGGCCCCGGCTATGGCACCTGCCCCGTCCTGGATCGGCGAGCTTGCGCTCCCGCCAAGCGATTTCAGGCGCTTTTCAACGGCTATCTCCTGACGCTCCAGAGTCTGTTTGAACTCAACGACCGCCATGTGCGCCTCAGTTTGCGAGCCGCCTTTCAACTGGTCAGCCTGGCGCGAGATCGCCTTGCGGCCGTGCTCGAGCAATGAGTGGAGGTCGGCAACGTATTTCTGGAGCAATTCCTTTGGGTCTGTCTCTGTGGCCATGGGTATGTCTCCTCCGGTGAAAGATATCTGCGTCAGATTCAATGTGCAGGACACATGCCATGGACTCTGCGATACGGGAACGACGGCAAACGCGGGGGACTCAGCGCGTCAGGGATGAATTGCTACACTTGCTCGACGCAACCGGGATTGCCCTGTTGTGCGGACTAAATCAGCCACAGGTGCCGCGCATAAGACCTGGCAGCGATTGCGCCAGGACCCGCGCGACAATTTCATTACCTCGCGGCCGATAGTGATTTGCAATGACCGTGCGGAGATTTGTGCGCCGGACCTCGCGCGCGAGCTCATCGGTCACGTCGAGATAGACCACGCCTTCACGGTCCAGCCAATTCAGCAGCGGCCGGTAGCTCTTCTCCCGCCCATTGACCGCGTTCTCAATATCTGAGCGTTGTCCAAAAACAACAATGACGGGAGTTTGCCCACGTTGCAGCACTTCCCGATAGAACCCCAACAGCACGCGTCCCGTCACCTGAAAGGCCTCAGCCTGGGTTAGATAGGGCCGATCCGTGAGTCGGGCCAAGTCAGACTGGAAATTGATCTCGCCTTCTCGTCGATAGCGATACATCGCGGTGCGCCCGATCCTCACCACCTGGAAGACGTCGAGCGGGTTCGGAACGAATACCCCCGGGAAATACCAGAGGTCATGAGGGCCCAGCATCGTCTCAACCCAGTGAGGGTCCTGGAGCTGGGTGACATCAGACACCGGATTTGGCAACAACTCCAATCCCGCGTCCCTGAGCAGGAATCGCGGTTTGCTCATCACAAAGCCATCCGGTGGCTTGTAGAACGGTCGGAAACGGTTCACCACGCGATTCACGTTTTCGGTCATATACCCAATGAGCACACCACAGGAGTCCAGATGGGCGCCGTCACGTTGGTAGCGAAGCCAGGCCTGATCCGGACCGTAGGCCGGCACGCCGAAATTCAGCACTTCAGATCCCGACCAGTGCTGCTCAAGCATGGGGGTCCAGCAGTCCCGGAGCTCCACATTCTCACAGTACGTGTAGGAGTCACCAAACGCGCTGATTCTGTGCGTGCCCGGGGCAGGCCTTAGCTCATAATCTCGCTCGGCTCGCAAGCCTGCGCGATTCGCCGCGTAATTCACGCCGTCCTGGCGTCGTGCCGCGCCAGGGGTTGGAGTCCAGCCGAGATCTCTGTCAAAGCTGACGTAGGCATTGCCTGCGATAATACGCGCGAGATCCGCATGCTGGTACGGATACGGCAGCAGATTCTCAGAGGGAACCGGATTCGCCGTGCGCACGTAGCCCTCGACAGTGACGAGCGGAATGAGCAAGCCAGAGAGCAGCAGAGCGATGCGGACGAGCAGCTTCACGGACGACGTCGAATGATACGGAATAACGGCAGTTTCAGCGCTTCTTTGGGCACCCACGAACTGTGGAATACGCGTGTTTGCCTGCGCACAACCTGGATTCGTGTGTCCAGACCGGAATTTGGGGGTGAGAGTCTGGGGACTCAGACCCGCAGATTCTCGCTCCCAAGATCCTAGCGAGCATTGTATCGCCTAGAAAAGTCGAGACGGATACTATTCCGGCAGGAAGTTGATCGTGCCGTGTTCAATCCTCGTTCAGGAATGCCAGAATTCCCCGGGCTATTCCACGCGCGGCCGCGTCCGGGTTGCCAATGAGAGTGCCACGGTCGCTCGGATTCGTGAGGAAGCCGGTTTCAACGATCGCTTGTGGAATGCCGGGCGCTACGGCATGGCAGAAGCGTCGCGAATTGAACGCGTAGTAGTAGAGCATCCTCAGAGTGATATTCCCATCGTCCCGAGCGAGGCCGGTGGCTTCACCATAGGTGTCATAGATTGCGTTAACGAGGCGGTCATCCGCGTCAGGGACAGAACTGAATCCAGGCCGGGCGAGTTTGTAACCGCTCAGTCGACCCGCGATATCGCCATCAGCGTGAATTGAGACAAAGGCGTGAGCGTGGTACCGGATGGGGATGGTGGTCGGTAAGATGTCCACCTGAATCCCTTCAGCTTCCAGAATGGCGCCAGTGCGGCGAGCGATGTCCAGATTCACCTCCCACTCCGCCTTGCCACCGCCAGTGGCGCCCGGGCCGAGTCCTAGAAGCTCGGCTGGTACCCGCTCCACCTGCCAGTGACCGGCCTGAAGGCCAACTCGCTTCTGACCAGGCGGGTTCCAGCGTGGCTTGGACGAAAGCGGCTCGCGGAATCGCGCCCGATCGAATGCGCTCGCTTCAATGCGGCATGAATAGTCGGCCTCAGGTGGGTTGATCATCGCCTGGGACTCAGGTCCTCTCGATGAGTTTGCCGTGGCTTCGTCCATGCGGGGCGATGATATTGGTTCAATGATGCGACGATCGTCTGGCATGAGCTCATTGAGCCCGGTTGGAGCGAGCTCGCTCTCGCTAGGCTGGGCAATGACCGCGACAATGGGAGACATGCAAGCGAAGCCGACAGCAATGGTAGCGGCCAGCGCCAGCGTTGTTCGCCGTGCCGACCCCGGGGATCCGTGATTCTGTGCGCGTGAGGTATTCATGAACGTCGGGCCATAATAACCGAACTTGACCGGAATGCAACAGTTGTGGAAACTTGAGGAGGGGATCACTAAAGATGGCGCTCACTGCCAGACCCCATCGGTCTTCGCCCTGTCGCTAGACGGCCTTGGACTTCACCTCAGCGGTCACCTTGATTCCCAGCTCGTGCAGACCGGATGCGCCATCGGGCAGTGGGCCGCGAACTTCCGCGGGCTGAATAGTGCCGGAGCCGTCAATTGCTCGTGCGTGTAGCGTGTAGCTGCCGGGCTCGGCATGCCAGGAGTAGCGCCAGAGACCCCAGGCATTGTGACTGAGCGGCGGCTTCAATTCAGCAGGCTGCCAGGTCTTTCCCTTGTCAAAGCTGACCTCCACGGCTGAAACACCGCGATCCCCGGCGAAGGCAATACCGCCCACAACGATCTGACCAGCGGGGACCGTGGGACGATTGCGCGGAACATCAATCCTCGTGCTGGTCTTGTAGGTGGCCACGTCGCTCCAGCCCTTGGCTTGCCAGTAGCCTTTATGGTCATGATTGACGATCTCGATTCGCCGCACCCACTTCGCATTCATCATTCCGTAGACGCCGGGTACGACGATGCGCAACGGGGCGCCATGCTCCTTGGTCAGCGGGGCACCATTCATTTCGTACGCGGCCAGTGTGTCCGGATGCGTGGCGCGGTCAGGGGAGATGCTTACCTGGTAGTCATCGGAACAATGAAAGACCACCTTTATCGCACCTGGTTTGAATCGAGCCAGAGCAAGAATGTCGGCTAGCCTGAAGCCCTTCCACTGCGCATTTCCGATGAGGTCTCCACCGATATCATTGCTAATGCATTGCAGCGTGTAAAAATCTGTCACCGATGGCAGGCGGGAGACGTCATCGAAGGTGAGGAGCAGAGGTTGCTCCACGAGGCCATCCACCCGTAGTTGCCACGTCTTCGGATCGATCACCGGATCCAAGAAACTGAGGTTCTTCGAAACGGTGAAGAAGTCGGCCGTGGGTGTAACCTCGCGGGGCAAACCAGACACGCCAAATGTTGCATCGGTTACCGCTGGAGCTGAGCCGTGACGCAGGGCCTCGTCGCGCAATTCATCGACCGGAAAGACCGCGTCTTTTGTATTGACTTGTTGCGGGGAAGAGAGGCCCAGCCGCCAGCCGGCTATGGCCACCACAACGCTGCCTGAGGCCCCCGCAACCCAGCTGAAAAAGCGCCTCCGATCTACCGATTCTGGGCTGGATTCGGCGGGTTTCAGTTGATCGGTCAGCATAAGCAGGAGACATGCGAAGCCAAGAAAAGCAATGAGTGATGAGATGGCAATTCCCATCGTGTCGCCTCGCGCGGTGCTGCCGAAGATTCCGAGGCCAAGTACTGGGAAAAGTAGGAGCCCGAAGGCTGCCCACAAGACGAGTACCATCAGCAGGACGCGATGGCGGCGCCGATGTCGCGCGTACCATTGGCCGATCGCGCCACCCACAATGAGCTGACCGATCAACATGATCGCATACATGACCGGTTTGGCGATCTGCCGCATGCTATCCAGGAGCGATTCGAAATAGGCCGCGGGCAGCACGCCCAGAATGCCATCGGCGAGCAATTCGAGCACGGACGGCGTGGTGGTGGTAAGGCGCAGCCCGAACATGATCAAGATCATGAAGACCGCGGACAGAACCCCGGCGAGAAAGCCGGTCTGGGCAGGAAGTGAAGCGCGAGTCATTGTGACCCTTCGTGGCGAACCAAGGCGCATGTTGCACGAGCGCAACTGCTATAAATGCTAGGGTATGGCAGGATATTGAACGTGCTATTGTCCTGAACTGCCCGCGGCGGCACTATGCGCAACTCTCCAGGAGTAAAGACCCAATGACAGATCGACCGCTAATTGGTGTAACGCTCGGAGATCCAGCCGGCATCGGGCCGGAGATTGTGGCGAAGGCACTGAGCGATACGTCCGCATATGCCGTTGGTCGGCCACTCGCAATTGGCGACCGGGCGCCGCTCGAAAAAGCGCTCCGTGATAGCGGGTTGAAGCTGGAAATCCACACCGTTTCGAAACCCACGGATGGTCGTTACGAGCACGGCACCATTGACTTACTTGACGTTGCAACGCCTGGAATCGGGGATATTGAACCTGGCGTGATCCATGCCACATCCGGGCGGTCGGCGTACGAGGCGTTCAATCTCGCCATTGAGCTGGCACTCTCCCACGACATCGATGCCATAGCGACAGCGCCACTGAACAAAGAAGCGCTTCAATTGGCAGGCTCAAAGTATCTCGACCATACCACGATGCTTGCCGCGATGACGAATAGCCCTGACTCGTTGACGATGTTTTCTGTCCGTGGGCTGATCATTTTCTTCATGGCCCGGCATATGTCCCTGAAACGATCGTGCGATGAAGTGACCGCCGCAAACGTGCGCCAGGTGCTGGTGCGGGCGGATGCGGCCATGCGGACCTTTGGCCGCTCTAATGCTAGGATCGCGGTGGCCGCTCTGAACCCCCATGGCGGCGAGAACGGAATGTTCGGGCAGGAGGAGATTGAGGGAATTCAGCCGGGAGTTGAGCAGGCCCGCGCGGACGGAGTGAATGCCTTTGGTCCTGTTCCCGCTGACGCCGTGTTCCATCAGGCATTGCAAGGAAAGTATGACGCGGTGATCTCGCTCTACCATGATCAAGGGCATATCGCGGCGAAGACACTTGATTTCGATCGTACCGTCAGCGTCACCACAGCTCTGCCGTTTATCCGCACCTCGGTGGATCATGGGACCGCGTTTGACATCGCCGGCAAGGGAATTGCCAATGCAACAGCCATGCTGGCGTCAATTGAGATTGCGGCGGAGTATGCGCATCTCCTGGTGCGCCATCAGGCCGCGTCAGCGCACTGAGCAGGTTTTCAGGGCCACAGGCACTGAGCGGAGCGGCCGCGGCCCCAATTTAGGAGGACGCCATAGCAGCAGATAAGCACGAGCCCGTCTACTTCGAGGATTTTGACATCAGTGACGAGGTGCTCGATGCTCTCGACGACATGGGCTTCGAGTCCCCAACGGCAATTCAGGAGTTGACGATTCCGCTCCTTCTTGCCGGTCGTGACGTGATTGGCCAGGCACAAACCGGAACTGGAAAGACGGCCGCGTTTGGCATTCCAATGGTGGATCGTATCGATCGCGCACGTCGACAAGTTCAGGCCCTGGTGCTTGCGCCCACGCGGGAGCTTGCGTCACAGATTGCCGATGAGCTCATGGACATTGCCGAGTACCGGAAAATCCTGATTGTTCCGGTGTACGGCGGCGCCAATATGAACCGGCAACTCACGGACTTACGCCGCGGAGCTCAGATCGTCGTGGGCACTCCGGGGCGCATTCTAGATCACCTGTCACGCGCAACCCTCACGCTGGAGCATGCCAATATTCTGGTTCTGGATGAGGCGGATCGCATGCTGGATATGGGCTTCATGCCAGACGTGGAGCGAATCATCAAGCGCATGCCGCGCAATCGCCAGACATCACTCTTCTCAGCCACCATTGCTCCGCTGATCAAGATCCTTTCGCGCCGATATATGCGGAATCCGGAGCATGTGTCGGTAAAACCAGAGGAGCGGACGGTCTCTGATGTGGATCAGATCTATTTCGAGGTGGCCGATCGGGATAAGCCACTCGGGCTGCTCGAAGTCCTCAAAACGTATCGTCCTGAGCAGGCAATTATCTTTCGGCGAACACAGGTTGGGGTGGACTGGCTACAGCGTGTCTTGAGTGCAGAGGGTCACCATGCCGAGTCACTGCACGGGAGCATTCAGCAGCGCGTGCGGGAGCGTGTGCTGGAGCAATTTCGTGACGGCGAGATCCGACTCTTGATCGCGACCAACGTTGCCGCGCGCGGGCTCGACATTCCGGATGTGACTCACGTGATTAATTACGATGTGCCCGAGGAGTCAGAGTCATATATTCACCGCGTTGGTCGCACCGCGCGAATGGGCCGCAAGGGCATGGCGATCACATTTGTGAGCGAATGGGATGGCGAAGCGTTTGAGGCCATCAAGAAGGCCGTGGGGCCCGTGCTTCGCCCGGAACGACTGGCTCTTTATCAGTAATCTGAGACACGGAAAGGGGCGCATTGATGGATTTGCACTATGAAGGCGAAATCTGGATCAAGAAGATTGAAGTGGGTACGCTCGGGAACAACGCGTATTTTCTGATTGACCCACGGTCAAAAGATGCGCTCCTGGTTGATGCCGCCTGGGAGCCTGATCGGCTCATTGCTGAAGCGGAGGGACTCAATGTGCTCAAGGTGCTCACCACGCACGGGCACAAGGATCACCACCAGGCGTTTGACCCGGTGCGGAAGGCCCTGGGTGTTCCTGGCGGCATCGGCGCGATCGATCGCGATATGCTGGCATCGCCACCGGACTTTACCATTGAGGAAGGTGATGAGTTTGAGTTTGGCTGTCACAGAATCATCGCCATGCATACCCCGGGGCATACTCCCGGCGGCACCTGCTTCTTGATCGGAAAGCATCTCTTCAGTGGCGACACGCTGTTTCCTGGCGGTCCTGGGAATACGAAGAGTGCAATTGGCGACTTCCCTCTCATTATTGAGAGCATCCGCACGCGGTTGTTCACGCTGCCTGAGGACACACTGGTCTACCCCCGGCCATGGTTTGGACACGACAATTGGCACCGAGAAGCCACATCTCCAGGAATGGATCGATCGCGGCTGGTGATGGTCTAAGGCTCATTCATGCGGTCAATGCGGATCGTATCGCTGCTGCCCAGCGCCACTGAGATCGCGTTCGCGCTTGGCCTTGGAGACGCGATTGTTGGCGTGACGCATGAGTGCGACTATCCGCCCGATGCGCGGTCAAAGCCGAACCTCACACGCACGACGCTCAACCGTGCCGGGACAAGTGCTGAGATCGATGCGGCCACCAGCGGGCACCTGGACGCCGGTAGCACCAGCTATCAGCTCAATGAGCGCCTCCTGGTTGAGCTGGAGCCGGATCTCATTCTCACCCAGACGTTGTGTGAGGTCTGCGCCGTCCCTCATTCGCTCGTTCAGGGGGCGTTGCCCGCATTTCGTCACCGTCCAAAGATCCTTTCATTGGGGCCCGCAAGCTTTGCGGATGTCTTGAGTAACATCAAGACCGTGGGTGACCATACATGGCGAAGTGCGGAGGCCCGATCGCTGATCAGCATGCTGCGTGCGCGAGTGGACCGAGTGTCTCTGGCTGCTGCAGCCAGGGTGCCCACACGCGTGTTCTGCATGGAGTGGCTGGATCCGCCCTGGACCGCCGGTCATTGGGTTCCAGACATGGTGGGGCTCGCTGGGGGCATTGAGGTGCTTGGCCAGGCGCGCCAACCGTCGCGGCGGGTGTCCTGGACCGAGATCGAGCGGGCTCAACCCGCGGTCATCGTGTTAGCTATCTGTGGGTTTGATCTCGCTCGCACCCGTCAAGAACTGGGGCGAACATCCTGGCCGGCCGAGTGGTCGCGCCTGCCCGCCGTTCAGAACGGACAAGTCTACGCCGTGGACGGCTCAGCGTACTTCACTCGGCCCGGTCCGCGCCTCGTTGATGGAATCGAGATCCTATATGAGCTCTGGTCAGGTCAACGGGACGCTGTAGCCAATCGATTTGAACGAGTGGCATGACACGTCCGCCTCGCGCTTCGCGTTCACTCGCGGTATCTAGGTCACTGTGAGCCGCGTGGGTGCGTCTGCGGCGCCGGGACCTCTTCCGACTGCTGAAGATACCAGATGCCGCACTGGTGGGTGAGTAAATCGTGAGCGTTATTCCCAGTGAAATAGGCAATCTTGCCTAGATCACCTAGGTAGTTTCCCCCTTTCATCTTTTCTTGCGTTCCTTTAATGTGATGGTGTCACAAATACATCACATACACCCGGTGGCGGATGCTCCCCCGCGGCGGCGCTGTCCTCCGCGTGAAGGGCACATCGAGGAGGAATGCGCGTGCACCCGTTTAGTACATCCCGCTCGGTGCTGGTCGCGGCATTGAGCCTGCAGTTGCTCATGGCCGGTGTCACGGTCACCGTGGCTGGCGCCCAGCAGCAACAGCCACAGTACGGTGAAGGTCCCGGCATCATCACGCAAACACTCCCTACCCCGAGCAAGGGTGATGTGCAGCAGCCGATCTATGGCCAGGGGCCAGGGGTCACCGGCTCAAAGTTACCCAACACGGGTAGCGGCGACGTGGCACAGCCGATTTACGGCGAGGGGCCTGGGGTGGTTGGCTCCAAGCTACCCAATACGGGCGAAGGGCAAGCAGATCTCGGGTCCACCTGGGGCGTGTTGGTACTGGTTGCTGGAGTGGCGAGTGGCCTGCTTGCGATCATATGGGCGGGTGGCCGTAAGTTTGCCAGAGTCTCATCAAATCAGCTCGCCAGCGTTTCTTCAAACCAGCGCGTCATGGTTTTTACCCGAGGAGCAGCCTCCGGGGGCTAGATCCGATTGGATTAGCGCGGATACAAAGGCCGGTTAGCGACCGGCCTTTGTTCATTTACATGGACGCCTGCACATTGGACACGGAGCAGGTTTGTATCGCGGTATAGCCACTATTTGGATGCATTGAGATCGGAATTGCTGGTTACGGAGACTCGTCTACCCAGAGTTGAACCAATGCACCATCGCGCACGCGTACGTAGCCGCGATCAGTGATTCGGAAATGGGGAATTGCCGCGGTGGTCAATACGTCCGCGGCCAGCAACGGGTCTGGCCATGGGCAGCCGAGGTCATGTAGACACGTCTTGAGACGGCGGAGCTGGGCCACGAGCGATTCCATTGGGGCCTCACTGATGATGCCGCCAATGGGTGCTGGGACTTCTGCACGGACCTCGCCGTTTGCGACGACAACAGCGCCGCCGACCTCCGCGACTCGCTGGACGGCTAGCGCCATATCGCCGGGATTGGCGCCAATGGCGATAATCGAGGCTGAATCCCAGGACCAGGTTGTGGCCAGGGCGCCGGTTCTGAGTCCGAATCCGCGGGCCCAGCCAACGAAGTGCTCCCCGGCGCCACGCGCACGGTCAATGCACGCCACGATGCACAATCCCGCTTCCTGTGGTATGGCAACGCCGTGCTCGCTACGCACGGTGGCAACGCCTTCCTGGGTCACCAGGCCCGTGACGTAGTCGATGACGCGGGCCTCTCGTGTGGAATCGTCCGTAAGCGGCACGCTGAAATCGCTTGCCCTGTACCGGCGATGCAGCCGGATGCTGTTCCGGAATTGCGCGGGGAGCTCACTGGGACGTGCTGGGCTGGTCAGTGTCCCAGCTCGGGCCACAACCCGGCCATCGCTCATAACCCAACTGGGCTTGATTTCGCGGACGGTGGGCAGGAGCACCATGTCGGCACAACGACCGGGAGCGATGGAGCCTACGTGCTGATCGAGTGCGAAATGCTCGGCCGGGTTGATGGTGACCATCTGGATGGCCTTCACGGGATCGAGACCGAGTCCAATCGCGCGCTGAACGTTGTGCTCAAGGTAGCCGTGCTCCATCAGGCGCTCGGCGCCAACGCTATCGGTAACCAGGATCATTCGCCGATGATCCACAGGCTGCTTCCAGAGTGGGGCGATAGCCTCGAGATCCTGTCGTATCTCGCCATCACGAATCATGAAGTGCAGACCGAGACGCAAGCGAGCTAGCCCCTCCTCAGCCGTGATGGGCTCATGGCAGGAGGAGATGCCCTCACATGCGTACGCCTGCAACTTTGCTCCGCGGGCGCCGGCCGAGTGACCCTCCACCGTTTTTCCGGCATCTAGGGCCGCCTCGATGATGGCCGAGAGCCGCGCGTCATCACGCAGTAGATTCCCCCAGTAGGTTTCTCCCAGCCCCACCACGTCCGGCCGAAGCAGGAGGGTGCGGTACTCATCTAGTGAGGGCGCCATGGCTTCCATGTACGGCTGAAGCGCGGCTAGAGCGGGAATAGTTGCCAGGAGTTTGATCGGCTGATTCGCAAGAGCGTCAAGTGACGCGCGGATGCCTGCAAGTCCGAATAGCGATCCGAATTCGATGGTCTCGGTCACAATGAGGGTTGTGCCGCCGGGGACGGCATACTTCAAAAACTCTGGCACGCTATAGCGCGTGGACAGCAGGTGACAGTGCGTATCGATGAACCCAGGGACAAGGGTCTGCCCGTCAGCATCGATCATCTCCGTGATCGCGCCAACGGTGTCGGAGACGTCGGAGTCGACTCGGGCGATTCTTCCCGCGGCGATCGCCACCGATTGATCTGGGAGAATCTCACCGGTGAACACATTCACCACGCGGGCATTCTGAATAACAATCTCGGCGGGCTCCTGGGCGAGCGCAACCCGCCTGAGCCGGCGACGCAGGGTCTGGGAGAAATGAAGTGGCTGCATCGCTCGCAGTATAGCGCGCACCTATAATGGGTGAACTGATTCAACCATGCTGGAGGCACACAATGGATCGTGCTGCGTTTCGCGGAATCTTTCCCCCTGTAATGACGCCGCTCCTCCCGGACGAGGTTCCGGACCTTGCCTCACTTGAGAGGCTTCTGGGGTTTTTGCTCGAGCAGGGTGTCCATGGTCTCTGGCTGCTTGGCACCACCGGTGAATTCTCCACGCTTGACGAGCGTGAGCGGGCGTCCGTGCTGGAAACAGCCGTGCGGGTTGCCGGTGGTCGAGTGCCAGTGATCGCCAGCATCTGTGACGCAAGCACGAAATTGGCCATTCGCCATGGCCAGGCCGCGCTTCGGGCGGGCGCTGACGCTGTGGCCGTGACGCCACCGTATTACTACCCGAATAGCCAGGACGAGCTGCTCGCTCATTACCGCGCGGTGCGCGAGGGGGTTGATCTCCCGCTCTTCATCTACAACTTCCCCCAGATGGTGAAGGTGAAGCTGGATGTAAAAACCGCCGTGACTCTGGCCGAGGAGGGCACGGTCATTGGCATCAAGGACAGTCAGAACGATCTTCAGTGGTATCGTGATGTCGCGCTCGCCACGCGGGCACGCGGGCTGGATTTCCGCATGTTCGCGGGCACGCGCTCGCTGATCGATGCGAGCATCCTGGCAGGTGGACATGGCGCTATCCCGTCCGTGTCCAACGTTGCGCCGGCTGCATGCGTGGCCACGTTCAACGCTTCAGTCGCCGGTGACTACGTAGCGGCGGCCAGCCACCAGGAGCAGGTGATCAAGTGGGATTCACTCCCGTCCGTGGCCCAGGGTGGATCAGCCAATGCCGCCACGTTTTCGACGATGAAGGTGATCTTAAAGTCGTGGGGCATCATTGATCATGATACGGTGAGCCAGCCGTTGCGTCCTCTTGCCGATGCGGAGCGGACTGAGCTGCTCCGCCGAGTTGCTGAGCTTCCAAGACCAGCGCTGGTCTAGGCCGGCGATTGCTCACTGAAATGCGGAGCATCGGTGCCGCGACATCACGAGCGACGCTAAAGGCGGCGATTCATCATCGATGCTCCGCCTCGCCTCACTTGACAGACTTGTCATAACTTTTCCATAATCGCCGTCTTGCCGTTCCGGTCAAGTTAAACCGGTTCGAAGCGAGGAAGGGGTGATTGTGAGTCTTTGTCGAGTGGTGTCGCGTGGGGGAGCTACCGGTCAGCGAGGGGTGTTCGCCCAGGCGATTGTAGTGCTCGCGGTCATAGTAGGAAGTGTTGCGTTCGGGAGCGATCTCCCGAGCGAGTCAGAATCAGTTTCGCTGCTTGTGGAAACTGCCATCAACCCGAGGGGGCTTGCGCTGCCGGAGTGGGTCCAGAGCTCAAAGTCCGCGCCGGTTTGGCCACTGGCGATTGGCAAGCCACCGACGGTCACGACCATCCCGGCATTCCAGACGCTTCGCGTGTTTGATGCTCAGGATGGACGCCTGTTGGTAAGTGCCGACTTTAGTCAACCAGTCGGTTGGATCGATATTTCTGCTGTTTTGCCGGCCGATCCGCCGGCTTTCTGGCTCAAGAACCATCTTGCTACGCAGGGGTTTCGGGATGTGGACGGGGATGTGCCACGCGGCCGGCCTATCGCCCAGTTCACGGATCTCCGACAGGTGGGTCCGCAGGAAGGGACGCGGCTGCCTATTCAAGTTGACCCGAGAGAGGGTGACAATCCGATCATCTGGGTTGATGCGGCTGCCCTGGGCCCGGTTGATCCTCCTGCCCGCCTGGTCTATACCGGGGCTTCCAGCGGCTGGGCCAGCCTGGGCAGCACGGTTGTGACACGGGCCGGATTCATCAATACCGTGGGCCAGGCTGCCAGAGAGTCCCAACTCAAGACGGGCGTCCCTGCTTCGGTCACGGTTGCTCAGGCCATTCTCGAGTCGGACTGGGGAGAGAGCGCACTGGCGCGTGATGCCAACAACTATTTTGGGATCAAGGCCACCGGTGAGATCGGGAATGCGGGAGTGGTCTGGATGCGTACCTGGGAAGTCATCGGCGGACGAGACGTATTCCTCCGCGAACCGTTTCGCGCCTATCATTCGCTGCAGGAGTCAATTGACGATCATGCCAGGCTGTTCACCGGCTTGCGACTTTATGCCACGGCCATGAATGTGGCGCGCGACCCGTTGGCGTTTGCCTCGGCCATTCACCGGGCGGGCTACAGCACGGACCCCAATTACGTTTCCAAGCTCATCCAGCTTATGGAGCGCCACAACTTGAGTCAGTTTAACCAGGGGTAACGCGTTCACTTGGCCAATCCAGGGCAACCCGGGGGGAGCCTTGAGCCTCATAAGCGACGCACTATCGGTGGCAATGGGCGTCCAACCCGCGGCCACCGATAGCACCTTCTCTTAAGGGCTGACCGGCCTGCTGTACTTATGCCACCGCTGGCATGGACTCAACCACACGCTGGAGATCCGCCATCCAGGCTTGACCCTTGCCACGCGGGAGGCGGACCTGATTTGACGCGATGCGGGCGTTAGCCGCGGTACTCAGCGCTATGCGCCTCTGAACCGGATTGATGAGATCGCTGAACTGAACGATGATCTCATCAGGTGTCGCGGCGATTTCGCGAACGCCCGCGTCTGCCGCGCTCAAACGCAATCCGACAATGTAAAGCAGGTTCACAATAGCGTTGGGCAGATTGCCGAATCGATCGGAAATCTCACCAACGATTAACGAGAGTGCCGCGTGATTGCCTACTGAGGCGAGGCGCTGATAGAGATTGAGCCTCGCGGCGGCGTCTGACACATAGTCATGCGGAATGTATGCGCCGATCGGCAGATCCACCGAGGGACGAGGTCGTGGCTTGGGCGGCGGGGGGAGTCCACGGTGTGCGGCTCTGAGCGCTTCAACCGATTCGGAGAGTAGCCGTGTATAGAGCTCGAAGCCAACCGCGCCGATGTTTCCGCTCTGTTCCGCGCCCAGGAGATTGCCCGCGCCGCGAATTTCTAGATCCTTCATAGCAATGTGGTATCCAGCGCCCAGCTCGGTGGCTTCGAAGATCGTCCGGAGGCGCTTCTCGGCGATTTCGGTGAGCTGGGTATCGCGCGGGTAGAGCAGATATGCATACGCGCGCACCCCACCTCGGCCAATGCGTCCACGGAGCTGATAGAGCTGTGCCAGACCGAAGCGCTCAGCGTGGTCCACGATCATGGTATTCACATTGGGAATGTCTAGCCCCGACTCAATGATGGTGGTGCACACCAGCACGTCATAGTCACCGGCGGCGAACTGAACCATCGTCTGCTCTAGCGCACCCTCCGTCATCTGCCCATGCCCCACGCCAATCCGAGCCTCGGGTACGAGCTCCGCCAGTCGATTCGCAACCGCGGCGATGGTGCGCACACGGTTGTGCACGAAGTAGACTTGTCCTCCGCGTTCGATCTCACGCACGATGGCTTCACGAACCACCTCGTCATCGGACTCCATAACATACGTGCGGATAGGCAGGCGCGCTTCAGGCGCTGTCTCGATGCTGCTCAAGTCACGCACGCCCACCAGCGCCATGTGCAGCGTGCGCGGGATTGGCGTGGCCGTGAGAGTCAGCACGTCCACTTCACGCCGGAGCTGCTTCAGGCGCTCCTTGTGAGCCACGCCAAAGCGCTGCTCCTCATCAATGATGACCAGACCCAATTCCTTGAACTTCACGTCCTTCTGCACCAGGCGGTGGGTGCCGATGACGATGTCCACAGCGCCTTCCGAGAGCTGTAATACGACGTCACGCTGCTCCTTTTCGGAGCGAAAGCGCGATAGGGATTCCACTCGAACGGGAAACGCCTCGAGGCGTTCCTTGAACGTTGCGTAATGCTGCTGCGCGAGGACGGTGGTGGGCACCAGGACAGCAACCTGGCGACCGTCCATCACGGCTTTGAACGCGGCCCGCAACGCCACTTCAGTCTTTCCGTACCCGACATCGCCAACGAGCAGGCGATCCATTGGGCGCGGTTGTTCCATGTCACGCTTCACTTCAGCGATGGCCGAAACCTGGTCCGGAGTCTCGATATAAGGAAACGAAGCTTCCAGCTCGGACTGCCATACGGAATCCGAGGGATAACCGTGGCCGGGCGAAACCTCGCGTGCCGCGTACAGCTCAATCAGTTCCTGCGCAATGATGCGCACCGCGCGCTGAACGCGTTGCTTTGACCGCGCCCATTCGCCACTTGAGAGTCGGGTGAGGTGCGGGCTCTGCTCGCCGCCACCGATGTAATGCGAGACTCGATCCGCCTGATCAACGGGGACGTACAGCCGATCGCTATCGGCAAACTGCAAGAGGAGGAACTCGCGTCCTCCCACCTCGCCATCCGCGCGGTCCGATGCACCGGGAGCCGTGAGGCGCGCCAGTCCAAGGTATCGCGCGATGCCGTGGTCCACGTGCACCACCATGCTGCCTGTGGCGAGATCGCTGAGGAAGGCACCACGCGAGGTGCGGTTCGGCCGGTGCGTCTGCCGGTGCTCCTTGGCCCAGCCAAAGAGCTCGCGGTCGGTAAACACCGTCAGGCCCAGCTCGTCTGAGCGCCATCCGTCTTGCAGCGACCCGTGTACCAGCGTGATGGGCCTGGCGCTCTGCTGGTCTACCCCATCCGGCGAGTCGATGATGGATTCCACAACCGAGACATTCGCTTCTTCCAGCACCTCGGCCAGGCGCGCGGACTGTTGCGAGACGATGACAATTTCTTGCCCCTGCTCACGCAACCGCCGCGTTTCCGTCACCAACGCGCGGTGCCGTCCGGCAAAGCTTCCAGGGTGAGTGAAACTGACCAGTTCAGCGTCTGGATCGTGGCAGAGGATGACACGTCGAAGATCAACCGTTCGGGCTAGCACATCCGCCCATGGCCGATACGGTTGTGGTTCAGATTCGTGCCATTCATCTCGGAGCAGTAGCTCCGCACGGAGCGCCTCGGCTTGTTGCTCCAGATCGTTGGCAGCCTGCTGCAGGAGCTGCGGCTCGTCCAGGACAATCAGCCCGTGCGACGGGAGGTATTCAAGGACGCCGGAGGCACCCCCGCGTTCATCCGCTGGAAGTATGGCGAGCGCGGTAATCGTTTCCCCAGATCGCTGGGTGGCAGGGTCAAAGATGCGGAGTGTCTCGATCTCATCACCCCAGAACTCAATGCGGCAGGGGGCCTGTCCAGGTGGATAGACATCCACAATCCCGCCGCGGCGACTGAACTGGCCCGGGCTATCCACCAATGGGGAGGGCTCATACCCAAGCTCAAGCCAGTCCTCCATGAGTGCTGATGGTGATACCTGCATTCCTGGTGCAAGGGTCCTGCTGGCCGTCTTGAAGCGTGCTGGGTCCAGGAGGCAGTCCAGCGCCGATCGCACGGCCAGGACGATGAGCGGACAGGCCTCCGGCGCTATCAACGCGAGGAGCGTCTGCATGCGTGCCGAAGTCAGCTCCGCGTCATAGGCCAGGTGCTCGTAGGGCAGAGCGTCAGGCACAGGAAAGTGAATGATCGCTTCTGGCCTGGGATGCCAGGCAATCAGGTCATCAACGATTCGGCGCGCCGTGGGTGCGCGTGGCACTACCAGGCACATGGGCACGTTAAGCTGCGCATGAATTGTGGCGAGTGTGTACGCCTTTGCCGCGTCTGGAACGGAGATCCGTGTCTCTTTGGATGATTCCATCTCACGCAACGCATCGCTCAATGGTCTTGTTCGCTTGAGACGTTGTGTGAGCGCGGAAAGATTCATCCGTTAAACCGATTCATTGTGGCGGCCGCGCCTTCTTTGACCCAGGCAATGGCTGCCTCAGCGGCCCGCTCCACGCCCTGCTTCATGAACTCGGCTTCCTCACCCGTGGGCACCTGGAGTACGTAGTCACGGAGATTGCGGTAGGGCTCTTGTCCGGCGATGCCGATGCGTAGGCGAGGAAAGTCCGAAGTGCGACATTCCCGAATAATGGAGCGCATGCCATTGTGCGTGCCGGCACTGCCGCGCTCGCGCATGCGGATGGTTCCAGCCACGAGATCAATGTCGTCATAAATGACCAGCATATCGGCCGGGTTCACCCGAAATGACTGCATCAATCTCGCCCCGGCGAGACCGCTGTTATTCATGAATGTTTGGGGTTTGGCTAGCACCACCCGCACGTAGTTTATCTCTCCTTCGGCCACCTGGCTCTCGGCACGCTTCTGATTGAACCGCCAACCCTGGAGATCCGCTATTCGTTCCACGCACACAAACCCAACATTGTGTGGGGTGTGGGCGTATTGCGAGCCCGGATTTCCAAGGCCAATGACTAACTTCATGAAGTTCAGCTTTCGGATATTGACCGATTCGAACCGATTCTGACACCCCTCAATATGGAAGCTGAATCGTCAGTACGCGTTTCGGTCGATGATCACTGCGCGAATGGTCTTAAGCAGGATCTTGATGTCGAACGCCAACGACCAGTTCTCCACGTAGAACACGTCGTACTTTGTGCGCTCTTCGATAGACGTTTGACCACGCAGCCCGTTCACTTGAGCCCAGCCGGTCATGCCAGCTTTTTCGTTATGCCGCTCCGCGTATCGCGGAATGATACGACTGAACTGTTCCACAAAGACGGGCCGCTCTGGGCGCGGCCCGACGAGGCTCATTTCGCCAACGAGCACGTTGATGAGCTGCGGCAGCTCATCCAGGCTCCACCGACGGATAAACGTTCCCACTAGAGTCCGTCGGGTATCGTCCGGGGTGGCCATGACGGGGCCGGTGCCGTCCTCCGCATCCTGGCGCATCGATCGAAATTTGATGAGCTGAAACGGCTTGCCATCGAGCCCCACGCGCTCCTGGGCGTAAAAGACCGGGCCATGCCCGGATGTCAATTTCACGAGCAGAGCGAGCACCAGCATGATCGGCGACATCGCGACGAGGATCACTCCACTGACAACGATATCCATGGTGCGTTTGAGCGCCAGGTTCCAGCCTCGCAGGCCGATGTCCCGAACCTGGAGCATGGGAAGGCCAGAAAGATCGCTGGTCGTGACCTCGGTAGACATAATTTGCAGAATGTCTGGGAAGACTTTGATGTTGATCCGCTCTCTCGCGCAGTTCGTCACAATCTCCAGCACCTGCTGATGACTCAGCGCGGGTTCAGCCACGATCAGCTCGGACGCTCGTTGATCGCGGATGATGCGTACCATGTCCTCGATACGTCCGATGATGGGCAGAACGCTCTCCTGTTCTTCGCCGGGCAACCCCAGGAAACCGACGACCCGGTACCCAAGTTCGGGAGCATGCTGAATCTTGCTACTGATGATCCGTGCCGGCTCGCCACTCCCCACGATTATCACACGCGCGATATCGAGGTCATGTGATCGCAGGAAGCGAATCACAAAGTCGAGAATGACGCGGCCGCACCAGGTGAGGACAATGGCGCAGATCCACCAGTAGACAATCATGAGGCGTGGGAGCTCTAGGCTGCGGTAAAGCAAAGCCGTGACCGCGAGCGCAATGAAGAAACCAGTGGTTGTGCCCAGCATGACCCCGTACAGCAGGTCAACGCGCGAGAAACCGCGCCGCGGAATGTAAAGCTGGTTGAGGGCGAAAGCAATGACCACCGTGGCCGCGAAGATGTATGTGAGCTGTGTGTAGTCATCGGGCGGGCTCACGTTCAAGGACGGCCGCCCTTCCGTGCGCAAGCGCAGCCAATGCGCCGCTCGAAATGCCAAAAACATCATCGCCAGGTCTGAAGCGATGATACTGAGAACTGAGAAAAGCCTAATGGAAGTCACGTCCGAGCCCTTCGCTATTCCTGAGCATAGGTCTCGTTCCGCTCCGTACCGTTTGTCTTGCCGGATAGATTCGACATTGCGAGCGGTAGTGCGCCCAGGACACCACTCACGTACCCACTCGGCGCTCGTTCTCAGGTCGCAGCGCGTTCTGGACCATGGAAATAGAGCAGCGGAGCTTGATCGCGCTCTGCACGAGGAAGTTTACGAGTGAAGAGTGCTCCCGTGCGTAGTGCTTGCGATAAAAGATCTCCATCGCCTCATAAAATGCGACCGTCGCCACGTCGCTTCGCCGGCGGCTTGACTCGCCCTTTCGGTGGAGTACCGTGATAGCTGGGCTATACCGAATTGACCAGCCGCGTTGTTTGATTCGAAACGCCCAGTCCAGGTCTTCCCCGTACATGAAGAACTGCTCGTCGAGCAGCCCAGCCTGTTCGATCGCAGAGCGCCTGACCAGCATGCAGGCGCCGACCACGGAGTCCACTTCGGCGGGCTCACCCGGGTCCAGATAGGTCAGGTTGTATCGGCCAAATCGGCGGCTCCGGGGAAAGAGCTTGCTCAGTCCGAGTATGCGGTAGCTCGACACCTCGAGCGTGGGAAAGCTTCGTCTGCAGGCCAGATCCAGGGAGCCATCCGGACGGACCACTCGTGGTCCTACAACCGCGGCGTCTGGATGGGCATCGAGCTCATCGCACAGCCGGGAGATGGCGTTCGAAGGAACAAGGGCGTCAGGATTGAGCAGGAGTATGTATTCTCCATGGCACGCACGCATGGCGAGATTGTTGCCATACGCGTATCCACCGTTCCGCTCTGCGCGAATGAGCTGCACCCATGGAAACTCCTTCGCCACCATGTCTGCCGACCCATCCGATGACGCATTGTCGACGACAAAGACCTCAGCGATCCTCGGGCTGATGCGCGGCTGAGATTGCTGAACCGAGCGCAAGCACGTCCTCAGGTCGTCTCGCGTGTTGTAGTTGAGGATGATGACCGATACACGAGGATGATCCAGGCTATCGTGATTCGCGCCGGAAGGCAGAACCGTCTCGTTAATCATCGTGCTGAGGTCAGCCCGCGTTGGCGTGTGTATTCCTGGATGCTGAAGTACAGGGCTCGCGGGGTGAGGTCTGGTTCCGCCATACGGAAGTAATACATCGGTTCGTCGATCCAGTTGTAGTCAGCGCGCTTGAAGAACCAGACGGCCATGACTCCCATCCAGGGCCATTCCTGGCGCGCACGCTCCAGAGCGCGCACCGTGTAGCGAGATTGCAGCTCCTCGCTGACCCGGCCGAAGATGGCTGGCTTCGTCAAGGAGCTCGGCTGAGCATTCCAGCCCACTTCCGCGGCCCAGATGGGTTTCCGTGCATCGTGATGCCGCACCATGAGTTCGCGGATGAGCAGCGAGCGCGAGAAGTTTACGTCGTCATCCTCAAGGCGCCGATCGTCCGGTCCTGATCGAAGTCCGTACGCCTGGACTGACAGAATATCGAAGTACGGCGCCGCCCCAAGGCGGTACATCTCGTCCAGATACTTGAGCTCGTTCTGCGCCGACGTGCTCTCTTCGATGGTGGGGGCCAGGGCTGCCGAAAGCACGAGCGCATCGGGATCAGCACGCTTAATACGCGAGTGTGCAAGTTTGAGTAGCTCCACGTACTCGGAGGCGTTCACTGGCTTGTTCCCCCACTCGCTCGTGAGATTTGGCTCGTTCCAGATCTGGTAGTGCTGGACCCGTCCGCGATAACGTCGCGCCACGCCTTCGACGAAATCGCCATAGTCGGCCAGATCGTCGGGAGGGGTGGCGGGCCATGCGTTCCCTGGGCGAGCCCAGGGTGGTGATGTATCGAGTCGAATGATCAGCCGGGGGCCCATCTCTTCCGCCAGGGCTACGATGGCGTCATATTTTTCCCAGGTGTCCACCCCAACCACGCGATCAATGTATCGCCCTTTTTCAACGGGCTCAATGTTGTCCCATGGAAACTGCTGGCGCATCCACCCGATACCGGCATCGCGAATCATTTCCACGGTGCGGCGTCGAAGCTCAACGTCCACTTCTTGCTCGAGAAACGTGTTCACCCCTACTGGGTTGTGGACGATGGGGGTCACTTGAATCTCGTCCGCGGTGATGACGCTGGGGGCATTGAATCGGGATATGACCGCAATGACGTGGTGGCGTGTCTCGATATCGATACGCTCCAGGACACTCCCACGCATCACGATGACCACTGCGACGATGAACGTGCCAATTCCGATGAGGAACAGGCGTTTCACGCGCACAACCGCTGGTAGAGCTTCCC
Organism: Chloroflexota bacterium; assembly: GCA_046154735.1. Lineage (GTDB taxonomy): Bacteria > Chloroflexota > UBA6077 > UBA6077 > JACCZL01 > CAVXYC01. Next base: position 5,716 of record JBJXFJ010000452.1, on the reverse strand, counting down.
GAGCCGCTCCGTGACCACGGCCTGGGTGTAGCCACGCTCCACAACACGACGCCCGTTCGCCGACAACGCGGATTGTAGCGAGGGATTCTGGAGGAGGTGCGCCACGGCTTCCGCAAAGGAGGCCGGATCGTCCGCGCGAAGGTAGTCACGCCCAGCCAGCGCCTCAATGCCCTCCATGCCCAGTCCGGTGGAAATGATCGGAACACCGTAAGCCATGGCCTCAAGGGCTTTGAATCGGGTTCCGCCGCCGCCCTGGAGCGGCAGAATGCACACCGCGGCTCGGTTCCAGTAAGGGGCCATTGATGGGACCTCCCCGGTAACGGCGATACGATGGTTGTGCTGTCCGTGCTTGATGAGCGTGGGGCTGGGGTTTCGCCCCGCGAAGTAACAGAGCACTTGAGGCGTTATGGCCATGAGTCTCGGAAGTACCTGATCTATAAACCAGAGGGCGGCATCCGCATTGGGACGGAAATCCATCGTTCCCGGAAAGAGCAGCGTGGCGCTGTGATCTGCCCGGTCTCCCTGAAATGGATAGGAATCAATGTCGATGGCGTTCGGAATAATCTGGGGATCACATGGGCCGAGCGCCCGGAGCCGGGCGGCGTCCTCGGCTGAGACTGTGACAACGGCTTGAGCATGCAAGCACACCTCGCGCTCAAACCGCCGCAGCCGGCGCGCCTGCAGCGCGGAGTACGCGGCAGCATGGATGCGCGTGATGCGCCATCGATCAAATTCAAAGGCACGCTGCTGAAGGAGGAATTCCACATTGTGATCGTCAAAGATGATCTTCCGTTCTGGAGCATCGGCAAGGGCAAATCGGGCCATCTCGATGCCCTCCACCTGAATCAGGTCATAGTCATGCTTTGCGACCCAGCGGCGATAGGTTGCGTGGAAATCGTCTGACCACAATCGATGCGCCATGTCCGGTAAGTGTGAGCGCGCCAGCGTTTTCGCACGCTGCGCGGTCGTGCGCCGCGGCGTTGGAATAAAGGTGAATCGACGGCAGAGTCGAGTGAGCTCGTCGCTCGTCATTGCGTCCGTGATTGCCTCAAAGCCGCCAAAAGTAATGAGGTCAACGGGCCCACGGGTGGCGGCCGCGCGAATCATTGTCAAGTTGCGCATGGGCGCGCCCTGCGTTGCGGGCAACGGCGGATTTGGTGTCAGAAAGAGACTGCTGGTCATTGCGCGATCCGTCGATAGACATCAAGAGTGGCCGCGGCAGCTTTCTGCCAGGAAAATTCCTTCACGCGAGCGTGGCCGGCTGTCTGGAGCCGTGCTCTGAGGTCGTCATCCTCGAGTACGCGTTTCAGTGCTCGCACGAGATCGTCACGATCGCCGGAACGGAAGAGCAGCCCGGCTTCGCCAACCACCTCAGGTAGAGACGAAGCGTCGGACGAGACTACCGGTGCGCCGCATACCATGGCCTCGAGCACGGGTAATCCGAAACCCTCATAGATGGACGGCGTCACGGCAACAGCCGCCCCGGAATAGGCTGTGGCCCACTCCTGCCGCGGTATCTGTTCCAGGATCCGAACGTGCTCCCCGATTCCCAGGCTCTGAATCCGTTCAAAAGTCGGTTCGTACAACCAGCCTCTTGCTCCCAGAAGCACCAGCATTACGTCATGCTCTTCACGCAGGCACGCGAATGCCTCGGCAAGTAAGGGAAGATTCTTACGTGGTTCGATGGTGCCCGCGAACAGAATGTACGGTCGATCCAGGCCGTGTGTCGCCCGCCATCGACCCAGCACAGCGGGGTCTGAGACGGGCATCAGCCTGGGGTCAATGCCGTTGGGGATCACATGGACCCGAGCCGGATCAACGTCGAGCATCGCCGTGATATCAGCCGCGGTATGGTGGGAGACCGAGATCACGGCGTCAGCCACCTGGACAGCCTTACGAACTTGACCATAATATTCGCGACTTGCCGGTGTGACTGTCTCAGGATAGAGCAGGAACGCGAGGTCATGCACCGTTATTGCCCGTCGCCATGGACCATGAAGCGGCGGAATGAAGTCAGGGCTATGGACTACCCGCGCGCTGAGTCGAGCTAGCTCAATAGGTAACGAAATCTGCTCCAGACTATGGTGAGGCGGCGTTAGCGCGCGCGCGTACCTTACTCCGAGCACACCAAGCTCGGGTCTGGCGCGCCGAGCACTGTGGAGCATTGTGAGCCGCTCCGTGGCATGGAGCATGGGCGCCATCTGAGTGACAAGCTGGCGAGTGTACTCGCTTATCCCCGAGTTCGAGTACGCGAGAAGTCGGCCGTCCACCGCGATATGCAGCATTGACGGGCTAGTTGACAATCTCGTCGGAGCCGGTTATCGACGGCTCGCCTCTCGGGCGGTTCTGCGTAGTGCGCAAGCCGGGGAGGCGCAACATGCGCAGGGTGACGAGGGCCAGGATGGTGGTAAAGATTCCAATCCAGTACATACCCGCGCCCACGAGTAGGCCAATGGCCGCCACAAGCCAGATGTTTGCCGCGGTGGTCAAGCCCCGTACGGTTGAAGGAGTCCTGAAAATCGTTCCTGCACCGAGAAAGCCAATTCCCGTCACGATTTGCGCGGCAATGCGTGTGGGGTCACGCCCGATTCCCTCACCCGGGAAGCTGGCAACTGATGCCACCGTGAAACAGGCCGAACCGGCACACACGAGCATATGCGTCCGAAGTCCCGCGGGTCGACCGATCTGTTCACGTTCAAAGCCAAGTAAGCCCCCCAGCGCGAACGCGAGGGCGATGCGCACCATGAACTCAAGGTCAGTGGTTGTGAGTGGGGGCACAAGAGACACCGGTCGAAGTCTACCACGGAGATACGGTTACTTCGTTTGAGCACAGGTTGACCGGGTGCGCGTCAGAGTTTCCCGTCTCCACTGGGAGCGCCGCCATCCCTGGCGGCCCGGCCCCTGAGGGCTGCACCGCGCGATCACAATCAGCGACCGGGCATCTGGAGAGCGGCCTCAACGGTCGGGCCGCCAGGGATCGCACCGCTCCCAGCGGGGCCAGGCCGACTTTGCCACCCGGGGTCCGGGAAACTTTGCTCCGCACCCAGGTGGACCCGTGTCGGCTCGAAGCCCGCGAGCAGCGGCAGCGAGGTAGTCCGGGGCACCGCGAGTACGCCGAAGAGGAGCAATCATGGCAGATGGGCAACTTCAGGCAACGAGCGGACGACCAAATGCGGCGGGACAAGGACATCTCATCCGGAATCGTGCGGAAAGGACCCGCGATCCACGTGTTAGCGTCGGCTTCGATCGTTCCGGCTTCTAGTGCCGGGCGATGCCGGATTTGGGTTGGTGAGCCGGTAGGGCGGAGCCGTGATGGCAAAGACCGTACAGAGTCGCTGATCTAACATGCGTGAGCAAACGCGGCGCTCTTGTTGTTCCAGAGGGACGTTTGTTGTGATCACCGTGGCCAGACTGGCGTTATAGCGATGGTTCAGGATCTGAAAGAGCTTCTCCTGTGCCCAGGGCGTGGTGCTTTGCGAGCCAAGATCATCAAGGATCAGGAGCGGTGCACTGCGCACATCCTCAAAAACCTGGTCATACCGAACCGAGCTATCGGGAGCAAAGCTCGAGCGCAGGTGATCCAGGAGATCCGGAACGATTGCGAAGCAGAAAGGCTCGCCACGGGCCGCGGATGCATTTGCGATTGCCGCTGCGAGATGCGTTTTCCCGCAGCCCGGTTCACCGATAAAAACGATCCAGTCACGTGGGTGTTCACCAAAGGGTCTGGCCAGGCTGAGCGCGCGGCGAAGATTGTCAGCATGCTCGGCATCACCCGTGGCACCCCGCGCGTCAAAGCTGTCAAAGGTCATCTCGCGCAGCCTCGCGGGGAGGGTGCCAAAGCGCGCCGCACTATCACTTGGCCAGTTGGCTAGCGTGCACACATCGGAAAGGGCTGCGTTTGACACTCGGGCGCGGAGCCGGTCATCCATTTCCGCGAGCCGCAACGCGGTGGTGATGACTGTTGGCAGCGATGCATTGAAGCGATGATTCAAGACCTGGAAGAGCTTCTCATCAGCCCAGGGAGTACCGGATTGAGCCCCGAGGTCATCAAGAACAAGCAGCGGAGCGTTTCGAACCGATTCAAAAAGCTCATCGTAGGTCACCTCACTCGATGGCGCGTAGGTGGCGCGGAGATGGTCAAGAAAGTCAGGGACCACAATGAACAGCGCAGGCTCGCCCAGCTCCACCCGCTCATTTGCGATGGCCGCGGCGAGCGACGTCTTACCGCACCCGGCAGGACCGATCAGGACAAGCCAGCCATCCGGGGCGTGCGCATACGCCTTGGCGCGCGCGAATGCCAAACTGTATTGCCCATCGTTCGCAGGTGCTGATGCACCTGTGAGACTGTCAAATCTGAAACGGGTTAACGGGCCGAGCTGGCTGACGCGGCGGAGTCGTTCAATGTGCGACTCACGGGCAATCGTGGATCGGCAAGTACACGGCGCTAGCCTGGCGAATTCAGGATCACCGACCGGTGCATCTCTGCGGAGAAAACCAACATCTCGGCACAGTGGACACACCGGTTCAGGATCGGGCTCAGTGCTTGACGTACCGTCCGAATTTTCCCGAGAGATATGCTCGAGGATCTTGAGGCGGCTGAGTGTCTCGCCCAGGCTCTCCACGTGGTCCGGCTCCTCGCCCATTGACGCCCCAGTTTTCGAGGATGCGTCGAATATATCGCCAGTTACGTTTATTGTAGCCAACCGCTTCGCGGAAGGCGTCTTCTATCCACTCGGCGGGATAGGTGAGCTCGGCCTCTTTGAGCTCCTGGGCTACGAGCGGTGTGAGCAGGCCGATGTTTTCTTCATAGAGCGCGTAGACCGTGGGGCGAGTCTCAGCCGGCGCCGCAGGAGCCTGCGGCACGCCAAGTCCGGGGATGACAACCTCTCCCGATTGGATCTGCTCGGCCAGTCTCTGATTCGTTGGCGTGTTGAGCAGGATGCAGAAATCGGAGTGGCCATCTCGGTGAGCTTCCACCTGGAGGAAGACCTTACGCTCCAACGCACGCCTCAGCGCGTCGTCCAGTGCCACTTGCACGTTTCCAGACTCACCGCTCTGGAGCGCGAGTATGAGCGCTCGATCGGCTCGGACTTCGCTCATGAGTGCATAGCGTGGAGACCGCTTGGTCTCATGGAGTCGGCGCCAAAGGTGGAGCACCAGCTTCAGTTCCGAGAGCGTATCGATCTCCTGAAGAAGTGGACCGAGAAGGGGCGCTGGAATTGGTAGGAATGCCATCCGCCGCGGAAATCCATCAAAGCGCGCCGGGCTCATTCGTGAAACGTCTCAAGATCGACAAATCGCGTGGTGCGATCCATGAAGAGCAGGTTGATTTGCCCAGTGGGCCCGTTTCGGTGCTTGGCAATGTGCAGTTCGGCAATCCCCTTTTTCTCTGATTCACGATCGTAAAAATCCTCGCGGTAGATAAACAGGACAAGATCGGCGTCCTGTTCAATACTCCCACTTTCTCGCAAATCCGAGAGCATTGGTATCTTGGGCGTGCGAGATTCCACAGCCCGGGAAAGCTGGGAGAGCGCCAGGACAGGCACATTAAGCTCCCGAGCAATGCCTTTGAGTGAACGCGAGATCTCAGACACTTCTTGGACGCGGTTGTCTGACCCAGAGGCATTGATGAGCTGCAGGTAGTCGATGACGATCAGGTCGAGTGGTCGATCCGCATGAAGTCGCCGAGCTTTGGCGCGTAGCTCAACGATGGGGA
>JBJXFJ010000442.1:0-4733 GCA_046154735.1 Chloroflexota bacterium | reverse complement strand
ATCTCGGTTCCCGGCGCAGATTCCTCCGGCTGATGCGGGGGTACCAGGCTTGGGAACCGCTCGCTCACGGTCGCGGCTCGGTTGCCGGTTTGAGCATCCCTTGGAGAGCTTTCGGCGTTACCCCCCGAATCGAGGCGTCAAGCAGCTCAATAGGGTGAAGCGTGGGTAACGAGCGGCCGCAACGGTCCAGTGAGCTGCTAATCTGGAGCAGACAGCCCGGATTGCTGGTCGCCACGGCGTCTGCCCCAGTCGCCCCAACATTTGCGGCCTTCCGGTCGCCCAGCTCACGGGCTGCCTCCGGTTGCACCAGGTTATAAATTCCGGCGCTCCCGCAGCATATCTCGGATTCTGCAATCTCCAACAGCTCAAGCTCTGGAATCCGGCCGAGGACCACCCGTGGCTGAGCATACACACCCTGCGCGTGACGCAGATGACAGGCATCATGATAGGCCACTCGATAGCGGAGTGGATGGTACGTTGCCCGCGGTTCCAGCTCAAAAAGCAGTTCCGAAATGTCGCGCACTTTCTCACTGAACGCTCGAGCTCGCGCGGCCCAGAACGGCTCATCGCGCAGTAGGTATCCATATTCCTTCAAAGTGGAGCCGCAGCCCGCGGCGTTGATGACAATCGTCTCGACTCGCGCACGCTCGAAAAGTGCAATCAACTCACGGGCTCGGGTGAGTGTGCGTTCCTCTTCCCCGGCGTGCAACTCCAGCGCACCGCAGCAGCCTTGCTCCGTGGGGATAACGACCTCACAGCCCTCAGCCAACAGCGTTCGCGCGGTCGCGGCATTCACATCGCCAAAGAGGACGCGTTGGACACACCCGGCAATCAGCCCCACCCGACGCCGCGACGGGCCGTAAGGTCGCAATACGGATGGCAATCGCACCGGCTTAAGCCGCTCTACATTCAGCCTGGGCAGCACTGTTTCCATTGCATCTAAGCGACCCGAAAGAATGTCCAACAAACCCGTTCCGCGCAGCAGTGATCGAAGCCCCAGGCGCTCGCTCAAAGCCACTCCGAGGAGCGCCGCTCGCATGCGCTTGGGATAGGGGAACAGCTCAAACAGCATACGACGGAACAGGCGATCCGAACGCGAGCGTGGCACGTGCCGCTCCACCTGAGCGCGCGTCGACTCGATGAGCTTGTCATACTGGACTCCCGATGGGCAGGCCGTCACGCAGGCCATACAACCCAGGCATCGGTCAATGTGCGGTACGACCGTCTCGTTCAGCTCAATCTGGCCCTCGCTCGCAAGCTTCATGAGGTAAATGCGACCGCGGGGTGAGTCCATCTCCTCGCCCCAGAGCGCGTACGTAGGGCACGTTGGCAGGCAGAAGCCACAGTGCACACAGTCTGCAATCAGCTCCGGATCCGGGGGGTGGTGTCCGTCAAATGCTGATCGGGTCCTGCCTGGCAATTGATCCTCCGTGAGGGCCACCTAGATTCCTCCGATCAAACGGCCGGGATTGAGTGTCGCCTGCGGATCGAGCTCAGCCTTCACACGCCGCATCAGCGGCACGGCGTCGCCGGCTGGTCCCCACACATCTAGCTCACGCTTCACGTCCGGCGGCGCATCCAGCACAACAACGGTGCCGCCACGAGGTACCAGCGACGACCTCAGCTCCTGAATCGATTCCACCATGCCCGCATGCCCCTCGCCCGCATACCAGGTGATGGAGCCCAAACCGTGTGCGTGGATCACCGCTTCGGTTGCCCACTCCCGTTGATTCCCCAAGGCGATAGCCCGCTCAACCGTGGGAGCGATCTCCGTTGGCAATACGCTCACTTTCAATAGGACGCTGGCAGACCAGGATCGAACAGAACAGGACGAGGGGAGATTCGTTGTTCTCAAATCGGGATTCGTTCCTGCTGCTCTGAACATTTGCTGTGCCAATTCAACCTGTGCGTCCACGGACTCGCGGATACCGCTGAATTGCGCGGTCACCATGAGCCCGTGCTCAGGATCACGGAGCAACGTGAGGCCCGTGGGCACGAGTGTGGCGCTAAGCATGGAGATAATGAGACTTCCCCCGGCCTCGCACGTGTCAACCGTGGCGGATACCGTTATGGACTCTGGCGGCAGTGGGTACACCCGGAAGGTAGCCTGCGTGATGACGCCCAGGGTGCCCAGCGAGCCAGTGTAGAGCTTGGGCAGATCGTAGCCGGCCACGTTCTTAACCACTCGGCCGCCGCCGTGCGCGATCACGCCATCCGCGCGCACCACGGTGATGCCAAGTATTTGATCTCGAACCCCGCCATAACGCCCTCGTAGAGCGCCGCTGTCATTGGTGGCAATGACACCGCCAATGGTGGCGCGCTCGGCATCGCCCACGTCCATAGCCAGCATCTGCCCACGTGTTGATAAAGATGCTTGAAACGCAGACATGCTCATACCGGCCTGTACCGTGGCGGTCATATCGCCCGCGGCATGTTCAATCAGCGCATTCAGTCGCTCAAGCGAGAGCACCACATCCACGGCACGGGGCGGGTTGCCCCAGCCACTCTTGGTGCCGCCTCCCCGTGGTGACACGCGGAGGTCCTGATCGGTACACCAGGCCAGCACGGCCGCCACCTCACGCTCATCGGCCGGTGCGACAACGGCTGCCGGCTGCACGCCATCGATGGCGTCCCCAAGCGTGGCCGAGCGGACGTGAGCAGGACCCACAAAAGTGGAAAGCCCCGCGCTCCAAAGCTCGGCTTCATTCGTCCTCCGTTGTGTGCCCTCAGTCCGCACCTCAGAACATCTCCGCCTGCCCGGATTCCACCAGCGGGTGGAGGTGGCCCGGGCCCGGAGTTTCGCCACAGAGCCGGGGGGTGGGGAACACCTTGCCTGGATTGGAGAGATGGTGCGGATCGAAGGCGCAGCGTACGCGCTGCATGGTGTCAAGATCGTCCTCGGTGAAGAGCTTGGGCATGTGCTTCATCTTATCCACACCAATGCCGTGCTCGCCGGTGAGACTGCCGCCGTGCTCCACGCAGGTCAGCAGAATCTTTGTAGCCAACTCCTCCGCTCGGTCCAGCTCGCCGGTGATGCGCCCGTCATACAGCACCAGCGGATGCAGATTGCCGTCACCCGCGTGAAACACGTTTGCCACACGCATATCGTATTCAGCAGCCAGCTCGTCGATGCGCCGCAGTACGGCCGGCAGGGTGGTGCGCGGGATCACGCCGTCCTGCACGTAGTAGTTCGGGCTCATGCGGCCCATCGCCGCAAAGGCAGCCTTACGCCCTTTCCACATGAGCGCGCGTTCAGCGGCGTCAGCCGCCCGCCGAACTTCCCAGGCGCCATTGGTCCGACAGATCGACTCGATTGATCCAATCAGCGCATCCACCTCGGCCAGCGGTCCATCCAGCTCTACCAGGAGGAGCGCCCCGGCCGTGGTTGGGTAACCGGCATGGGTGGCCAATTCCACCGCCTGAATGCTCAGGTTGTCCATCATCTCCATCGCTGCCGGAAGAATTCCCGCGGCGATAATGTCTGAAACCGCTCCACCAGCTTGATCGGTTGTCTCAAACGCACCCATCACCAGTTGAACCGCTTCCGGTCTTCGCGTCAGCCGCAGGGTGACCTCGGTGACCACGCCCAGCGTCCCTTCAGCGCCCACCATCACGCCCAGAAGGTCAAGCCCTGGAGTATCCAGCGTTGTCCCACCGATGTGCGCAATCTCGCCGTCCGGCAGCACCACCGTGGCACCTAGAACGTGATTCGTGGTGAAGCCATACTTCAGGCAGTGCGCTCCGCCGCTGTTCTCGGCCACGTTCCCGCCAATGCTGCAGACCTGCTGGCTGGAGGGATCAGGCGCATAGTAATAACCTCGCGCCGCCACATGCTGGGTCACGTGAAGGTTGATTACGCCCGGTTCCACCACGATGCGGGCATTCTCATAATCCACCGCAAGCACGCGATTCATGCGAGCCAGGCTGATCACCAGGCCATCTGCCACCGGGAGGGCTCCACCGGATAATCCCGTGCCATGCCCCCGCGCCACGAAGGGGATGCGGTGCTCGTGGCAAAGACGGACCACTGCCTGAACCTGCGCCGTGGATCGAGGCAGCACCACGCCTGCCGGCATCACGCGGTAGTTCGTCAGCCCATCCGATTCATAGGTACGCAGACGCTCGGGCTCGCTCAGGAGGCCGTCGGCGCCCACAATCTGGCGAAGGCTCTGAAGGATGGCGAATGTCATGCGCGGATTGGCGATTACCATGATAGAAACCCGCTAGGATCATACCGTGCGTTGCAGGTAAGCTGCCGCGCGGTGATATCAACCGCCGCACCCAGGAGATGCCCCCATGGCCAGTACCCCGTCAACGGAAGACACCCTCGCGGTTGTCAATGCGTTCAACGCCGCGTTTAACCAACACGACGTAGACGCCATCATGGCGCTGATGACAGACGATTGCCTGTTTGAGAACACCGGTCCCGCGCCAGACGGCCGGCGCTACGTTGGGCAATCGGCCGTGCGCGCTGTCTGGCAAAAGCTGTTCGCATCATCGCCCAACGCATACTTCGAATCCGAGGATATGTTCGCGGGTGGCGATCGATGCGTTGTTCGCTGGCGGTACGAGTGGAACGCCGGGGATCCAGCCGGCCACGTCCGCGGTGTGGACGTGTTCCGTGTACGCGATGGCAAAGTCGCCGAGAAATTGGCCTATGTGAAGGGATAGACGGAAGACGGAAGACGGAAGACGGAAGACGGAAGACGGAAGACGGAAGACGGAAGACGGAA
>JBJXFJ010000256.1:0-22725 GCA_046154735.1 Chloroflexota bacterium | reverse complement strand
CGGCCTGCTGGCCAAGCCGGAGAACGCCGCGTACTGTGCTTCCAAGGCGGCCATGATCAACCTTACCCGCCAGATCGCCCTGGACTACGGACCCGCGATACGTGCGAACTGCGTTTGTCCCGGACCGATCAATACTCCACGCTATCGCGGTTGGCCGCCGGAGCCCAGCTTTCCCGGAGGGATGTCGCCTGACCAGGAGATTGAGAACGCGGCCTCAGTCCAAGCTCTGAAGCGCGTTGGTCGACCCGAAGAGGTGGCCTACGCTATCTTGTTCCTGGCGTCCGATGAGTCATCGTTCGTCACCGGACATGCTCTGGTGATTGATGGCGGCCAAACGCTCGACGTGTAGCGCTCACGTGATCAGCGGCTGTCGGGATCGGGGTGGCGTGGCGATTGAGACCAATGGTCCACTCGTACGGTAGCGTGGGTGCGGAACGGGAGGTAGGTAGACACGGTTGGGCTTCTCGCCCGACAGTCTGGGCCAGTGAACCGGACACTGTCGGGCTAAAAGCCTGACACCATCGGGTATCTCCCGACTCTCATCCACCAGCGTGTACTCGGCGGCTCTTCGATACGAAGGCGACATATAGTAACGCCCCACGAAGCTTGCTGCGGCGAGAACATCATTCGAGCCCGGCCTGCCGCCGCGGAGCTTCACTCGGGTTGGATTCGCAGGCCTATGTCCCGCTGAGCGCCTCAACGATGCGCGTAACGTTGTGTCGCATCATTCCGACGTAGCTGTCTCCGGGTGTGCCGGCCTCTCCTATCGCATCTGTGTAAAGGTCGGGAACCAGCTTGACGCCGGCGGCCGTGGCGATCTGATCTATGAGGCGCCGATTGCTAACGTTTTCGGCAAAGATCGCGGGCACCCGTGCCGCCTTGATGTCCGAGATGAGCTCCGTGATTTCACCTGCCGATGGATCAGCGACTTCGGTGCTGATGGACCCGAGCGCGGTGCCTACAATCTCAAACCCATAGCGTTGGGCAAAGTAACCAAACGTGTCGTGCGACGTGACCAGCTTGCGTTGAGCAGGCGGAATCTGACTCGTCTGCTGCACCACCCACGTATCGATGCCGCGTAGCTCCATAAGGTACGCCGCGGCGTTGGCCTGGTATGTGGATGCGTTGGCTACGTCGGTGAGAATCAGCACATCGCGGATCGTCTCCACCATCTGCATCACGTTCTGAACGTCATGCCAGACGTGCGGGTCGACCTCCTCCGCATCTTCCTCGCCGACCATGCGCAGGGTTCCCAGAGTTTCGGAGACGGATAGGCGGGCCCCTCGGGAGCGCGAAGCGGAATAGAGACGATCCAACCACGGCTCGAAACCAAGCCCGTTCTGGACGACAAGGTCGGCATTTCGAAGGGCCACACCATCCTGAGGCGTGGGCTCGAAGGTATGCGAATCGGAGTCCGGCCCAACGATCACATGATTCTCAACTTGGTCCCCCCCAACCTTTTGCACGAGCTCGCCAATCACGCTGAATGACGACACGACATTCAGCGGCTTCTGGAGTGCTTGCGCTGGCGCTGTAGCGCTTCCAACAGTGAGCGCGAGTGCAAGGATTGCGCTTAGCTTGCCGATGTTCATCATGACCTTCACCTCGAGTTTCATAGGCCGAAGCCGGATGTCCCCCGAGGCGAGTTGGATTCACGCCCCGGGGGAACTGGGAGGACGCTGGCGTGGACGCGACTGGACACACGATCTCAGGAGAACCGGAGCCCGAACGTCTGCTCGCACCGTCCCACGCCAGCTCACATGAGACACTGTCTCATGTGGTGATGACATGATACTGAGTCTCATTCTTCGAGTCAAGGGTGCGTGCCATTGCATCTCCGGTCGGATGTACGCGGCAGCCTGCCAAGCTCGGCCGGCGGTGCGAGAGGTGCGGTTCAGGGAGACTTCGTAGTCAGTGGGGGCGTTATCGAGAAAACTAACCGCAGCACAGATTCCCACTGGTCCACGCGGTGCGGCCCTCTCGGACTGCCAGGGCTGCAATGGCGAGTCCAGCAACCGGATCCATCCATCATCAGCCCGTCAGGCTGTTCGGACCGAGTCCGAAGAGCACCACCCCCGATAGTTAGGTGCACTGCTGTGTTTCGGCCGCATCAGCCTTGAGCGCCACGGAGTTGAGGGCCGCGGCCACCCTGCGCTTGCTTCACGCGCGGGCCGAGATGACCACCAGGGACAAGGTTACCAGGGCGAGCCCCGCGAGGCTGTGCTTGGGTGGCTCTCCCATACCTCGTGCATGCCGGGCGGATGAGAGTCGGGATGTAGTGGTGTAGTGGTACTGTAAGGCGATTGTGTCTCGGTAGATGTACCGGAGATCCCCGGAGCATGCTGAAGTGGGGCATCGAGTCCAGGGATGGCCAAAGCTTTTCGGCCGTGGCCGCCACCCGCGGCTCGAGTCAGATACGGTCCGCCCGCAGATCCAGACGGCCGTCACGCATCGGCGGGCACCAATAGTACGCTCCGTTCATTGGCCGAGTGAACTGAAAGATTCAGTCAGTGATGTTGTCTTCCAGTCCAACCATGCGGCGGAGTTGGGCTTCGAATCCGTCGAATGAGTGCCCGAATGCCACAAACATGAGCCCGGCTTTGGTCCCATTTGCCTCGGGGCATGGACCGTCGTAGGACAAACGCGGACGGATGAATGCTTTCCTGAGCAGTGCGTTTCACATGCGCGGATTCGGGCGCATCGGGCAGCTCCTCATTGGGAATCTTGTGCCGGCCGGCGGAGTTATTTGGAGAATGGACTCTTGTGGGGTGCTCATGGGCTGCTCCTGCAAACTGGGTGTAAGCTTCAGAATCCAGCCTGACTGGAGTCAAGCGCTTTGGTTCATCAGGTGATCCTGGGTTCAGATTCATCGCGAGCGCTGTGTTGAAGGGGGGCTTAAGAGTGGCTGGATTGGAGGCCGTCGCGGTCGGTTACGCCACGGAGGGCCAGGGCGCTGGGCCGATGTTTGTCACGCTGCGAGCGGGATGTTTCTTGGCTCAAGGGCTGGACGTGACGATTCACAAGCTGGGCAGCGCCAGCGGAGTCGTCCGCGGGCTTCTGGCGGGGCACGTGCAGTTCGGCAATCTCGCGGCCCCGGCACTGGTGCGCGCAGCGCTCGATGGCGCACCGATTCGTTACATCACGGGCGGGATTAACCAGCAGTTTCTGGTGGGGCGGCCAGGCCTGGCGTCCCTGGACGAGCTCCAAAATGGCCGGCTGGGTGCAAGCGGGCCAAATGATCTTGGCTTTCTGCTCAATCGTTTCGTGATTGACCAGCTTGAAAAGCGCGGAATCAAGGGCCTGCAGATCGTGGACGCAGGGGGAAGCCGCGAACGGCTTCGAGCATTGCTCAGCGGCGAGATCTCGGCGGCGCCGCTTTCACCGCCGGTGGCAATTGAGGCGCGTCGAGCAGGTTGTCGCTTTCTGATCGATTTTGCGGATCATGGACTGAACTTTACTCTTGGCGGCTTGGCCACCACCCAGGGGCTCATAGACTCCCGACCGGACCTCGTGCGACACTTTGTGCAGGCCTACGTCGCCGGTATGCACCGCTACAAATCCGATCCTAACTTGACACTTCAGATCCAGCAGGAATATTCGGGACTCGCGGATCGGTCCATTGCCGCGGAGACCTATGCCGTGACCGAGCCTGGTTTTCCGCGTGCGCCCTATCCGGTGACATCAGGACTCCGTATCCTCCTGCGGACACTGACTGCCGAGGACCCTCGCGCTGCCGAGATTGATTTGGACAGTCTCGTTGACGACAGCTTTGTACGTGAGCTCGACGCATCTGGATGGATTGCGGAGCTCTACGCACATTAGCGATGAGGACGGCCCCAGCGAAACCTACGGCGGCGACTTGCCCCGGGGTGGGCGCACGATGAATATCGCACCGGCACACAGTAACCAGGTAACGGTCATGAAGACCAGGCTGGGGTCATAGCTACCGAACTGGTCGGCGCTATAGGCCATGAGCCAAACGCCGCCCCATGAGGACACGATGCCAAATGGACGAGTCAGTCCGGTGATCCGGCCAAGGTGCGCACGTCCATAATACTCAGCCCAGATCGACCCGGAGATGGCCACGAATCCGCCAACGCTGGAGCCGATAAGCAGGGCATAGGCAAATGCCTGCCAGCTTTCACTTACCTGAGCAAAGATGATGATTGGTGTGCAGATCGCGGTATAGATTGAGACCACGATGAGCACCGAGCGGAGTGGGAATCGTACCGCGAGTGTGCCCCAGAAGAGTTTAAGGCTGACGGAGGCGATGCCGAAACCGGTGAGGCCGAGCACGGCTGCCTCTTTTGAAAAGCCTCGATCCGCGAGCATCAGAGGCATGTTGGTGGGCATGGCCGTCTGACTGAGCATTCCGAGCGAAGTACCCGCCACGAGTACCCAGAACCCTGGACTCCCCAGCGCTTCTCCGGCGGTCATGGTGTGTTCAATCCGCGGAGCAGCGGCACTTCCGGACCGATAGGGCAGCTCCCGATCTCCATCCGTGAGTAGTCCAATGTCCTCAGGCTGTCTGATTATCAGCAGTGCCGGGATTGTGGTGATGATGAAGGCGAGAACGGCCAGGGCTACCCATGTGCCCCGCCACCCATAGGCTTGCTCGAGAATTGGGATGAGGATGGGCATGCCGATGGCGGATGACGCGCCTCCCATTGTGGTGAGCGCCCCGGTAAGCCCGCGCAGGCGGACAAACCACTTGGGCACAATCGCCGTGCTAATCATGAAGCCTTGAAGGATCCCGGCCACTCCGCCCAGTACTCCGAATAGGACGAGAAAGTGCCACTCCGTGCTGGCAATGCTTATGGCAGCCAAACCAATGCTGGAGATGATCCCGCCTGAGACGGCAAGCCCGAGAGCCCCGTGTGGCCGATCGACGTAATGCCCGAAGATCGGGGAAATCACAATTCCCATCAACCCTCGAATGGCCACGGCTCCAAGTACCGCGGAACGGCTCCAGGCGACCTCAGCTTGCATGGATGGAAGCAGCAGGCCGGCGACAAACCCAAGCCCCAGGCTAAAGTACCCCATGCAGAAGGCAATAGCAACGATGATCCACCCGTAAAAGAAGGGCAGACGAGCTTGCCATGGCCGGGCAGGGCGGATGTGCGCTGGATATGGGCTCAGATGAAGACTCCGGATTCCCTGCAACCGCATGGGGCAAAGGGCAATCGCAATGATCCGCCTATCCAATCAAGGGGTCAAGTGGAGATCTGCCGGTTCCAGGGGGTGCTCTGAAGGGGGTCAAACTCATCGTGCGGTGGTGCCCCCAATGGCATGGTCACCTTTCAAATTCCAATCTCTTCCACTTTAGAATCGATGACAGCCAAGACGATGGACCGCAAGCCTGCAGGATGCCGGCGGGCGATTCACCGCGGCTCTTCCGAAAGGGAGCGCCCCTCCGTCTACGCGGCGCAGGCAGCATTGGTCCAGGCGCTGGTAAGCAGGTGAGCTTGCCGATGGCCCCGTGATAGGGGGCGAGATCAGCGATTGCGAGGGAGTGAGACTCGAAAGACGCTCCCTTTGCCAGCACCCTCGCTCTCCGCCCAGAGCCGCCCCCCATGTGCTTCAACAAGCGCTCGGCTGATTGGTAAACCCAGTCCGGAGCCTCGGGCCACCTCGCGACCACTCTCGAGTCGTGCGAATCGCTCAAAAATGGACGGCAGAGACTCCGCGGCAATGCCAAGACCCTGATCTTGCACAGAAATGACGACGTAGTCTCCTTGATCTTCAAGGTGGACGAGGATTTCTCCACCATCCGGCGAGTACTTGACCGCATTGGAGACGAGGTTTCGAACGACCTGGACAATACGCTGCGCATCTACGACATGCGGCACGGACTCCCTGTTGCAGGTGAATGAGATGTGACGGTCGGGATAAGCCGTGGCCTCTCGCTCAATCGTCTCGCGAGTGAGTGTTGCGAGGTCAATCGCGTCCGTGCGTAGCTTGAGTTTGCCCGCGTCGATCTGACTGACATCCAACAAGTCGTCAATGAGTCGGTCGAGTTGCCGGGTCTGATCGGCAATGACCTCGGCAGCGCGATTCGGGTCGCTCCCACGCAGGATCATCTGCGCCCAACCCCCAATTGCAGTTAATGGAGTGCGAAGCTCATGGGCGACGACGCCCAGGAATTCCCTCCGAAGCTGTTCCAGGGCGAGGCGATCCGAAATGTCGTGTGCGGAGACTAGCACGAGCTTGCGATCCGGCAGCTCCACGAGCGAGGCCGACATGTCCACCGGCACTACGCTGCCGTCACGCCTCTTCCATTCCAGATCTCCACGCCAACGACCTTGAGTAGCCAGCGTCACAAAGGCGGTTTGAAGCGGCTCCATCGATTCGTTGACAAGATTGCCAATTTCCATACCTAGGAGACCCGCCTCAGTATCGTAATTGAGCATGGAGAGCGCGGCTGGATTGACCTCCACGATCACTCGCTGGTCGTTCAGGACGATGATGGCCGCTTCCGCGAATGCGAAGAGCCCGCGATATCGGGTTTCGGCGGCGAGTGCCGTAGTGAGAAGCCTCGTCCGTTCTACTTCCACCCGCTTTCGTTCCGTAATGTCAGTGAGGTGAATGAGTCGATAACTCACCGCGCCAGAGGCGCCTCGCACGGTCGTGGCGTCGACCAGCACGGGGAATTCTGAGCCGTCCTTGCGCAGGTGAATAGTCTCGAATACCAGGTGCCCCACATCATCCAGATCCACAAGGTTCTTTTGAACCTGAGGCAATTCCCTCTCAGGGACCAGTGCGAACCGTGGAAGGGCAGCAACTTCATCAACGGTGAGTCCGTGCATCCGGGCGTAGGC
This sequence comes from Chloroflexota bacterium, assembly GCA_046154735.1. Classification (GTDB taxonomy): domain Bacteria; phylum Chloroflexota; class UBA6077; order UBA6077; family JACCZL01; genus CAVXYC01. Next base: position 15,907 of record JBJXFJ010000256.1, on the reverse strand, counting down.
AGGGTTACAGATGCCCGGGAGCAATGGATCCGATGGTGCCGCGAAAAGTCCCTGTTCTGAGCGTTGGAAGTACTCGGACCATTGCAGAAGTGCATCGCTTGCTTGACGCTGCTCGGTGACATCTCTCCAGATACTGAGGATGCACAGGCCAATTGGGAGCATCACACGCGTAGCATGCTGTTCTACGATGATGACCCGCCCGTCCTTCCTGCGCAGCCTTCGCTGTCGTCGGATACGGAGCGGTCCACTGACGGAATCAATGAGGCTCCGAAAATCCTGATGTGATTGTTCGGGACATTCCGCGCTGAAGTCGCCAACACGGCGGCTGCAGATCTCATCCCACGAATAGCCGAGGATCTCCACGATAGCCGGGTTGGCGTCACGATACCGCCCGTCTTCATCAATCACCACGATGCCGTCGCGGGCACACTCAAAGACTGTTCGAAAGTGAGTCTCGGAGATCACAGCGGTCAGGCGCGCCGATTCCAGACGCTGCGCGAGTCCGGCGTTTTCTCTGACGATCTTGTGGCGGTCGATAGAGAACTGTATAGCTCGCGTCAGATCTTCGGTCTCGAGTGCACTCATTGACAGGATATCCTGGGCGCCGGATTGAATCGCCTCGATTTCGAAGCGCAGCTCAGGGATGTTGCGGAACACGATGATGGGCACAGCAGGCGCCAGGGTGCGCACTAGCTCAAGGCTGCGCTGGCCGTCTAGGTCGGAGCCGCCAAGGTTCAGGAGCATCACGTCACACGGCTCCTGGCTCATCAGATTGTGCACTTCGGCCAGGACGTCCGCACTTGCGATATGGACCAGATACCCTATCTCGGTGCTGACGCGTGAAGCGATCTGTACCGCGCTCGAGGGACTGTCTGCGATGATCAGAGCTCGCACCGCCACGCTCCTCGGGACTAGCTGGCCCCTGGGAGCCAGCTAGTCCTCGGTATTTCACTCCATTTACCACACCAGGGTGCGTCTGACAATTGCGGGGATTCCCCCCAATCCGTGGACAGGAGATTGGACGGTTCAGCTCACGGGTAACTCCTGCGATCTCTTCTCCACGGATTGGGGCGTAATTGAGCTCCTTGGCTTAAGCGTGATTGAGGGGAAGGCTAGCGCGCTTGGAGTTAGATGGGGCGAAGTGGTTGATGGGGCTTGTTCGGAAGCTCCACTCGAATCGGATCCCCGGGGATTATCTCGCCGCCCTTCAGCACGATCCCCATGACTCCGGCTTTTCGGACCAGCTCGCCTTGGGCATCATGGGTGAGGACAGCGGACTTCAATCCTGGTTGAAAGCGGTCGAGTTGGACGCACGGACTTCGCAGTCCCGTGAGCTCCACAACAGCAGTGTCACCCAGGTGGAGACGGGCACCTTCTGGAAGGCTCAGTATTTCCAGGCCACGGGTCGTGATGTTTTCACCCATCTGCCCCGGAGCGATCTCGAAACCGAGCTCCCGCAGCTCGGCATGCAGCTCTGAATGGATCAGGTGAACCTGGCGCAGGTTGGGCTGATTGGGGCCCTTGCGGGCCAGGAAGAGATGTTGGACGTTCGTACCACGATGGGCATCGCCCTCCACGCCTTCTCCCGCAATCAATCGGATGCTGAGCTGGCTCGCTTTTCTGAACGCATGATTGGCTGAAACGTTCACAGCGCTCACCGTGCCGTTCATGGTTCATCTCCCCTGAGCGGTCGGCCCGCCAAGCTGCGGCCAGGCTGCCGGAGCAGCGGCCTTTGCAAGCCGCTGCTCGATGGGCAACGACTCGTCCCAGTCTTGCGCGATGAGACGTCGCCCGTGAACGTCATCGGACTCGTTGGAAGCGAGCCACACCAGTGGTTTTTGCATGATCTCCGGCCGCAGCAGCACTGATCGATCTCGACCGGCGGGAATCATGTGAGTGTCCACGGCGCCGCCAGGCAGGAGAGCATTCACCGTGACACCGGTTCCCGTGAGATCTCGGGCCATGGCGGCGATCAGTGCCTCGTGCCCAGCCTTAGATGGCCCATAGGGAGCACCCCAGAGCATAGTGGACAAGCTGGTTGTGACTCCAATGATGCGTCCCCAGCCCTGAGACCGGAAATGCTCCACGGAGGCGCGTGCCATCATGAAGGGTCCCGTGAAGTTCACGCCAACGGCGCGTGTCCACTCCTCCGGCTCCAGCTCCCAAAAGCCTGCTGTGCGTGGGTTGATGCCGGCGTTGTTCACCAGGATGTGGTAACCGCCCAGAGTTTGCAGTGTCTCCTGCACGGCAGCCCGCGCGCTTGCCCACTGACTCACATCACCCACAACTGGGATAGCGCAGCCTCGTCCCCCGGCTTCGAGGACTTCTTGAAGAGTGTGCTCCAGACCTTCGCGATCAACATCCATCATGGCAACGCGAGCGCCGGCTTGAACCAGCGCCAGCGTCATCGCGCGGCCCAGGCCAATATCACTTGCGGCGCCCGTTACCAGCGCCACCTTTCCATCCAGATTCTGTGAGGTCATACTGACTACTCCACTCTTTGGGTGACACGGTGCACGGTACAGTGCGGGGGGCTTTGGAGCAAGTGCTTTCCACCTCCCGGGTGCGACCAACACTTGTGCATATCCGGCGTTTGGAGCGCGGCGTGCGGGAGCTCAGGGCTCCCTGTCACCGTGTCACCATCCTGACGGTGGGATATCGTGGGCGCGGGGCACAAGACCGCCGCGCTACCGGGGGACGCCGCGTGATCGGCTGATGTCCCGGTCATGCGGTCCGTGCGCACGGTTAGCCTTCTGGGCCGGCGATGGGTGCTGGTGTGCAGTGACGGAACGCTCCCTGATGGCCCATCCGCCTACCCCAAACTCCGGTGAACAATCCCGGCTCGGACGCGACTCCCCTATCTCCGCTATAGAACCCGCCCTGTCTCACTCACGTAATTGCTCGCCATCAACGCCTCAGGTTGCTACGATAGCGAGTATCAGATCCAGAGGAAGCGAATCGGGGGCATTTCGATGTTGAGATGGACTATCGCAAACTGGCTCGTGAGCATTGCGGCGGGAACCGCGCTTGTGGCGTGCTCATCCGTTGGCGGCTCACCGGGTGGTAGCACTGCCCAGAAGTCGAACGCGGCGGGGGCCAATCCGCCTGAGGTCTCGAAAAAGCTTGATGAGTACTACCAGCGCGCTCAGGCATCCAAGGAGCTGCGAGTGGTTCACTATGGTGGGCCGGGTCCGGAGTACGAGGAGATCATCAAGGAGTTCCGCAGACACTATCCCGATATTGAGGTTGAGACCGTCACGCTTCGTGGGCCGGATATGATTCAGCGGCTCCAGGCCGAGTCCGCGAGTGGCAAGATCATTGCCAACGTGGGGAGCCACGGGCAGACAACAATGACTACGCTGGATGCGGCGGGGATGCTTCAGCAATGGGAAGGACCGCCCACCGCGGCGTTGCTTCCGGAGATTCCGCTCACCACGGGCGGCGTGCGTTGGCCCCAGACCGAGTCGATTTACGGTTACATCGCCAATACGCAGCTCGTTCCGCCCGACAAAATGCCCAAGTCGCGCGAGGATCTCTTGGATCCCTTCTGGAAGGGGAAGGGCAAGCTGCTCATTGAAGATCCGCGTGGCAATGGCCCGGGACTTGATGTCTTTACCATGAACTATGTGCACAAAGGGCAAGCCTGGCTGGATGCGATCAAAGCCCAAGAGCCCACCTTTGTGCGTGATCGTGACGCTGCCCCAACGCAGATTGCACGCGGTGAGTACGCCATCTTTTACCCAGTCGGAACCACGCGCGAGCAGTTTGATCTCGAAAAAGTGGCACCGGTGAAAGTGGACTGGCTGCGTGATGGTGGCTCAACGGTGCTCACCGGCACGGTTTCTGTCATCAAGAATGGTCCGGCGCAGGATGCGGCCAGACTCTGGGTAAGCTGGCTCACGTCGTTCGAAGGCCAGCGTGTGATGACCGACCAGCTTTACTCCCATCCGGCATTGCCAGGGGTGCAGCCGGCTACTGGGCTACCGCCATTCAGCGAAGTAAATCCTTCCCGAAGGTCACCTGATGAGATTCGTCGAAACAATGAATTCATCGAGATCTTCGATCGAACATTCTTCAAATAGACCTGCGCATACGGGCCCGGGCCGATCTTGGTCAAAGAACCGCCAGGGCCCGTTTTGTTCACCCCGTGCGACCTCTGATGTATCGTTAAAACGGAGTAGAACGCGAATGGTCTGGGGCAGGCCTCTATAATCCAATCATGATGTCCCTTGATCGTGGCTGGTGGTCATACCTCAGCTACGACGATCAGCGTGACCGGCCTTCAGTCAATCGCGCGGTCCTCCGTCGCGTCGCGACTTACGCCCGCCCTTATGCCTGGCGCGTGGTGGTCATGCTGGCCACCATCGTCGCCATCACGTTGCTTTCGCTTGTGCCCCCGCTGCTCATCCGTCAGCTTATTGACCATGCTTTGCCGTTCGGGGATTTTGCGCAGCTCCATCTCCTGGCACTGGGCATGGTTGTGGTGCCGGTGTTCTCCGGACTTCTGGGTGTCTGGCAGCGTTATCTCGGCTCTCGGATCGGTGAGGGGATCATCTACGACCTCCGCAAAGCGATCTACGGGCACATGCAGCGCATGTCGCTGCGTTTCTTTACTGAGAGCAAGACGGGTGAGCTGATGGCTCGCCTGAATAGTGATGTTGTGGGTGCCCAGCAGGCTGTGACAAGCACGCTGGTGAACATCGCGTCAAACTTGATCGCCGTGGTAGCTGCCCTGGCCGTCATGCTTACTCTGGAATGGCGCCTCACCGTGGTGGGGGTGTTGCTGCTGCCGCTCTTTGTTCTGCCAGCGCGGCAGGTAGGCCAGGTGCTGCGCGGTGTGACGCGTGAGAGCATGGGCTTGAATGCCCAGATGAACTCACTCATGAATGAAACGCTCAATGTTAGCGGCGCCCTTCTGGTGAAACTCTTCGGGAAGGAACGCGCCGAGACCGAGCGTTTCGGCGAGCGAGCTGAGCGCGTGCGAGACATCGGCATTCGGTCAGCTTTGATCGGCAGGTGGTTCTTTCTGGGCCTCAGTCTGGTGAGTGCCGTGGGTACCGCGGTCGTTTTCTGGATTGGTGGATATTTCGTGCTCACGGAATCGCTCACTATTGGTACCGTCGTTGCTTTCGGGGCATATCTCGGCCAGCTCTATGGACCACTCTCGGCGCTGACCAATGCTCGAGTTGAATTTGCCACGTCTCTGGTGAGTTTTGAGCGCGTATTTGAAGTGCTGGACTTGCCGGTGGAGATTGCCCAGAGCCCTCACGCGGTCACCCTGGATGAGGTTCAAGGTCGAGTTCAGTTTGAGCACGTCTGGTTCAGCTATGGGGAACTGCCGCCGGCCAGCCTGCCGGCCAAGCTAGCAGAAGTGAATCGCGGCAGGCGCGGCACATCTTCAGATGTTCCGCTCAGCGGGCCTCGTTCCCCTCAGGCTGCTGGCACCGTCACGCCCGCGGAAACTCGCTGGGCACTTCGAGATGTGACATTCGATGTGGCGCCGGGGCAGCTCGTGGCGCTCGTTGGCCCCAGTGGGGCTGGGAAGACCACGCTCACATACTTATTGCCGAGATTGTATGACCCCACGCAAGGGCAAGTCCTTCTGGATGGTTACGATCTGCGTGAGGTGGCTCTCGAGTCGCTGGTCCAGCAGGTTGGAATGGTGACTCAGGAGGCCTATCTCTTCCACGATTCGATCCGAGCCAATCTGCTCTACGCCAATCCTGATGCATCAGATTCCATGCTTGAGGATGCCTGCCGGTCCGCCAATATCTATGACTTCATTTCGTCATTGCCTGATCGATTCGAGACGGTGGTCGGTGAGCGGGGCTACCGCCTGTCCGGTGGTGAGAAGCAACGCCTGGCAATTGCCAGGGTGATCTTGAAGAACCCACGCATTCTGATCCTTGATGAGGCCACAGCGCACCTTGATTCCAATTCGGAGGCGCAAGTGCAGGTGGCATTGAGTCGAGTGATGAAAGGACGGACCAGCCTGGTGATCGCCCATCGGTTGAGTACCGTGCTGGCTGCTGACTGCATTCTGGTACTGGAGCAAGGCCAAATCGTGGAGCGCGGGACACACCCAGAGCTCATCGCACGCAGCGGGCTGTATGCTCAGCTCTATGAAACGCAGTTTCGAGCCGCGCTTGTACCGGCACTCCCCGTGGAGGCGGTGCTGAGTTGACGTGCTCTCGAAACCCTGTGCTGACGGCGTTTTTCACGACTCAGGCATAACGATGCCGGTGTTTCCGTGGCGGTTTATTGATTCACTCCTGGGACGCTCAAACCCAGATGACGCGGAGCCTGCCACCGCTGAGTACATCAACCAACGGGTCTCCCGGCTCCTTAAGCGTCTTGAGGCGGATGAGTCGATGCCCGAGCATCTGGGATCGGCTGGTCGGGAGGCGTTCCAGAAGTGGGCTGCGACCATGCTGGGTTTACGCGCTAGCGCCGTCTTGGGCTGGTCACGTCGGGATGCAAATGTCCAACTGGGTGCCGTGTTCGGTGCGATCCGCGTTGTCATACAGGTTGTGAATGATGCGCTGACTAGAGCTGTGGCTCCATCGAGCTCACGTGCCGTAAAGCAGCTACGGTCCCTAGAATCAGAGATGGCGGCACCGCTGTATCCGCATGCCGAACAACTCCTGGTCCGTGCCCGGCTTGATGGCGTGATTACGCGGATGGAGCAAGAAGAGTCGGTGACGGAAGTGGAGCGGCTCGTGCGTGATATCGCCGAGGCGCTCACCCCACCGGACTGAAGATGGCACGCTGGCGGGCAGGAGCAGCAGGACTCCTTCTTCTCCTGTTCGCATTGATCATAAGCTGGCTTGGGATTCCACCTCCTCGCTCGTCTGAATCTCGACTCACTGAACACGATCCTTCTGCGCCGATAGCCGTCTACTTCTCATCACCCGGACGCCAGCCAGGTTCGCCACATCGGATCGACGAAGCGTTTGTTCGCTTCGTCGATGGTGCGAGCCGCACTCTGGACGTTGCCGTGTACTTGATTGACGATCCCCGGGTTGTTTCGGCCATCATTCGAGCCAGGCATCGCGGCACGAGTGTGCGCCTGGTGACCGACTCCGACACGCTCGATCGCCCCAAGTCGAATACCGTGCGAGCTGCCATGACCGCGTTCAGCGATGCCGAGATTCCTATTGTGGGTGATCAACGTCCAGGGATCATGCACCATAAGTTTGCCGTTCGTGATGCCGCTGAAGTGTGGACTGGCTCCTGGAACATGACTGAAGCTGACTCGTCGCGCATGAACAATGCCGCAGTCTGGCTCCGCTCAGCGGAGCTAGCGAACAAGTTCACGGCTGAATTTGAGCAGATGTTTACCGAACGGCGATTTGCTACCGCCAAGCGCCGCGCTGTTCAGAGTGCGCCCATCAGCATTGTGGGTGCGCCGGTGGAAGTTTATTTCCAGCCTGGCGATCGAGGACTCGAGAGTCTCATCCGCCGCGTCGAGGATGCACGCCAGTCAGTCCATTTCCTGGCATTTTCATTCACGCATGATGGACTGGGAGGGGTATTGCGATCGCGGGCTTCGGCCGGTGTAGAGGTGAGTGGGGTAATCGAGAGGTCCGGGTCAGAGAGCATCTATAGCGAGCTTGGCGCATTTCGCACCGCGGGCGTTAACGTTCGTACGGACGCAAATCCGTCCTTGATGCACCACAAAACGTTCATTTTTGATGGGCGGATCGTGGCGACCGGATCCATGAACTACAGTCTCAATGTGACGCGGTCCAATGATGAGAACCTTGTTGTCATCGACGATATGCGGATTGCACGCTTATTCGAGCAAGAGTTTCAGGCGATCTCGGATGAGGCTCTGGCGGGGCGGCTGCGTGGGGCTGCAGCCACAGCTCGCTGGGGCGAGCTCATTGATGACCGTCCAGTTGAGTGATTGGCTCCTGCGACGGGAGATTGCCTACTATGCTTGGTTGGAGCCGTGGGAGGGTGAGACATGGATGGATTCAAGAAGTTCCTGCTCCGCGGGAACGTTGTTGACCTGGCAGTAGCAGTAGTCATTGGGGCGGCATTTGGCGCGGTGGTGAAGGCGCTGGTGGCCGATATCATTACACCATTTATTGGGATGTTTGGCGGAGTCCCGGATTTCTCAGCCCTTAGCTTTGAGATTAACAAGAGCAAGTTCTTGATTGGCGATTTCATCAACAATCTGCTCTCCTTTGTCATACTTTCCGCCGTGATCTACTTTTTCATTGTCATGCCCATGAATCGGCTCATGGATCGGTTCAAGCCCGAGGAGCCGCCAACCCAGACCAAGGAGTGCCCGGAGTGCTTGAGTAAAATTGCCTCGGGTGCGCGCCGGTGCTCATTTTGCACCGCGGTCCTTGTAGATTCTCCCGCGACGGTCGCGTAGACCAGACATCAGAACTGGAGTGTGCGGTGAAAGATGAGATCGCAAACGTCATTCGTGAACGGACAGGACTGGATGAAGCCATTGCCAGTCAAGTCGCGGACGTGGTCATCGAGTTTCTTAAGTCTCGACTTCCCGAGCCCATTGCGAGCATGCTCGATGGGAACGCGGATCTGAGTCAGGCCGCCGGCTTGATGGGGAACCTCGGGAACCTGGGGGGCCTCTTCGGGAAGCGCGAATAAGTCTTGTCCTTGGAAACATGAAACGGGACGGCTCGTGTAGTGCGGTTTAGTGAAGAGTGAAGAGTGAAGAGTGAAGAGTGAAGAGTGAAGAGTGAAGAGTGACGGGGGCAGGCGGCAATTCACGCGCGTCCGCACTGGCTGCTTTCACTCTTCACTCTTCACTAAATCGTATTGGACGGCTCGTGTGGATATTCACGAGTCGTCCGGTTTCATGCTTTGGGCACGTGCGAGCGGAATTACTTCCCGGCGAGGTTCGTGATTGCCTGTGCCCAGAGCACGAATTTGTTGGTTGCAAGCTGTCGAACGGTCTTGATTCCGAAAGCCTTTGCCAGAGCCTCGGCATCGCCGGCGCTCACGCCCTGGAGCGCGTCCACCGGGGCATCGGCGAGCTCGGCGAACTCTTTGCCCTCATAGGCCTTATCAACAATGTTCGTGATTTCCGCCACAGTCATACTCCTTGATACGCAGGCGCCTTTCGGGAGAGCGCCAGGCGTCGGACTATTATCTCGGTGCGCAACCGCCGGCGCAACTTGACTGCATTGTTCCATCGTTCCAGTGCAGGTGGGAGCGTCGCGGTTGGGACATCTCGGATCCTGGCGACAGTTTATTTGTCGGGTCTGGTGCGCCACTAATCGAAAGCGGGCCTGGCGGCTCCCATCGAATCCACCCACCAGGGCGTCCAGGCAAGAATGAGACGCTCCACTGAGATGTCGCTTTTTCGTGGACGGATCACAAGTGATTCAATGCTGATCTGCTCCGGTGCAAACTCCGTGGTGATACGGGCCAATTCGTCCAGGAGCTCAGCTTCAAGCTCCGCCCGCAGTTGCTGGATTCGTTCCATGCTTTCCTCGGCAGCCGCAATATCGTCGCGTTCCGACCAGGCGCGCCCCGCGCGTTTGACGGAGGACGCCGCTCGGCCAATCTGCCGGGCACTCCTGGCGCGCCGTCCGGAGCCAAAGAGTGCGCCCAGCACGGAGGTGCCAATAGAGATCATGGTTTGCAGTTTGTGTTGCTCATATTGCTGAGCTTCCCGGGCAACTCTATCCTGTGCGCGCTGTTCACGATCCACAAGCTGCTGGATCTTGGGCGCGTAACGCTTGCGTAGCGCATCGATCTCGGCATCGCGGCGCTCTCGCGCAGCCTGTTGAAGGCGAACGTGGAAGTCGCCTTCGGATTCGCCGGGCTGGGCCGCAAGTTTGAGCGCGGGTGCGCTCGGCAGGTTGAGCGATCGAGTGCGGTAGAGCGCATCCTCCAGGGCGTTGCTCCAGCCCTTGTAGCCACGGGCACGTGTGGCGGCAATGGGAAGTGCGTCATACGTGGCTCGTGCGTCTGGCTGACTCTCTAGCTCCAAACCAGCAGGGTCACGCGGTTGAGCTTGCTCCCAGTCTGGCGGGCGGTCGTCAGTGGGCACAGGCACCAGGAAGCTTTTTGCCTCCCATGAATCGAGGTTGGCTTTTGTGTCGACGTAGTGGAGCCGAGCATCGGCAAGAAGTGATGGGCGGTAATGGAGCGTTTCTCCATTCTGGGCCGTCCCTCGCCACGCAATGAACGATTCAGCTACCTCAGGTGGCAGGAGTGGCCGAACGGCTGGCGTGGGACTGACGGAAGCACGGGCGGACGACTGTGTACTGTCAGCGACTGCTCTCGTGATAGACGTCGCCTCAGCTCTGACCTTGCGCTCGGCCATGAGCGTCTGAATCTGAGATCGGGTAAGTGGACCGCGGAGATAGGAGAGTGCCCAACGCGTCTGGAAGAGTACGGGCACATCATCATGCACGTTGTTCATCAGGAAGACGCGGTTACCCAGGCGAGCCAGTAGCTCATCATACTTTGCCGGATCAAAGGCCTTGCCCGCGGATGCGGATGCGCCTTCCAGACCCTCCAAAACGCGCTCCTTATCCCGCTCCGTCTGAAGTCTGCCAAGAAACCATGTGCCCGCGTTTGCCAGGCCCTTGTAATCCAGATCTACTGGATTCTGGGTGGCTACAACGACGCCGAGTCCGTAGGCGCGTGCCTGCTTGAAGAGGGTGAGCATCGGGATCTTCGATGGAGGATTGGCAACAGGCGGAAAGTAACCAAATATCTCATCCATATAGAGCAGGGCACGAAGGCTGGATGTGCCGGCTTGAGAACGCATCCAGGTCACCACCTCATTTAAGAGCAGCGTCACAAAGAACATCCGCTCGGCGTCGGAAAGGTGGGCAATAGAGATAATCGACAGACGAGGTTTCCCCTCCGGCGTCCAGAGCAGCCGCTGTACATCCAGGGGCTCGCCATCCATCCAGGTGGCAAAGCCGGGCGAGGCGAGCAGGTTATTGAGCGCCATAGAAAGGTCCGCTCGCTCCTTCGCGGGGTAAAAGGATTCGATATCCAGTACCCCGACCCGTTCCATCGGTGGCGACTGAACGTCGCGAATAAGCGCGGCCAGATCGAGATCCCGGCCGTCAGTCCAGGCCAGGTTGACGAGGTTGGACAGCAGAATATGCTCACGGCTGCGTACGGGGTCCGCGTTGATGCCCAGCATTGAGAGCAGCCCGGAGACGCTGGCCATGACGCGTTCACGCAACGCGTCAGGATCATCGAAGAGCGCCTGGGGTGGGGCGGAGAGTGACTTCAGCACGCTGAGAGGTATGCCGGCATTGCTTCCGGGCGTGTAGATGGACACATCCACGGCGGCCTTGAGACGCTCGACACGTGCAGGATCCTGCCCCCATTCACTCAGTCCAGTGTGCCAAGTCTGGGCGGTCTGCTCAGCAAGTTGATCCAGTGTGAGCCCTTTGCGTTGCGCTTCGCCCTCATCAATCCACGGTCGGAAGTCTTCTGGACGAAGCTGAGGGAACGTGAGCATGAGATTGCCAAGGTCTCCCTTGGGGTCAATGGCGATCGCGGGCAGGCCATCAATGGCTGCCTCTTCGAGGAGCGAAATGGCCAGTCCGGTCTTCCCACTGCCGGTCATGCCAACGATGACAGCGTGCGTCGTCAGATCACGGGAATCGTAGAGCAGCAGATTTTCGGTAGGCTCGCCCGTGCCAAGCTCACGCTCGCGGCCAAGATAGAACACGCCCATTTTTTCAAAGTCAATCACGGAATTACCTCGAAATGGGAACCGGGATCAGTTGATGGTGGATGATCGGGCGGTAACATGTCGTTCAGCGGCGCTGGTGAGTCACCCTGCACGACCGCAAGATAGACCTGCAATGATGGCATCAACGTCCTCCCTCAGCTCTCCGACGCATCATATGCTATTGAAATTCGAACTCTGGTACCCTTGCATTCACGCATTTCTGCAACCGTGTCCCTGCCGGCCCGTTGAACTCGTCGGGACATTGAGTGCCGAATCACCGTAGAGCGGTCCCCTGAATGTATCTCAATGATTCCACCGTGAGAGGATTCTAATCTCGTGAGAAGACACGCTTTCGGCGCACGCACCTCCTTCCTATATGCGCTGCTCTTGGCCATAGGTCTCATTGGACCAGCCTGGGCTGATGATGATGACAAGAAGCGGCAAAGCCAAGACAGTCAAGAAGTTGACTGCGAGGATCGGGACAACGCTGCGCTCCAAGAATGTCAGACCATGAACCCTCCGGTCCAGATGGTTGAGCAGGAATCGTCAGAACCGTCGGCAGAGCCTGCCCCGGCTCCGCGACAAACCGGCCCCCAGCTCTTCACCGGGTCCCCTATGGAGATCGTTCTCAAGCTTCCTGATGCGGGGAAAGAAGCGGTCCAATATAGATCTGAAGAGGGCGCAGACGCCAAGAGTCGATGGGCTCGCAACCGATTTGAACGCCGTGATGATTCCGGTTCGTCGGATTCGCTTGGCCCACGGGTCATTGATCATACGATTCATGTGACTGCGACCGTGGAGCAGGCAAAACAGCTCTTCAAGGACGAGGCCGCTAAGAACGATCGCTTCCCTGAACAGGCGGCCCGTGATGCACGCAAGGGCACCTTTAAGTGGGATCTCAAGAACCTTGTTGAGCAGACGGCCGCGATCAGTGCCTGCAACGATTGCAGTGGGAGCGAGCAGCTCATGTTGCACCACCGCGTAGTGCAGCAGCGCGCCAATGTCGTTTCCGTCATTTATGTCTATGGTCGCGACCAGCGGAAGGGTGGCGACGAGATTCTCACCCAGAAGGCCGCGGAGCTCTGGCCGTACTTGGTGTCAGAGCGCATCTAACTCCCCCTGACCCTTGAATACCTGAAGCCCTGAGGGAACGTCGGTTCTCTCAGGGCTTTCTCATGGGCCGCGGCACGGGTGGTTTCCTGGCTCAACGTCAACTCAACACAGGGCAAACAGCACTCTCGCCCCACCCTCAGATACTGCTGGCATGCAAGGGCTATGTGAACGCATCGTCGTCACGGGCGGCGCAGGTTTTATTGGTAGTCATCTAGTTGAGCGACTCCTGAAGGAGGGAGCCGGCAGCATCGTATTGCTCGACGACTTCTCTCGTGGTCAGTTCACGAATCTTCGAGCCGCACTCGGCGAGCCTCGATTCACCATTGTTCAGGCCGATGTGCGTGACAGAGACGCGGTGCACGAAGCACTTGCCGGGGCCTCCCTGGTGTTTCACCTCGCGGGGCGTATGGCGCAGTCGGATGATCCGCGTGAGCTAGAAGACGTCTTGACCACGAACGTGGTGGGGACATTCAACGTGCTCCGGGCCGCCTCAGATAACTTGGCGCGGCGAGTCATTTTCGCTTCGTCATATGAGGCATACGGTGTTCCGCTATCGCTTCCGGTGGATGAGGAGCACCCGCTCCACGCGGTGGAGCTGAACGGTGCAAGTAAAGTCTCCGCGGAAGCGTATTGCCGCGCATTTCGCCGCGTGTTCGGACTTCAGACGGTTATCCTGCGTCTTGCTGAGGTCTATGGGCCTCGGGACGTGTACGGACTCATTCCGCAGTGGCTTGAACAAGCCGAGCAAGGCCACGATCTCGTAGTGCAGGACAAAGATCGCGTTACTGACCTCATCTGGGTTGACGACGTCGTGGATGCAATGATGCGAGCCGCTCAGTCGGACGCGGTGCTTCCCCCGATCAACGTTGCCAGTGGCACCGGCACCCGTCTCGTGGATGTTGCCAGGCGAGTTGCGCGGTTGTCACGGCACCAGCCTCGGGTGAGAGCTCTGACGTCTTCGTCCTCTGATGCGCGTCGCTTCGTTGCGAACGTTGAGAGAATGCGCCGCATTCTCCAAATGGAACCGTCGCTTGACCCTCTGGAAAGGCTTGAAGGGCTTCTGCCCAATGCCCAGCTGGTGAGCGTCACATGAGTCAATCTCGGCCTCGCACGCTGCTTGTGATATCGGCGCAGATTGCGGGTCCAACTGCCAATCCGTTGTCTCCACGCCGAGACTATCACGTGCTGAGGGAGCGACTGGATGCCGAAATTCTAAGTATCGGCGACATTCCGTCATCACGAGTGGCAACCGCGCTTTGCCGGATCGTCGGTGCACCGGCCGCTCTAGCCTGGCTCAGCTTTTCCCGTCGTTCGCAATACGACGTCGTGCTGACGGACGGCGAGCAGGTTGGACTGCTTTTCGCGCTCCTACTCAAAATAGCTCGATCGAAATTGATCCACCTGACCATTGGACACCGCATCACCGCGACCAAGAAGCGACTCTTCTTCCGCTGGCTCGGCGTTCAGACGCACATTGACCGAATCGCGGTGCACGCATCTCGGCAGGTGGAGCTTGGGATAAGTGAACTGGGAATTACGCCTGAACGACTCTCATTGGTGCCGTATCAAGTGGATACCGAATTCTGGAAGCCGCAAGGTGCTCAGACTGAGTCGTTGATCTGCAGTGCAGGGTTAGAATTTCGTGATTATCCTACGCTCTTTGCGGCGGTTGATGGAGTTGACGCGCAAGTTGTGGTGGGGGCCGCGAGCTATTTTTCCCGCCGTGCAAACTCGGCCCAAGACACCGCGCTGCCTGCCAATGTGCGTGTTGGAGCGTTTAATTACGAGGAACTGCGGGCTCTTTACGATCGCGCGGCGGTGGTGGTTGTCCCACTTGACGATGTCGATTTTCAGGCCGGCGTGACGACGATACTCGAGGCGATGGCCATGGCCAAGCCGGTGATCGTGACGCACACATCGGGGCAAACCGATGTTGTAATCGATCGTCGATCCCTCACCCGCGGCTCACCTCACTCGACGCGTCCGGCGAGCCTGCTCCACTCGCTGGCGGAACAGGCCGGATGGACCGTAGAGCCAACTGGGCTCTATGTTGCACCCGGGGATGTCACGTCACTCCGATCCGCGATCGAATATCTCCTCGCCAATCCCGATGAGCGTCACCGACTGGGACAGGCTGGGCGGGAGCTCGTGGAGCGGTTCTGCACGGTGGAGCAGTTTGCCGATCGATTTGCCCGGCTCATCGATGACGCAAGGCTGGCGTGTCACCAGCGAGCTCATGCGGTTGGCGGATCGCCAATGGTGGAGGCGGTGCCTCGATGAACCTGAGCTCGAATCTGCTTGAGTCCGCGGCGCTCGGGGCAACGGTCGTTGCAGCAAGCGCCGCCGCCTTGAGTGCCCTCCTCGGCGGGTATCTGATCTTTCTTATTGTGGCGGCGGCCTTTGGCCCAGCCAGGAAGTCCGTTTGTGGCTCGCAGAAGACGCGATTTGCCATTCTTGTCCCAGCGCATAACGAGATGCTGCTCATTGGTCGGCTCATTCGGAGCTTGCAGGCCCAGGCGTACCCCCGCGAGCTCTTTGACATCTTTGTTGTTGCCGATAACTGCTCGGATGCAACGGCGACTATTGCACGCGGCGTTGGCGCCACCGTGCTCGAGCGATTCGATCATACCCAGATGGGCAAGGGATTTGCGCTGCGTTGGCTGCTGCAACACCTCTCATCTGGCTACGGCGAGTATGACGCCTACGTTGTGTTTGATGCCGACTCCGTGGTAACCGAAGGCTTCTTGAGTGCTATGGATGCGCGACTCGAGCGAGGCGCCTCCGTGGTCCAGGGCTACTACTCTGTACTGAATGCCAATGATTCACCGTTGGCCATGCTGCGCTTCGCGGCCTTGGCCTCGCTGCACTATCTCCGCCCATTAGCTCGGGAGGCACTGGGCCTTTCCTGTGGACTCAAAGGCAATGGCATGTGCTTCTGCGCTGATGTGCTGCACCGCATTGGCTGGCAGTGGTTTACATTAGCTGAAGATGTGGAGTTTCACCTGGCGCTCGTTCGGGAGGGCATTCGGGTGCACTTTGCCTGGGACGCCCGTGTGGATGCCGATATGCCCGTAACATTCGGCCAGGCGGTCAGCCAGAACGCGC
>JBJXFJ010000426.1:0-11445 GCA_046154735.1 Chloroflexota bacterium | reverse complement strand
GTCTCGTCGGATAGATGACCGTTATCCCGTGTAACGCGGGGCACGCTTGGCACGTGCGTCCGATTGGTGCCAATTGCTCTCCCCCAAGCGGATGTTCAATCCGCGGAGGGGAGGCCTGAATCGTACCCAGCAGCGTGGCGCTCATCCACGCCGAATTCCAGAGCCCGGACGCGCGCGAGTTTCGGTCGCGGCCGGCACCGTTGCCTTTGTTTGACTTTAGATTTGCAGACTGTTACGGTCCTCGCTCACGAGCAGGCATTACGCGATGCGTATGGTTTGTACTCGCGTTTCAGGTCGTGGATTGAATTTCGGGTAAGATTCACCAAACACTTACTCGTGTGTATGGAGAGAGAATGGCGACTCCGTTCCGAACGTCTTTATGGTCCATAGTCATGTCGGCTGGCGTGCTTGTCGCGACGGCTTGCCAGCCGGCTGCGCCGGCAGCCTCGCCCACTTCGGCGCCCAAGCCGACTGAGGCTGCCAAGCCTGCCGCCCCCGCCGGATCACCCGTTGTTGCACAACCGGCGGCTTCTCCAGGAGCGGCGGCATCACCGGGTCCCGCGGCATCACCGGGCGCCGCCGCATCACCAGCAGCGGCACCAGCCGCGGCAAAGCCGGTAGCGCAGTCAAACGCCAGGGTTGATCCAAGCCTGGCATCCGCGTTTGAAGGCAAGACGGTCACCCTCATTGTCGGCGCGAACCCCGGCGGCGGGTATGACACCTGGTCAAGGACCATTGCCCGGTTCATTGGGAAGCATCTTCCCGGTAACCCGCAGGTCATCGTTCAGAATATGGACGGTGCAAACCATCGCGTCGCAACGAATTTCATCTATGGTGCCAAGCCAGATGGATTGACCTTTGGCATGGTGGATCGCTACATTCCGTACTTCCAGCTTGCGGGTGAAGGTCCGGCGGAAGGCGTCCGCTACGATGTGACCAAGATCAACTGGCTGGGTAGCGGTGATACTGGCACGCAGATTCTGGCAATGCGTGCTCGTGACGGTCTCACAACGGCGAATCTGGCGCCTCTGCAGACCGGAACGTGGCGCTTAGCGCAGCAGGATCCGGGGTCGTCCCCGCACTTGTTCTCGGCACTGGCACGCATGTCACTTGGCTGGAAGGTGAAGAGCATCTTCGGCTTTGCCGGGAATCCGGAGATTTCGTTGAGCATTCAACGGAATGAGACGGACGGCATGATCACCGATTCCGATACGCAAGAGCGCTTGCTGCAAGATCAATTTGCCAACGGCTCGGTGGTCCCAATCGTCCAGTTTGGCGATGCTAAGGACCGCCCTCATCTGAAGGACACGCCCACGATGATGCAGCTTCTGGCGAACAAATCGGCCGAGGACCAGCGGCTCTTTGAAGTCGCACGCACTCCCTTCCAGTGGTCACGACCGTTCTTGGCGCCTCCAGGAATGCCGGAGAATATGGTGTCCACCTACCGAGCGGCGCTCTGGGCCACGCTTCAGGATCCTGAGTTCCTGGCTGAGGCAAACCGTTCTCGACTGAATATCATTCCAGTCCCCGGCGAAGTGGTTCAAGATATGATCATCAAGTACTTGGCCACGCCGAAGGCCACTGTTGATAAGTTCAATGAGGAGATGAAGAAGGACGAGTCATAGACTCTCCCTTCCAGGGTTTCACTAAGGGCGGCCCACGGGCCGCCCTTAGTCTTGCGCTTCGTGAATGGTAGAGAACACCGAAATGACGCGTTGTTCGCCGTGAAGAGGTTGACGGTTTACCGGTACTGCGCCAGGACCTGATTCACTTCTGTTGTCGAAAGCGGCCCGCGCATCGCCCAGGTCAGCGATTGCTCGAGTTGAGCAAGATCGGATGAGCCAAGCAAGATTGTTGCGAGGTTCGGCTGGGCAAGTGCGAGTCTAAGACTCAGTTCAAGCGGGCTGTCAAGATCCAATGCGTCCGCAAGCGATGCAAGCCGCACAGTTCGTTCCACATCAAGCGCCCACTCACCTCCAGTAACCATGGCTCGTCCTCCGCCACTGGCGACCGGGTGACGAGGGACGTCTCCCGCAAGTGCCCCGGCGGCATACACTCGGATGCCTATGGGGGCGATTCCACGCTCAGCGCAGTAGGGGATGAGCTCCTTGAAGTCCTGCTGATCTATCTTTTTCACAGGCCAGCCGCCGGATGGGTTTAACGCGTTGATGTAGCAATGCGCGGCATCCCAGATTCCGAGATCGGCCACCTTGTGCAGGTCTTCTGTGGCACCCAGGCCATTGAACCCAATGAACCGGGTGAGCCCAGCCTCTCGCACCGCTACCATGCCCTCTGCGATGGGGCCAAGCACTCGGTCCAGCCGCATGCCCTCGCCAACTCCTGGGGCATTCCCCACGCGCCCATGCAGGAGAAATAGATCTACCTGTTCACGGCCAAGTCGTCGCAAACTCTCCTCGAGATTCGCGCGGATCGTCGCCCCGCCGTCGGCCAGGTCTAGGTCTGAGCGCGTCACCTTGGTAGCCACAATGGGGTTGGCCTGGAGCTCTCGCAGCACGTTGCCAAGAACCTCCTCAGATCGCCCCCGGCCGTATGAGTCTGAAGTGTCAAAAAAGTTGATTCCGGCCTCGAGCGCACGCTGTACAGCACGTCGTTGCTCCTGCGGTTCGCCTCGAACCATGAGACCGCCAACATCGCCGCAGCCAAACGCCACGACCGAGACGTTGAGACCGGTTCTGCCCAGTGAGCGAACGTCCACTCTGCACCTCCATTTTTGTGGCTCATAGTGAGTCGGACGAGCCGCACGGTGTACGATACTGCCATCCGCTCTCAATCAAGCTCGCTTCTACCGGCAATCTGGCTGCCTGGCATGCGCTTCTGGAAGGATATGATATGCGCTCTACTGTTTTTGGGAAGACGGGCCTTGCCGTTTCCCGCCTATCCATGGGCTGCAATAGGCTGGGAGATGCCGGTGTGGATCCCGCCGTGTGGCCTCCGATAGTACAGCGTGCCCTGGATCTGGGCGTGACGTTCTTTGATACGGCGAATAGCTATAACGACGGACGGAGTGAAGACGTCCTGGCTGCTGTGATCGGATCGGATCGGCCGGATGTTGTCATCGCTACGAAGGCTGGTATGGCCATGGGTGGCGACAACTGGGCGGGGCGCAGTTTCTTTGCTGATCGGCTCAGGGAATGGATCGAGGGAAGCCTGATCCGTCTGAATCGACAGAGCTTGGACATGTTTATGCTCCATAGCCCTTCCGCCGACCAGCTCGACACTGAGGACTGGGCGGATGCTATTCAGCCACTTCGACTAGATGGGACGATCAAGTCCTGGGGTATCTCCACACATGATCACGCCTCCGGCATTCGTGCTATCCAGCTTGGTGCGGAGCTTCTCCAACTGGAGTATGGCATCCTCAGTCCATCGGCGGAGGATGAGCTGCTGCCCCTGGCACAGAAAGATGATGTGGGCATCATGGTGCGCACGCCCCTTGCGCGTGGATTGCTGAGCGGTAAGTTCAGGGCTGGTGAGACCATTCCCTCCGATCAGCAGTGGCGGCGTCCAAAGGGAGACGCGCTCCAAACACGCTTAGAACGTGTGGAGCAGCTGCGATTTCTCGAGCGCGAGGGGCAGACCATGGCTCAGGCGGCGCTCCGCTGGGTGTTGAAGCATCCGGCCGTCCATTGCGTGATTCCCGGAGCGCGCACCGTAGATCAGCTTGAGGCGAACGTGGAGGCCATCAATGGTGATCTCCGTCCCGATGAATATGAGCGCATCAGTGAGCTGCAGCGAGAGTGGAAACAGGCCGTCTGAGGGTCGGTAACTGCGAACTGAATCGTGGTACTGACCGAGGTATCCAACCTGAAGTGCTAACGGAGACGGTGAATCACCGCTTCCGTAAACGCTTTTGTATTCGCCTGGCCGCCCAGGTCAGGAGTGCGAATGTGATCTTGCTGGACGGTGAGTGCGATCGCCGTACGCAGCCGTTCCGCAAGTTCAGGACGCTTCACGTGCTCAAGCATAAGGGCCGCGGCCAGGAGGAGCGCAATGGGGTTGGCTATGCCGCGCCCGGCGATGTCCGGGGCAGATCCATGCACGGCCTCAAAGATTGCCGCGCCGTCACCGATATTCGCGCCGGGTGTCACTCCAAGCCCACCGACGAGGCCGGCCATCTCATCGGAAAGAATGTCACCAAATAGATTCGTCGTCAGAATAATGTCAAACTGCCACGGATTGAGCACGAGCTGCATGGCGCAGTTGTCCACAATGCGATCATTGACCTCGATTCGACCTTGATAACGAGAGCCAACTTCGCGCGCTGTTTCGAGGAAGATACCCGTGAGAGCTTTGAGCACGTTGGCCTTATGAACGATGGTGACGAGTTTCCGATGCTGCTGGACGGCGAGCTCAAAGGCGAACTCCGCAATACGCCGGCTGCCCGCGCGAGTATTAATACCTGATCCGATTGCCACGGCGTGTGGGTCATCACCGATGGGTATGTAGTGCTCGTGTCCAACGTAGAGGCCTTCCAGGTTCTCTCGTACAAGCACAAGATCTATGTCCTCATAGCGGCCGCCAGGGATGACGGTACGGACGGGCCGCACGTTGGCGTAGAGCGCGAATTCTTCACGCAACCGCACATTCACGGAGCGATAGCCGTCACCCACGGGCGTAGTAAGTGGACCTTTCAGCGCAAGACGAGTCTTTCGGATGCTCGCCAGCGTCTCCTCAGGCAGCGGATCGCCCGTGGCGGCGACACCGGCCATGCCACCCAATTGCTTGTCCCACTCAAACGGCGCGTTGAGCGCGGAGAGAATCTCAACGACGGATTCAACGATCTCCGGACCAACGCCGTCGCCCGGTATGAGTGTCGCCGGTACCGGCCGATGATTGCTCTGAGTTGCCACGGTTCACTCCGGAATGTCCTGGTTCACCGTGCAAGCATAGCCTGGAACCACAGACTCTAGCCCGCCTCGACCACGAGCCAATCTGCGGCCAGCTCGGTTGCCGCCTCGACCGCTTGCCGATAAGCCAGAGCAATTCGCTCTTCGTGCTGAGCGAATTCCCCGGCGATCTGGTCCACTACTGGCCAGTTTGCATTCTCGTAGGCGGTCACCAGATCCAGAACCCGAGAGACCTCATTCTCCTCTCCCTCCAGGGCGGCTTTGAGATCCGGCGCAAGTGGGAGTTGCGGAAGAATGGCCTCGAGGGGAAAGCTAAGGAGCGCATCGATCATTGAGAAGAGGCCGAGAAGGTAGAGCTCTCCACCGCGGTCAAACAGCGGACCGCGTTGGGCGATCGATTCGCAGAACGCGGCTCGGATGAGCGATTGAATCATGAGCTCAGGCGATTTTGGGGAACCGAGCTCCTGGAGCACCAGTACGGCGGCCCACTTCCGAACGCCATTGAGCCCGAGCATCATGGCCGCGTGCTTGACCGACGTCACGTGCTGGCGAAGACCTATCGCGGCCGAGTTGACCAGCCTCAGCAACCGATAGGTCATGGCCACGTCCGTGCCAATCACGCGCGCCAGGCTGTCGATATCAAGGTCCGGTTGATTGATCTCACGCAGGAGGAGGAGTCGGCTTGTGGCCAGCGACGGAAGCTCCGTAGAGGAGTGCTCCGGCGCGCTGGAGAGAAAGCCGCCAGCGAAATAGTTGACCCCGAGGTCCTTTAGATCGTTGAAAGTCTCCTCTGTGTCCACATGGGATGCCATCAGTTCGAGGTGCGACCCGGCGAGGCTACGGGCCGTTTTCGCCACCTCATCCCAGTCCTGGGCTGCATTCAAACGGACAAAACTGGCGAGATCCAGGAGCGCATGATGCAGGTGGGTGGTGTTGATTCCATCAATGACCAGCCGGGCTCCAAGCTGTTCCAGCTTGTGCGCGGCATCCATGACATCTCCTGACACTTCGAGCGAAGCGGGAATGGTCACGACGGTATTGTCCGCCCGGTTGCTCTGTGCCAGTGAGCGTGCCAGGTCCCTCGGATCCCCCCCGATGATGAGCGACCGGCCGCCAGCAAGTGGTTGGTCCGTTTCAAAACAAAATCCAACTGGCGAAGTGGATGTTTGGCCTGTACGGTCAGGGGAGCCGCTATTGTACACGAGCTCGTAGCCAAAGGTGTCCATTGCCTGGTTAAAGATTGGGCTCCTCGCCACGTATACGCTCATGATTCCCGCCTTACCCCCGCCTGTGTCCTCTGGGCTCAGATGAATAATCGGCGGAGCTAGCAGCCTAGATAGAGGGTTGGTGCTGGGGAAGGACGGCTCGCACGCGCTGACTACAATTGGCACAACGCCGTCAGCTCAAGCCGAGCCGCGGGATGATGGAGAGCACTCGTCTGGATGCCCAGCAGCAAAGGCTTACCAGCAACCCGAACCGTTTACTCAAAGACTATGGAGCGATTTTCGCATTGAAGCACCCGGCCAACAAAATGCACCCGCACTCCGCGGGCCAGGGCCAGCCGCTCGAGGTCGCACCCTTTGCGGATGAGATCATCGAGTCCGCCCCTGTGATTCACTCGAATGGAATCGTGCTCGGCGATCGGCACATCGTCGAGCACCGGTGTCATATGGTGACTGGTGGCTCCAATCAGCTTGATGCCCCGGGCAAATGCCTGATCGTAGGGCCGCGCTCCGCTGAAGGCGGCCAGGAGCGAATGGTGGATGTTGATGATACGTCGCTCGTACTGCGTAACGAACTCTGGCTTAAGTACCTGCCATCCAGCGAGCCAGGACAATGAGGTCCACATGCAGCTCGATGAGGAGGTTGAGCTCGGCCTGCTCCTCTCTGAGCTTGTTGTCCGCGGTAATTTGGAAACAGGGGCTTGGGCACGCCAAATTGGTCCGCGAGAGGTTCCAGGTCGGGATGATCGCTGATGATCGCGGGAATCTCAGACCGCCACTCACCGAGAGAGTCGCGGTGGAGTAGATCCACCAGGCAATGATCGAAGCGCGAGACGCTGATCGCTACGCGTGACGGTATCTCAGAGTCGCGCAGCTCCCAGCTTCTGCCATATTCTCTGGCGAGCGGCAAAACGCCTCCTCAATGCCCTCACGTGCAATCGCAGTTCCAGCCAGGCCCACTCCACGCGTGAAGGGAACGAGCCCGTGGCGCCATCCAGGTGCTGATCAGCAAGCAGGATGTTGCCGTGATTGCGATAGATGAAATCGGAAATCCGATGAATTACCCCTGCTGATCGGGGCAGCTCATCAGCAAGGCTGCTGTACCAGGACTAACGCTGCGCATTGCTGCCACTAGTGGGCTCACTGTCTATCGCAGAGGCGGGGCCGATAGCCGCCGGCTGGCCTGGCGCTACTTCCCGGGCTGAAGTCCACTTCTGGGATTCAAAACTCTCATCCCCGGCCTCCGGACGCGGCCGGCGGTCACGCTCGAGGAAATAGTTGATCCACGAGCTGGTTCCGATGAGAGCTCTGTCCGGCGCGGGAACAAATGTCCGGAGCTCATCGACCCCGCCGCGCTCCTGTGCACGCTCGTACACGCTCACCCAGATGCATTCTTTGTCCACCACCTCACAGCGGCCATTCGAGGTACCTCCGCAGGGGCCATTGCGAAGCTGCTTTGGACACGTTTGAGGGCAGACATATTCAGTGTAGCTCAGGACGCAATTACCACACGCCTGGCAACCAAAGACGGGTTCTTTCACCGACATCTCAAGCTGCTCAAGTGCTCGAGCCACGCCGGCATGCTGATCCACCCATGTGCTGGCCGCCGTGAGCGCGCCGCGCAAGGGTGTGTCGCGATTCGCCGGGAAGAACTTGGTACCAGTGCTCAAGAGCCAGGGCACCAACTCCCTCCTGCGATATGATCTTGTGGGTGATGATGATTGCGAATCGTAGAGATAGAACCCGCCTGGCCGGCCGTAATTCAGCTCTTCAGCGAGCTCCGTCCAGGTGGGGGCGAGCTCAACGGAGCGGCGAATAATCGTTCGGATCTCGTCGGGATCGTGCGTACCGCCAATGTAGGCGCCCGCGTAGCCCAGTCCGCGGAGGACCGCCACTGATTTCGCGGCGCGTTCCAGACGGGCAGCACGGCCCCGATCAAAAGCGGCCGATTCTTCAGTGACGGCCTGGAGCAGCGCCGGGGAAACCCAGCAGCCCGGTGGGCTCCCCGTAGCCATGCGCTCAGCTACTCGCTTCCCGAGAACGTAGACATTACCAAGCAGGGGTGTCTTAAGGCCGCGCTCATCCAGATAGCGTTTTAGCTCGGCAAACTTGCGCGCGTCCCACCCCACTTGAGTCACCGCCCAATTGGCACCCGCGGCGATCTTCTTCTCCAGTTTGAGATACTGGTACATGCAGTCCGGCTCGGTGTATTTGAACGGCGAGACCGCGACGGCCACGTTAAATGACTTACCTGCCGTGCGCAGCTCATCGATCATGGCTACAAGTTGAACAGAGTCGATGTCGAACACCGCTGGGTGAGCGGTGTCATCGGCCTGCGGGTAGTCGCCGGTGAGCGCGAAGACGTTTTCCATCCCGAGCGCATGAATGTCTTCCAGCGCTCGGCGTAGCTCCGTACGCGTCTGACTGACGCAGGTGACATGGACGTTTGGGGTGAGCCCGCGCGCGCGGGCTGCCGCGGCCACGCGCAGTGGATCGTGGCCCGTGCCGCCACCTGCGTAACTGGTGATGCTGCCGGCTACGAGGTCTGGAATCTGGGCTAGTCCGGAGGCTACTTCCAGCAGCCGTGCTTCGCGTGTGAGGCGACTGGCTACGAGCTCCACAACATAGCAAAAGGTCCCGTTCGTCAGAGCCGTGCGGAGGGGGTTCACCACCATCGCCAATGTCGATGGAGCTCGGCGCTCCATGGTGCCGGCCCCTGCGCGGTGAGGCTCTTCAGTGTCAGGACCGCCCGCTGATGGCTCATCCCTGCAGTTCGCTCCGCACCAATGCTGTGCCCTGGACCATGGCTGTCAGCTTTCCAAATGCGATGCTGGCTGGCAGATGCATAAGCCCGCAGTCGGGGTTCACGGTGAGGCGTTCCGCGGGCAGTGCCTGGAGCGCCCGTCGAATGCGTTCCGCCACAATGGCCGGCGTTTCCACATCGTGCGATTTGACATCGATAACACCAAGCCCGAGCCGCAATGATGAGGGGAACTCGTTGAACAGGTGCAAATCCTCGTTTCCGCGCCGGGCGAATTCCAGCGTAAGTTGATGAATGTGTGCATCCAGGATCCGCGGAAAGAGGTACTGGTAACTGCCCTCCCAGGATGGCTTTCCGTAGCGATTGCCGTAGCAGACATGCAGACTGATCCGCGTTCCCACGCCCTCCACCAAGGTATTAATGGCGCGGATGCCCCACTCAAGATCCTCCGGGAAACCTGAGTAGTACGGTTCATCGATCTGAATCTCGTCGACACCGTTTGTGGCCAGGTCACGCAGCTCCAAATTCATGGTCCGTGCAATCTCCAGAGCGAAGGAGGCTTCATCAGGATAATGCTCGTTGCGAATGCGCTTCACCAGCGAGTGTGGGCCGGTCACGGAAAACTTGATCTCGTGGTCAGTGAAGCGACGCAGAAAGCGCGCGTCCTCGGTGAGCCCCAGATGGCCGGTGGGCATGGGCCCGCGCACCACGCTGTCGTAATAGTCGTAGTACGATTTCTTCGATGCGTGGTCGATATCTACGCCCGGCAGACGTAGTGCAAAGTAATCGATCATATTGTCGCGGCGTAGCTCGCCATCGGATATCACGTCCACGCCGGCCACTTCTTGATCCTTGATCGCGGCCTTCACTCCCGCGTCGTGCATCTCCTCGAGATCGTTCACGGTAATGCGGCGGCCTATGTAGTCATTTTTGGCGCGCTCCAGCCAACCGGGCATGGAGTAGCTGCCAACGACCGCGGTAGGGAGGAGTGTGAGTGCCATAAGTGAATCCTTAATCCCGAGGCGTGGTGTACAGGATGGTTGTCCGCGAGTTCGCGCGGTAGTGATACGGCGAGAAATGCACGTCATACCCGGCGCGGGCCGCCACGGCTTTAAGGAGCGCGCCGTTCACCCAGTTCAAGACACTTCCATCCATCTTGCCCGGGCCACGAAACCCCTCGCGATAGTCGTTCATTGTGGGTACAAAAATGTCCTGCACCTGGAGGTAGCCGCGCGGATGGAGCAGTGGAAGCGTGTTGAGAAAGCTCTGCGCCGCGCCATTGGAAAGCTGGAATCGCACATCATCGGGCGCCTCGGCGAGGAGGTCCTCGAGGTGGTATGAATTGAGACCCGGTGGCAGTGGCACATCGGCCACACCATCCACTCGGCGTAGGCGCTCCTCAAGGCGCATGCCCTCCCAGAGCTCCCGCCAGAACTGCACGCCCCGGTCTCGATGCCCTAGAAAGCTGGGGCCGGCCTCCAGGAGCCTCCGGGTGGCCTGTGGGAGCTCGTTCACGGGTATGCCATATGTTTCTGAAAGCTGCCGCGCCGCTGAACCTGTCAGGTACGGGCGAACCTCCACCACGTAGAGCTGACCATCGCGACGAGCAAGCTCGTCAGCGGGGAGATTGTCATAAACGTTGGTGAGGTGGATAGAAAGCACTTTGTAGCGCAGAAATGAGAGTGAGCGCATGGGATTGATGGCGTCCATGGCAATGGTGTTAACCACGGACTGGTGGCGATCCAGCAGTGATGCGGCGCTGTCAAGAGTGGCCAAGGCGTAGTCGCCCAGCAGGAAGTGCAGTCGCTGGTAATACCCTGTGCCGCGGTCACCATCAAGCCGCTTAAAGTGATCCAGCCACATTGCCGCGCGGCGCCCTGTTCCTACTCCAATTTCTAACGCAAAGAGCTGCTCCGGTAGCTGATGATGCCGGTCCAGGTCCACGAGTAACGTCCAGAAATCTGCCACGGCATCGCTTACTGCCGCGTCGTCATTGGCATCAGACTGACCGCCCGGTAACGCTGCCTCAAATCCTTTGCCGGATGCGCTCTCCCAATCTGCCAGGCGGACCCAGAAGAGCTGGTTGAATTTCCAGATGAGGCTCTGGCTGTGAGTGGTGAATTCATCCAGCCACAAGTGGTCCGACTCACGTCCGTGACCGTTGCTGAGATGCGTCACCGCCTGACGCAAACTCTCGCGCGTGCCAGTGTCCTGGAACTGTCGCAAATCCACCGCTAACTCGGACATGGGAATCGCCGCGCCATGGACATCGATGCCGTGACGAACGATGAATGGCTCGCGGAAGTTGGACTTGTACTGGATCCAGTCCAGGTGAACCTGGAGGTCGCCCAGATCTCCTTCTACCAGTCCATCATCAAGCAGTCCAAAAAGCTGCGCAACAAGCTCACCGGCAATTGCGCCGCGTCGTTGTGGAAGAAAGTTGATATTGAGGTGCATTGACCCGACGTATCCAGATTCCCGTCAGGCCACTCGGGCAGAGCCCCCGGGCGGGTTGGTTACGTACGTTCCAGATTGTACGCCGCGCGCAATCGACAGCGTAATGATTGCAGGTCGTTACTTTCGGTGTTGATTT
>JBJXFJ010000421.1:0-4231 GCA_046154735.1 Chloroflexota bacterium | reverse complement strand
GAGGAGTTTGCGCCTCGGTGAACCTGACGCCAGTACGACGCCGTTGATGGGTGCCTGGGGCGGCCCTTTGGAGTGCGCTGACTGATCGTTAGTCGTCATGGTTGCCTGGGATTCCCCATCACGTATCCTTTGGCTCTATCCGTCGACCAGAGCTGATTGGTGACCCTAGAGAACATGAGCGAACAAGCCAGATTAAGTGAGACTTCACTACCAGACCCGCGGGCGCCGAGACGGAGTCTACTCGGATCAGCCCAGCGGCGCCTGAACCGCTTGCTGGAACGGGAGCCCTGGCTGAGGCTGGTGCCCGCGATTCTCATCGTTGCCCTGGTGTTCAGTGAGATCCAGTGGTCCACTCCGAACATCATTGGCGTGGACGGGTACTACCATATCAAGATAGCCGAGGTCATGCGCCTGGCAGTTATTCCGGCGCCCATCTATTTCCCCTGGCTCCAGCTCACCATACTCAATCCGGCCCAGTTTACGGACCACCACCTGCTTTTTCATATCCTGCTGGAGCCGTTCACCCTGCTGGATCTCCGAGTCGGCGCTAAGCTTGCCGGTGCGTCCTTTGCCAGTCTGGCTGCCCTTGTGGTCTATGCGCTCATGGTCTGGCAGAAAGTGCGTTGGAGCTTTCTGTGGCTGTTACTGCTTTTTGGTGTCTCAGGCGCCTTTCTTTACCGATTGAGCATGACCCGTCGACAGTCCCTCGTCTTGCTCCTACTGATCGTGCTGATCGCTGTAGCCTTCTCACGGCGCGATCGACTGGTCTTGCTGGTTGGCTTTGTTTTCTCATGGGTTTACGATGGATTCTTGCTTTTCATGGCTGTTGCGGCGCTCTTGACCATTGGTCGCTGGGTGGATGACGGCGTGTTTGAGGCCAGTGCTCACTGGCTGCTGAGCGCCATCCGTGGGGAGCGAAGGTGGGCGGGCTGGCTCACGCTGCTGGCCTGGTGCCGGCAACACGTGGGGTGCCTAGCTCTCTTTGGGTTTGCAACCACTGGCGTGCTGCTGGGCCTCATCGTTAACCCTTACAGCCCGCGGAGCCTGTCGTTCGCCATTGAGCATGCCCTACCTAAGCTGGTACCGACCGGGGACTTCGTGATTGGTGTCGGCAATGAATGGTATCCCTACTCTCACACAGCATTGGTACGGGCGGCGGGAGCGTCACTGTTTACGGTTGTCGTGGGGATGATTCCGCTTCTGGCCACACTTCGCTCCGAACGTCGGTGGGACGGCAGGGTGATCGGGCTGATGCTCATAGCGCTGTTCTTCACCATTCTGCTGTTGCGCTCACGCCGGTTCGTTGAATATCAGCCGGCGTTCGCGGTTCTCTTTTGTGCATTTGCCTGGACCTTTCAGGTGCCCGAAGCAGCCCGTACCTGGTTATCCGCACGTGCCCCGAAGTGGGCATCCGTTGCTGTCTGGCTCGTTCTGCTCATGGGGGTAGTCCTACTGATACGCCCATCAATTGCGACCGCTCAAAGCTCGGCCCGTTCATCTAGAGCGGCGGATCTCTACGCCGGGGCAGCGTTCTGGCTTCAGGCAAACACGCCCGCGGGGTCGCGCGTGTTTACGACGGATTGGGATGACTTCCCGATGCTCTTCTTTCACAATGTGCATAACAGCTACCTGGTTGGCCTTGACCCCACCTACATGTACCAGCATGATCCCTCGCTCTATACCACCTGGCGGGCCATCACTCGAGGGCAGTTGAGTGCTCCCGGGGCAATAATCCGAGACCGATTCGACAGTCGATTCGTACTTACGGATAGAGCTCACGCATCGTTCTTTGATGCGGCAGCAGCGGATCCTGGGATGCGCATTGTGTACCGGGATGCGAGCGCGATTATTTTCGCCATCGACCCGGCCCCCTGACTCCAGGCCGGATAGGCTCCCTAGATCGTCCAGCCGGCCTCTGTTCGCTCCACTAGACGCGGGCGGGAGAAGCCGGTGTGCGCTTTTCGCAACTGTCCGCGATTCCGACGATTGTACGATGAAGAGTTCAGACTCAGATGAAGAGTTCAGACTCAGCGGAATTCTGACGACACGATGCGGCGGAAACCATCCATGAGCTTGTTCGTTTTTTGGTAGAGTAACAGCGCATGGTTTTCCAGGCGGCTAGTGCTTACTGGGCTCTGGGCGGTGGCACGTCCAGTTGAATTGCCTTTGCTGTGGACCTAGTTCATTTGGAGTGAATGATGAGACGATTGATTACACGGTCAGGTGGGCTTTCGGCATTCCTGGCCCTGGCTCTCGCGGTGCTTGCCGCCGGCACGATGTTTGCTGACGACGACAATGACAAGAAGCGGAACAATGGTGGCGAGGGCGTCAGCAACTGTGGTGGGAATACCAACAATTGTGCTGATCAACCGTCCGGCTCGTCCGATGCCAACCGGACTAGTGGGGAAGTGATTGCCATCAACACACTTGTTGAACCACATGAGATCATTCTTGGGAACACTGATGGTCGAGTGGTTGTCAAGCTGTACGGCAAGGAAGCGCCCTATCTGATCAAGAGCAGCGGCATAAAAGTGCGGGATTACATTGAAGTGATCGGCTACAAGGAGCATGAGAATCTCTTCTGGGCCGATTCAGTTAGCGCGCCTGACGATAATAGCGACTAATCAGCGCTCCGTAATATCGCTGTCGCGTAGGCCGCTCCGGCCTGCGCGACTTCTTTTTGTGGTACGGAAGTACTTGTCCGTTACATAGCTGACGTTGAGAATGTGAGCAGGGTGACAATGCAGCGACGGCGAGGGGTGCGGCACTTGATAGGGCCATTGACGATAGTCGGAGCTGTCCTGCTGGGCGCCTGGGGATGGGCGCAGGATAACCACGCTATGCCACCCAGTGAGTCGATACCGTCGATTTCAATGGGCGTTGCTGAGGAGCAGGCCGATGCAATTAATGGGCCCGTTACTCCAGTAAGCATCCCCGAAGCCCTAGGACCCGCGACGGTGGCACGAACGACCAACCAATCGTCAGTTAGTCCGCCGTCCGCTGTCCCGGCTCGCCCGCGACTTAGCACGGGTCTTCCGCGTTGGCTGCGACTCACTCGCGAGTCCGGACTCTGGTCTGGGCCGGATGACGCAATTGAATTCACGCGACTGCCAGCGGCGAGCACGGTGCGCGTGCTCGATCGCCAGGGGAGTCGCTACCGTGTCTATTACGCTGGTGACGAGGAACTTAAGCGGCCCGGCGAAGCGTGGCTCAACGCCGCGGATGCGGGTGACGTGGAGTGGCCGAGGTTCGTCCGAACCCGCCCGTCTGCCGTGCTTCGGACCGCCCCGGCAGAGACGGCGCCTGTTGCCCTTGTCGCGCCAGCACGCACCTATCTCGAGATACTCGAAACATCCGGGCGGGACTGGGCGCATGTCTATCTCTCTGCCCGACCTGATACCGGCGAGCCACTGGATGCCTGGATCGATGGTGAAGACGTGGTAGCCACGCCACGCGACCCGTCTGAATATCTGGAATACACGCTCACTCGCGATCTCCTCCGTCGCCAGGCTCCGGACGCCTGGCTAAGAGTGCCGTATCGGACGCAGCTTGATGGCTCCGCCTATGAGGCGGCCAATTGCGGGCCCACTGTGCTCTGGATGGCGCTTCAGCGGCAAGCGGGCGCGTTGCCCGCTCCCGGACTGCTCCGAACTCAAACGCTTCGATACCAGGAGATTGAGCGCTGTGACGATTGCGGTGTCTACATTGAGCATCTGGCCGCGGTAGCGGAAGAGTATGGCTCCGCACCGGTTGGTCTCTTTGATGGCGGCCCTGGCGCTTTCCATCGCTGGACTGCCGACGAAGTTCGGGCGCAGCTTCGTCAGGGGCGTGTGGTGGTCCCGCAGGTGATGTTCCGCTTCTTGAGCGGCCGTGAGCGCTCCGACTATTGGGGCGATCACTATATTGTTGTGACTGGTTACGTCGGTGATCGGTTCATCTATCACGATCCCATTGACACTCGAGGGCCGGGTGCATCGCGCACTATCTCCGCGGAGCGCCTCATGAAGGCGATGGAGAATAGCGACTATCCGTACGCTGCATTTGCCGTGGGATCATAAAGAGGCCCCCGTCCGTCGGGCGTTTGCGGGCCGCCCCCGGGGGCGCTGGCCAGTCTTGGATCGCAGGTGAGGCCGAGTCGCGCAAACTACATTCCTCACGGGACCAGCGCGGACGTTCGAGTAGCCTGTGACATAAGGTCTGCGCGGATGTGCCCCCGGTTTGTAGTGGGGGG
>JBJXFJ010000418.1:0-5025 GCA_046154735.1 Chloroflexota bacterium | reverse complement strand
AGAGATTGTTCAGGCGCGCGACTCGCGTTACCCGGAGGGCGGTGTAGCCGTCTGGTTGGAGGGCGCCGCGCTGGGGCGTCCGGCCCGCGCGATCCCAGATCGCCTGATTGAGCTGCCTTGGCTGAATGCGCTGCTTGCTCCGGTGTACACCGGTTATCGATCGGGGCTCGCGCAACTTCAGCTTGAGGCCGATGGGGTCTCTGCGCTAATGCCCGGATCCATATGGCAATCTGAGGCCGCGCGGATTGAGCGTCTCGCGGATGGTCCGTATCGTAGCGTCACGCTCCGGGTTGAGGCGCTCCGCCCCAGCACACCGTTTGCGCTGCGGACGCGTGTCCAGGGCGATGAGGGCTATCAGACGCTGGCGCGACCCGAATCGCGTGATCTCGTGCTGAGCCGCGTGCGCGACGGGCGCGTGGTGCAGGAGCTGGAGAATCGCGGCAGCCCGTTTCGAAAGGACTGGATCGCGGCGTTGCAATCTGTGGTACGTGAGCTGGGGAGAACGTGGCTGTTTGCGCTTTTCCTGGTGGTCGGCGCTGCGCTCGTCTGGCAACTGCCCGGCGGCCGCGGGAGAGAGGCCCAATGGGCGCGCGCCAAGGGTTGGAGGCCCGCGGCTGCCGGGACCACCATTGCCCTTGGGAGTCTCGGGCTTGCCGCGGTTCTCGTCACGTCCTGGATTTCGCTCACGGTTTTCGAAGCGGTTCCCCATGACCGTGATTCGGTTGCGTATTT
Organism: Chloroflexota bacterium; assembly: GCA_046154735.1. Classification (GTDB taxonomy): domain Bacteria; phylum Chloroflexota; class UBA6077; order UBA6077; family JACCZL01; genus CAVXYC01. The sequence continues at coordinate 4,293 of JBJXFJ010000418.1, read as the reverse complement.
GTTTCAGGCGCGGCTGTTCGCCTCTGGTTCCGTCAGTGCCCCGGCGCCCGCGCTGCCTGAATTCTTCAAGGAGGATTTCATCATTCAGCGCGATGGACGCTGGTTCGGGAAGTATCCTCCCGGCCACCCCCTGATACTGGCTCTGGGTATTCTCGTTGGGGCTCCCTGGCTGGTGGGTCCTATGCTTTCAGGGCTGGCCGTGTTGCTGCTGGGCATGCTGGGGAAGCGTCTATTCGGATCGGTCCAGGGCGCGCTGGCCGCGACGCTTTTGCTCAGCTCTCCCTTTTTTCTGTTCATGAGCGGCTCGTATCTGGCCCATTCGACGTCATTGGTGCTCACGCTGGCGGCGTTGATGGTGTTTTCTGCGCTTGTCGGGGTTAGGTCGGACTTTCATGTCGTCCGACGCCACGCGGGCGACTGCCAGTCGCCCCTACAGCGTCCGGTCACTCGTAGGGGCGACTGGCAGTCGCCCGAACAGGATCACGGTGACAATGTACGGACCCGGGGCGTGAGGGACACACAGGGCGTAGCATGGGCCATCATGCTTGGGCTCAGCCTCGGCGGCCTCGTCTGCACCCGGCAGCTCACCGGGATCGCGCTCAGCGCCTGCCTCGGCGCCTGGCTTCTTCTGGGATCCGGACGAAGCTGGCGGGAGCGGCTCGCTTTCGCCTTGTTCGCGGCTCTGGGCGCTCTATTGCCGCTGTTCTTTCTCCTATGGTTTCAGCACGCAACAACAGGTAATGCGCTCACGAGTCCACAAGTGCTCTGGTGGGAGTTTGACAGAATTGGGTTTGGGACCGGCGTTGGCGCGGAGGGCTGGCATGACCCGGCGATGGGGCTGCACGACACCTGGGATCGCCTTACGGAGCTCCAGCGGCATCTCTTTGGCTGGCCGTTTTACCTCACCCTGGCTCCCGCTATGCTCCCATTCATCAGCGGCCGAGCAGGGCGCCGGGATTGGTGGCTGCTGAGCGTGATTGTGTCACTCGTACTGGCATACGTGCTTTACTGGAATCGCGGCATGGCTTACGGCCCGCGCTACTATTACGAGGCGCTGGGTCCGCTCTGTCTGCTGTCCATCCGCGGTTTCGCGGTCCTGGCAACGCTAGGGAATGGGAAGTTCAACCCGCGTGGCGCCGCCTATGTCAGTGTGCTGGGTGCTGCGCTGGTAGCATTCAACGTGTTTCTCTACCTCCCTCAGCAAGTGCGTGACTTCCGTGGCTACCTGGGTGTGGACGGCCGCCGGGCGATGCATGTGCGCGCCGCGGGGATCGATCACAGTTTGATCTTTGTGCGGGAGGAGCCGCGCGGTGCCTGGCAGCCCTACGCATCCGTGTTCTGGATGAACGCGCCGACATTGGACCGTGGGATTGTCTTTGCGCGTGATCGCGGTGCCGAGGAGAATCAGCGGCTGCAACGGGTGCTGTCCGACCAGCCTGCGTATCTCTTGACATTGAGCGGTCTTGCGCGGATCCCGGATCGAACGTGAGCGCGCGAGCAGCGACCCCGAAATCAGGTTCAGCGCGCGCGGCATCGCGTCCCGTGGCCACACGCGGTGTGCAAGCGATTCTGAAGAGTGCCTGGATGGACCCGGTTCTATTGGCCCTCGTATTGGCAGTAGCGGCCTGGGTATACCTTCCAACCGCCGCCAGAGTGGGCTACAACACGGATGAGGGGCAATTCATCGCGGCGGCGGAGTATTTTGAGCTGGCGTTTCTCAAGCGCCAGCTCAGCGGTCCGGCATGGGAGCCGAATTATCTCACCTTGACCCAACCTATGCTGTCGCGGTTCATTCTGGGTGCCGGTATTCGCGTTGCCGGACTTGAGCCGCCGCCGCTCAATATTCGCTACAGGGAGTCTGAAGTGAACCCGGCAACGCGGGGCCGATACTGGGAGCGCGAGACGTTTCGGGATGAGCGCAAGCTGGCCGAAGAGCGGCGAGTGGATCGTCCCAGTGCGGCGGTGCTTCAGGCCGCGCGCGCGCCAATGGTGCTGCTTGCTGTGATCGGAGCGGGACTGCTATTCGTCACTGGACGCATGCTGGCGGGGCCGGTGGCCGGGCTTGTGGCGGCCGCTGTAGCCGTCTGGAATCCCACGATGCTCACACTGCTACCGCGCGCTCACGCGGAATCCCCGCTCTATGTTTTTACCCTGGCCGCTCTGGCGCTTGGACTGACGGCCGCTCGGTTGTCTCCAAAGGGGCGCTGCCTGTGGCTGGGACTCGGCTGCGGCGTTGCAGCCGGACTGGCGGTCTCCGCCAAGCTCACCGGCACGCTTCTGGCGGCGGCGCTCCTGGGCTATGCCGTCATTGCGTTGCTGCTCTGGCTGCCCGTTCGTGGCCAGGCTCCCGCGGTGGCCTGGCGCTGGTCCACGCTAGCCGTCATTGCGGCCATGATCGTGACGGTGGCCATGAACCCATTCCTGTATCCCAATCCAGTGGGCCGATTGCAGGAAATGCTGGCTTTTCGACAGCAGGAGATGTTTGGCCAGGCGGTTCTCAGTGAGAATGAGGCGGTCCCGCCCGGCCTAGGAGCTCGCTTGCCCTTGCTTGCGGATCGAATGCTGCTCGATTTGGCAACGCTCAATAAGCGCACCGGCGTACCCTTTGATATCCCGCTGATTGGCCTTGGTCTGCTCACCCTGGCAGCCGGGATCGGTCGTCAACGAACGCTTCAGGCCGTGCTTGGGGCTGAAGGCCTCATGCTCATCTGCTGTGTCGTCACGGTGTTGGGTCTGGCCTGGAATCTGGGTCTGGATTGGGCGCGCTACTATATGCCCATGCTCACTCTTACTTCGCTGCTCATCGGCATCGGGAGCGCAACGCTGCTGCGAGGAATTCGCGTTGTCGCCCGCATGACATAATTGGGGACACTATGGATTACAGCGCGCTCAGGCAAGAATCGGTTGACGTGCTCCGGGAAAATGACCTGGGTGGCTGGACGCGCCCTGCCCCGCGGCTTTACCCGCACCAGTGGAGCTGGGATAGCGCCTTCATTGCCATTGGCCTGGCGCACCTTGATCCCCATCGCGCACTGCTCGAAATCGACTCGCTGCTTAAGGGACAGTGGGCTGACGGGCGCATCCCGCACATCGTCTACAATCCGGACGTTCCAGCAGACGCGTACTTCCCGGATGCAGAGCGCTGGAATTGCCCGGCGCACTCGCCACTGGCTCCCAGCGCGCCACTCACTAGCGGCATCATCCAGCCGCCCGTTCACGCGCTGGCGCTGGCTCGGATTCTGGCAATTGCGGGTGATCAACCAGCCATTCGCGACGAGATCGCACGAATGGCTGTTCGTCTCCTGCACTGGCATCGGTATCTAGCGCAGCAGCGCGATCCAAAAAGCGTAGGCCTCATCACGATCTACCATCCCTGGGAGAGTGGGACGGACAATTCGCCGCGTTGGGACGCGCCACTGGCACATGTCGAGGTCGGGCAGGTTCGGCCGTATGTGCGGCGGGACCTGGCACACGTGGCTGACCCCAGTCAGCGCCCCTCGCATGCGGAGTACGACCGGTACGTCTGGCTCGTGGAGAGCCTGGCATCATGCGGGTATGACGATACGATGGCGCATCGGCAGCATCCATTTCTCGTAAAGGATGTGCTCTTCAGCGCAGTGTTCGCCACCGCGAGCCAAGTGCTTGCGGACATCCACGTGCTACTTGGTCTCTCCGCTGACTCCGCTCATGAGCTTCGTCAGATCGCACAGCGGTTTACTGAAGGTGTCGCTGGCGCCTGGGATAGCGAGCTGGAACTGGCGCTCGATCTCGATCTCCTGACCGGCCAGCCGATCCCGGTCGTGACCTGGGCTGGACTGGCCCCTCTCCTGCTGCCGGATGCGGATGCGAGCATCGTTCAGAGTTCTGCACGGAGGCTCGCGTCGCGTGATTTCACCGGGCATCCTGATCTGGCCTTTGCCGTGGTGCCCAGTACCGCGCCCGCGACGGATGGCTTCCGGGAAGCCACCTACTGGCGTGGACCATCCTGGCCGGTGGCAAACTACCTGCTGTGGCGAGGTCTGCGAGGTCACCGACTTCTGGACGCCGCGGAAGCATTGCGTGGGGCGAATCTGGATTTGCTGAATCAACCGGGCTCCCAGTGCGCGGAATATTTCCACCCATTCACAGGGGCGCCACTGGGCTCCGCGCATCAATCATGGACGGCCGCTGCCGTCATCGATTGGCTCGCGGAACCGTAAGCGGGTGTGCCCGGTGCTCAGGACGCTTAGGGCCAATTTGGAGTGCGGCGTGCGGGAGCGCCGCTTTCCTTATCCCCCGGACAGGGCTGGGGGA
>JBJXFJ010000417.1:0-2655 GCA_046154735.1 Chloroflexota bacterium | reverse complement strand
CCGCTATGACAAGCTGGCCTCCAGCTTCCTGGCCTTCGTCAACCTCGCCATCATCCGGCGGTACCTGAGAATCCTGGCTCCCGATGATCCGTCAGACAGAACCTAGTGCGATGTAGTGGGAACCACTGGTCCGCTCAAGGCAGCGGACCAGTGCCACCCAATCTCAGGCGACCCCGGCCACCCGCCGTCACTCCGCTGCCGGGACCGTCGGTCCAATTTGGAGCTTTGAGTTTCCCGCGTGCGTTACGGTCGACGGAGGCAGTTTCTTGATGCTGGCTGCCAGACCGCAGCTATTGACGCTTCGCGCTCTGGGCGACCAGGAATCCGATGGGTGACCGCTGGAGTCTCCTGCCCTCAGCCACGAGTTTCCGACCGCGATTCACCACCTCCGTCCAACCTGGGATACCGACTACTCCAGCCCCCGCCGCTGCAACGGTCAGCCAGTAGTTTCCCGTCGCTGCCCCGGCAATGGCGAGGGCAGTGTTTCCCACGGCGGAGCCGACCGTGAATCTCAGGTACTTGCGACGCCTTGCACCCAGCCCTCGAAGGCGCTTCTCCGCATCGCACAAGTTCTTCTGAAAGCGATTCATCATCTGACGCTCTAGCTCTTCTCGACGAGACTCGTCCGAGTCGTACATCTCCGCAGCATCGTGTCGGAGCTCCTCGCGTATCTGCGTGAGCAGACCCTTTTGGCGCAAGGCCACAAGGGCCTCAACCCCGAGCGATCCGAGAATGCGACTGCTTCCTTCTGCTGACTGCACAATGCGATTGGCAACGCGCGCTTCCAATCCCAGCGATTCAGGCCGCTGATAGCGGTGCGCATCATACTCGAACTTCCATTTTAGGTACTGCCAAGAGCGAGGCGCGTCGGTGAGGGGGTACGCGCCGTAGGTTCGCCCGCGCTCAATGGCAGCAGTTGCCTGACCCATTCGTCCGAGAGCGTCCTCGACGATGGCATCGGGCAAAGCAGCGCCCAACAGTCCTTCTCTAATGGTCTCGTTCCGGTATTCCGTCCACCCGCGAAACCGACCCTCGAGTCCGCCAGTCACGCCAGCATCTGCAAGCAGACGATCAGGATTGATGCTCCTGCGCTCGAGTTCAGTAGCGGATGGCATCGTGCGCAGCCATTCCTTGGCCGCGTCGATCGATTCAAACGTGCTGCCAATCGCAGAGTTGAGGTGATATAACGCATCCCCCATCATCAGGGGCCTGAGAGCATCGAGCCCGATGTCGCTCGGATTCCCAGGTGCGACCACAAGAATCGGGAACTCGGATTCTGCAAACGCCAGTGACTTGAGGGCCAGTGCGGCGAGGGCATGCCTGAAGAAGAGTCTGATGGTCTCGGTGTCCACAACTAATTGGACAAGTCCTCTCCCGATGTAGTCGACCGGATCAGGCACGATTATCGAATCTGCGAAAACGGCGGCCTGCGGCACCGTCCGGAGTTCATGGAGGGGAAACAGGTCCCCACCGTATGCCGCCTTGACACCACGATACTGCAAGCAGTGGGCACGAACAACCGGACCGTGCTCCCTCCAAAACGCGGCCATGACCTCAAACGTCCTTGGGAGCCCCTTCAGGAAATCCCGAACGATTACGGGCCTAGAAGCTGCAAAATTTGCGAACCTCGAAGGGTTCTCTATGGCGGAAGGAGCGGCCGCCAACATGGGGCCGAGCATGTCCTCAAGTAGGCCGAAGTACTCAGTCTGGACCCACTGGAGATTCACCGCCAGCAACTCGCCCTGTCGCTCGGTGCCTTCCACAGCCAGGGCGAGGGCGCGAACGCTTCCCGTCACGGTCGCTAGATCAACTTGGCCATCTCGACCAGTTCGCACCCTACCGAGGTCTTCGATGACAGCCCTATCGGCTACTTTTACACGGCCCTCCTTGAAGGCCGCACGCAGGAGTTCAATGCGAGCTCTCAGTCGAGCTTCATATTGAGTTTGATCCTCTCCACCTGACTGCGCCTCTTGCCCGTTCGTCACCGAGGCCCCTCCATATCCGTTTACCCAGCCACCTGAGCAGACCGGCACAAGGCAAGTGTACTACTTGACCGTGACAGCGGCTGCCCCACGCCATGGCGTTCAGTGTGGGTCGCACCGAGGAGTGTGCAACCCGTGCCACCGACCACTGCTTGCCCGCCGCGGCGGGCCGCACTCGGGCTCCCTCTTCAACTCCTACCGATCCTCCCAAAGCGCGGTCGGTGGATCGTGCGGCGGGCCCAAAATTGCTCGCCCGGACTGCACTGCTACAGCCCGGGTAGGGAAGAAGAAAGCTGGAGAACCGCGTGGTCAGTGGCAGGAGTTGCACCACGGTCGGTGCCATCCGCCACTTCCGATCCCCATCGGCGATCAGGCAACCCGCCGTGTACCTGCCGATCCCGTCGCCCCGTCAACCTCCGCAACGCGTCGTTCGCTACACAGAGCGGAAGTACTCGACCGCCATCGCTCGATGCACCGCGAGCCGGTCCGGCTGATACTCTATTTCTCGATATCGGGTCAGCAAGTACTCGAAATACTTGTCCAATGCTAGAGCCTATCCCAGAACCTGTTTGAGCAGGAGGAGGGTGCAGCCGAGGTGCAGGAAGCCCTGGAACATCGCGGTGGACTTCTCGTAGCGGATGCACAGGCGGCGGAAGTTCTGGATCCACGAGAT
>JBJXFJ010000416.1:0-5704 GCA_046154735.1 Chloroflexota bacterium | reverse complement strand
TCCTGGCGGTTGTGATGATCGTGCTGGCGCTGCTGTACATGGAGGGCGCACTTCGATTGAACAGGACCGCCCAGGCCGCTCACGAACGCCATCCTTCCCAAGCCCCGGTGACAACCTTGCCCGAGAGTCAAGCTCCGATCGCGCACCGGATCACTCAGGCGGCGTCCGACTGGCCTGCAAGTCACGGGTCACTCGGTCAACACCGAGAGCATTGACATGGTTTACGGATTTAGCGCCACGGTGATCGTGTTATCGGTGCTCATGCTCATTTTGGAAGCGCTCGGGCTGTAAGCCCATGGAGGCGTGAAATGTCTTTAGAACCTGGTGGTATTTTTGCTTGGCTGATCGTTGGGTTAATCGCGGGGTGGCTGGCCGGCCAGTTCATGAAGGGTGGCGGCTATGGACTGGTGGGCGATATCGTGGTCGGTATCGTCGGTGCAATATTGGGTGGCCTGCTGTTCGGCATTCTCATGCCGGGAAGTAGCGCCGGACTCATCGGCAGCATTGTCGTGGCGTTCATTGGCGCCTGCCTCCTAATTGCACTGGTGCGCGCACTCCCGGGGCGCTCGCCGGTGTAACGATCTATGTAGTTCACCTTGAGTAAGGGGGCTGGCACTTGGCCAGCCCCCTTCTTGTCTTGTCACGCGACAGAGCGAGTGCGGAAAGGATCCGCATCAAGGAATGCTCCGGCCTCAGGCGGATTGAGAACCTTGCTGGAAATGAGCTGGATGAACGGTTAGGCTCAACCACCCTATTTCAGAGTTGACGATGGATCGAGACATGCGCGGGAGAGTCCCAAAAGTCTGGCAGACTTGCTCTGCATCCTGGCGGTGGAGGTGAGCTCCGGCGTAGCACCTTTGACTCTCCTTGGGCTGCGCCCTCCTTCGTTCACATCGGACGAGCGCCGGGAGCAGGACGACTTTTACTCCTGCATTTTGCGGGAGCTTGACGGAGCGATCACCCGGTTGAATGGCTGCCTGGGCCTGTCACACTCGTTTGAGCGAATGCTTTCCCATGTGGACACGGAGGTGCGTCAGCAATTGCTGGATCGCCGCCACGCGCTCAGGACTGCCCGAGCCGAGCTTCTTGACATCGTGTTTCGCCCCACGGCTCATCAATCGGAGTCGGGAGAGACAGCAGTTACGCAACCCCGCTCGTGAGCGCGCTGGCAAAAGCACAGAGCAGAACGACGAGCCAGGGCGGAAGCTTCCAGAACATGAGCAGGCAAAAAGCTCCGAGCGCCAGCGCAACATCCAGTGCTGATGCAATCGCACTTGTCCACACCGGGTGGTAAAGCGCCGCCAGGAGCAGGCCCACCACGGCCGCGTTGATGCCGCGGAGCGCGCTCAGAAATGATGCGTGTCGCCGCAGTGCATCCCAGAACGGGAGCGCGCCAATCACCATAAGGAACGATGGGGCGAAGATGGCGAGAAGCGCCAGTCCCGCCCCAACCAGACCATTGGGCTGGGGCGCCATGACGGCTCCAAGATACGCGGAGAATGTGAAGAGCGGTCCGGGCACTGCCTGTGCCGCGCCGTAGCCAGCGACAAACTGATCATTGGTCACCCACCCCGGCGGCACCACCTCCGTCTGAAGGAGTGGCAACACCACATGACCACCACCGAAGACCAGAGATCCCACACGGAAAAATGAGTCAAAGATGGCGAGAGCTGGGACGGGGAAGGCCGTTCGCAACAGCGGAAGGGCCACAAGCAAAAGCATGAATACCCCCCACGCCCACAGGGCCAAGCTGCGGCTGACCGGGCAACGGACCGATGAAACCGTGGCCACGGCACTGATCGGAAGCCAGCGCCAGCCTATGACGGCGGCCACGGCAATAGTGAGCATCTGCCCCAGGGCGGTGGGCCAGAGGAGTGTGACCATGGCCGTGAGGATCGCCAGTGTGGCACGTTCACGGTCTGGCGCCAGTGTCCGCGCCATACCCCAGATCGCCTGAGCCACCACGGCCACGGCCACGATTTTCAATCCGTGGAGCCAACCGGAGTCAGCCGGACCCAGATACTGGACGCCATAGGCAAACGCGACCAGAGCGAGCGCCGAGGGCAGCGTGAAGCCGAGCCAGGCGGCCAGGCCGCCCCACAGGCCGGCGCGGATAATGCCGAGCGATATGCCCACCTGGCTGCTGGCCGGCCCAGGAAGGAACTGGCACAGGGCCACGAGATCGGCATAGGTGTGCTCATCCACCCATCCACGCCGCTCCACGTACTCCGTGCGGAAGTACCCGATATGTGCGATGGGTCCGCCAAACGAGGTCAGCCCCAGTCGCGTGGCGGCGCCCAGTACCTCAAGCACGGTTCCTGGCGATGACGCTGCGCCCTCAGGCAACTCGTGAACCACGGACATGGCTGGCTTCTTTCTCCCTGTCCATCTACCCTAAGATTGGCCTCCGCAAGCACCGGCAAGGTGGTGCGCCCAGAACTCGAGACACTGTGCGCCCGGCATTTGGAGTGCGGCGTGTGGGAGCGCCGCACTCCAAATGCCGGGCACGTACAAGATTCGGTCACACCGCCGGCAAGGTTACACGCCCGCGCACCGTGGCGTCCGTTTAATACGGGAAGATGGTGGACGGAATGCTCTAGTGGGTCAGTTGACGCGATGAGCGCCAGCCGCGTCAGCGCTTTATACGTTATGTTCCTGCAGATGTTCTCTCCACACCAGCGTATTCCCACCAACTCCCTTGAATGCGGCACAGATCACCGTGATGGTGGCCTTTCTGGGAACCGCTCGTGGTCCGTGCCGGTCATCCGCCTCGCGCTGGGATTCCTCATGCTCACCGCCGCGGCGTGTGCCAGCCCCGTTCCCACGAGCTCACCACCGCCAACTACCGAGACCATTGAAGGCTACGATGCCGAAGAGACGACCGGAGCAAAACCTGGAAGTGCGCCCACGGCTACGCCCCGGCCGCAACCAACCACCACAGTGCGCGAGCTGCGCTCCGAGCTTGTGACCGGCGGTCTCATCCTCCCGCAGGCGCTCGCCTTTTCGCCGGATGGGCGGATCTTCTTTGTTGAGGTGAAGAAGGGCGCCGTGCGCGTCCTGGCCAATGGACTGGTGCAAGAGCGACCGGTGGCCACCATTGGCATCTCCCGCGGCGCTGAGCACGGCCTCATTGGCCTGGCGCTAGACCCCGGGTTCGCCACGAATCACCATCTCTACACCTACTACACGCAGCCCGAGACGGGGAACACGGCGGGCAGGCCGCGGCGGCACCGACTGACCCGCTGGACGGAGCATGACGGCGTGGCCGATTCCGAGGTGCCCGTGCTGGACAACCTCCCCACCGGCAAGTGCTGTCACACCGGGGGGAAAATGGCCTTTGCTGATGACGGCAGTATGGTGGTTGCCCTCGGCGATCAGGGTGATGCGGATCGACGTGACGCGCAGCACCCAAATCGTGTCAATGGCAAGATCCTGCGTTTCGATGTGCAGCGCGCAATTCAAGAAAAACCCGATCCGCGCTCGTTCATCTATGCGAGTGGCTTGCGCAACCCATACGGTCTGGACATTCACCCCGTGACCGGTGACATCTGGCTCACGGACAACGGGCCGGACATGTGTGACGAGCTGAATATCGTCCGCCCGGGCGCCAACTTTGGCAACCCCACGGTGGAGTGCACGGCAAACGACGAGCGTTTCGATGACCCGGCCTGGGATTCTGGAGTAGATCGCCTCGGCCTCACCGGTGCGCGCATCTACCACGGCTCAATGTTTCCCGAATATGTGGGCGATGCGCTCTTTTGCTCAATCAACACCGGCCATCTCTTGCGAGCGGTGCTCTCTCGTCCCGACTTCAAGCGCGTTGAGCGCATTGAGCAGATTGTGAGCGGGCAAGATGGTCAGGGCTGCCGTCTGGACCTTGCCGTGGCGCCGGACGGCTCCATTTTCTACACCAGCGTGACGAGCATATTCAGATTATCGCGGTAGCTCGGATTCTTCACCGATGCCATGCCACACTACCGGCAGTGGTCATCCTGGGACGTGCCGCGGGACAGGTGAATAATCCGGGCTCGTAGGGGTCAGCGCGGCGATTGGACGCCTGAACGAACCTCAATTGGCTGGCTGAGCGTCAGATGCTCAAGTCCGAGCTGAGCCAGATCCACCAGGGGCAATGCTTCTGCCTCACCGGGGAGAAACCAATCGCACCGCTCCGTGCTCCCGTTGATCTCATTGCGCAGCCGGCCGCCAAGAATATCCACACGATAGACGATCCGCACGCTGTGGAGATCGTACTTTCCCCAGCGGCCGTTCACCACCGCCATGCGCGAGTTGACCGTGACCAGCTCTCGAATCCGGCCGATCAGGCCGGTCTCCTCTTCCAGCTCGCGCAGCACCCCGTCTACGGGGTCTTCCCCAAACTCGAGACCGCCGCCAGGCAGCGTCCAGCGGCCGGAGAGCCCAAAACCGGGTGCAAACTGACAGAGCAGGATCCGTCCTTCCGGATTTTGGCAGATGGCGTATGCCCCGATGCGCGTGCGACGATCCAGCATGCGCGCGAGTATGGGCGATGCTCCACGCCGCGTCAACCCTTCGTTAGCTGAGAAGCGAGAATCGCGATGCCCAGAGCAGCGGAGGCAGTTCAGGGAAGATGATCGGTGGGGATATGTCAACGTCAGCCGCCCGAGGTTCGCAACACGTGATTCGGTTCCTGTCAGCGCGTCTCGAGGTCCCATTTCCTCGGCCCATCCTTGATACGCCATACTGCTCTATGCCGGCCCGCCGGTGCGCACTCATCCGTTCGGAGAAGGTTCTATGGATCTCGGTCGACTCGGGCGCTTTACGCGCACGCTTGCACCTTTCGTGTTGGCCATCACGCTTGCTACCGGATGCGCACCCTCTGCGCCGGCGCCAACGCAAGCACCCGCGAAACCGGATCCTGCTCCCAAGGCCGCGACCTCGCCCGGCGCGTCGCCCGCGGCCGGTGCTCCCGCGGCCAAGGACGCGGCAGCTGCCAAACCGGCTGTCAAGCCGTCCCTCCAGCGCGTGACCATGGCGGTTGTGCCGCCTCGGCAGGAGAACAACTCCATCCGCATGCTCCAGCAACCTGATACATGGCCGATGCGCCCGATGTACGAGTATCTGATTGGGCTGGATCCTGAGACTGGCAAGGCCATCCCGCAGCTCGCCACGGAATGGGCGCTTGAGCCTGACAATCTGTCATTCCGATTCAAACTCCGGCGCGGTGTGCCGTTTCACGGCGGCCACGGCGAATTCACCGCGAAGGATGTGGTGTTCACCTGGCAGGACGTGATCAAACCGGACACATTTGCCAGCAACGCACCGTACTGGCGTGGTGTCCTGAAAGATGTCGAAATTGTCAATGACTACGAGGTCATTTTTCGGCTAACGCGACCAGACGGCACGTTTCTGGATCTGATCTCAGAATCTGAAAGTGGATTCGAGATTCGTAGCAAGGCGCACGCCGATGTCGCTGGCGACCCTTCCATGCAAGATAAACCGCTTGCGGGCACGGGCCCGTATCAGTTCAAGGAACGCTCACAGGCGCAGTATCTGCGCTATGAAAAAGTGCCCTATCAGCACTGGCGCGCAACTCCGGATTTCCCTGAATTCGAGTTCCGCTTCCGCACCGAATCATCCACGCGCTTTGCCGCGCTTCAGGCTGGCGAAGTGCAGCTCGCCTCGCTTCCGGAGGATCTCCTGCAGCAGGCGGAGGGGCGGGGTTTCA
>JBJXFJ010000409.1:0-4371 GCA_046154735.1 Chloroflexota bacterium | reverse complement strand
CCCCCCCACCACCGCGGAATTCCTGAGCTAGATCCGCCAAGTTGTACTTGGCTGATACAGACGCACACGATCACTCCGGCGTTATCAGCCGAATTGCTTCTCGCGGCTGTGTTTGCCCCCGGCCGTGCATGCCGCTACACGCTTCCTGGTGGAACGGCGATTGAATCCGTCACGTTCATTTCGGTCCTTTACATCTGGCTCAGCAGAATCGCCTAGCCGACCGAGCTCTCTCGCCGGTCCGGGCAATCGGGTCCAGTCGCCGGCCTTCGTCATCGGTCAATCGTACCGCTCGGGCGGCGAGTGAGCTTCTTGCGGCTTGCCCGGGAGGTGACTAAACTGATTGAGTCAGCGGCCCGGGAGGCCGGCGACGGGGAGCAATGATGGCGCCAAAGATTCGTGTCGGTATTGTGGGAGCGACAGTCACCCAGGGTGGGAGTGGATGGGGTGCCAATGCCCATGTTCCCGCCCTCCGGGCACTGCCCGAATATGAGCTCAAGGCCGTCTGCACTGCCCATGAGGAAACCGCAAAGGCCTCGGCCGAAGCCTTTGGTGCCGAGCTGGCGTTCCATGATTTCGAGGCGATGCTCTCCCATCCTGACATCGATCTCATAGCCGTTGTCGTGCGTGTCCCGGGGCATCACGATCTAGTCATGGCCGCTCTGGAAGCCGGGAAGAACGTCTTCTGTGAATGGCCGTTGGGCGCCAACCTCGCCGAGGCGGAGGCCATGGCCAACCTTGCGAGCGCTGCGTCATTGCGCACCGTGGTGGGCCTGCAAGCTCGCAGCGACCCCACGCTGATGTACGCCCGCGAGCTCGTACAGCAAGGCTCCATCGGTGAGGTCGTCTCGGCCCGGCTCAGTGGGGTCAGCCAAGCCGTCAGCCGCCGAGGCAACGGCCGCATCTGGCAAGGTGATCGTCGGAACGGCGCAAATACCATGACCATCGCCGGTGGGCACGCGATCGACGCGCTGTGCTTTGTGCTGGGTGAGTTTGAAGAGCTCTCGGCTCGCCTGGCGACACGCATTACAGAGTGGCAGAACACCGATACAGGCGAGACCATGCAGGTGGATTCACCGGACTGGATGAGCGTGTCAGGTCGCCTTACAGGTGGCGCCGAAGTTTCGTTCCTCATCACCACGGTACCACTCCACCCGAGCGGGAATCGATTCGAGATCTACGGTCGCCAGGGCACGCTGGTGATCTCCGGCGGCTCGCCGAATATGGGGCCAAGCCAGCTTCAGGGGGCCCGCGGCGACGAGCCTCTGGCGCCAATGGAGGTCCCGGAGCGATTCCGGCTCGCTCCCGAGAACACACCAACCGGCTCGCCACTCAACGTTGCCCAGGCCTATGCTCAGTATGCGCGCGCGATAGCCGCGGGGGAGCAGTTCCAGCCTGACTTTGCGCACGCGGTCAAGACGCACAAGCTCATCGCTGCCATCGAGCGCTCCGCGGCCGAGGGGTGTTCAGTGCGCGTTTAGAACTGGAGTCGGTCGCGGAAAAAGTAGCTATCTCCGCGGAGCGCCCGGGACTTTCGATCATTCGACCATATCGTAAGCGCGGACAAAGCGCTCAACGTGTCGCCTGATGAACGCGTCCATGTCCAGCGGCCGGCATCGGTCTCCTGAAAGGTCGTTCTGGTGCATGAGCGCCAGAATCACGGGTGAGATGAACGCGAGTGCCGCGATGCGGATGGCGAGCTCATCCGTCGCGGCGATGTCCATCTCCCCACGTTCGGCGTGAATCCGGAGTCGCGTCTCGATTGCCTGGAGGGTGGGCTCAAGAACCCCGTCAAGGTAACCAGGACCCGCCACGGGGTCTGCAAGGCCGGCTGTCATACCCGCGGTGAACAGTGCTCCCACGCCGAAGTCGGTCCAGGCTCGCGCAAAGTTTTGCGCCACCGTTTGGAGTGAGGCCTGGAGCTTTTCGTCGCTCGGGGTGGCTACCTCGTTCAGGTACTCGACCGCGTCGGCCTCAACCGTGCGAAGCGCTTCGGCGATTGCGCTCGACCGTTCACCGAAGTAGTGGTTGATGGTCGGAATTGATGTACCCGCGGTGCGGGCGAGGTCGTGAAGGCTCGGACGCCCTCCCGATGCCACAACGGCCGCCAGGAGCTTCCGCGCGAGCGCTCGCTTCTTGACGTCGTGGTCCGGGTTTCGCGTGCCCGCCGGCCGACCAACCGCGCGCTTGGATGACTCGGGCACTGGAAGACTTGACATGATGTTATATTATATTACAATCGTAATATAATATTCCGAGTGAGGGTGGGATGTTTAAGGATTTCAACGGAGTTTGGACACCTGTGCTCGCATCATCCGAGCTTTCTAATGACCGGATTGTGAGTCAAACCATCGCCGGCATTCCCGTAGCATTCTACCGGGACGCCGAGCAGCACCCCACGGCTCTCCTCGATATCTGCCCGCATCGTGGCGCAAAGCTTTCCCTCGGTCGGGTACATGAGAACGTCGTGACCTGTCCATTCCATGGGTGGCAGTTCGACAAATCAGGAACCACTGTCCGCGTCCCCTGGAACCCGGATGCTCGCCGCCAGCACTTGCGCGCAACGTCCTTTCCAGTCCGGGAAATTGCCGGCCAGGTTTGGATCTACACCGGAATAAAGGCGGCCACGGAGCCAAGCGTCCACGACGTGTTTCTTCAGCCCGATGTACGGCTGTGCGGCTTCTCCATGGAGATGGACACGCACTGGACACGCGTCATGGAGAACATGCTGGACTGGCCGCATCTTCCGTTCGTTCATCAACGCTCCATTGGCAAGGATCTCGTTCGCAAAGCCGAAAACGGGCGTATGGACATCAAGCTCGAGGAGACGTCGTGGGGCTTCTCGTCTCGGATCTGGATTGATGGTGAGGAGCAGCCCGGCTCGCTGGACTATCGCTTCCCAAACATCATGAATCTCTTCATTCCGATTCCCAGCAAGACGCTCGTGATGCAGGTCGCGTGCGTCCCAGTGACCGACACACGAACCCGTTTGGTCATGACCACCGGACGCAGCTTCGCAAAGTTGGGAATCCTGGACCGTTTCTTCAACCGCGAGAACCGCAAGATCGCAATGGAGGATCGCGCGGTTGTCGAATCCTCTTATCCGGTCGAGGTGCCCAGAGCAAGCGATGAACGCTCGGTCCGCACCGATGCTCCAACGCTGTACTTCAGGCAGCGTTACTTCTCCGAGCTTCGAGAGTGTGATACTCACTCCACCGGCAGTATTCTAGGTCTTCCGTGCCCACTCCGTGATTCGGAGGACAGCGAGATCACGAAGCCACTTCCAGGAGCGTGAGGGGCTTTGACGGCCGCGCAGTGTTCCCAGGCTACGCCAGCGCCCGAATCGCCTCGAGCTGTGCAGGGTCATCGGTCGGGGGGTACATCACCGCGTCGTCGAACCCGGCATCTTCGAGACGTTTGAGTCGGTCGCGCGCTTCGGCGGAACTGCAGTGCAGATTGAATCGCGCCGGCGTGCCAATCTGGCCGCGTAGACCCTCGGCCCGCACATCGGTGTGAATGCTCGTGAGGATCGCCCGCTGGCCACCGGCCTTGCGGAACATGCTGACCCCCTTCATGAGGTCGTCCCAGCTGGTGTGATTACCGGATGCCATCCAGCCCTGGCACTTGGCTGCAGCAAGGTTGATCCATCGCTCACTCCGCCAGGCTCCCAGGTAAACGGGTGGTCCGCCCTCGGTGCCCGGCCAGACGGAGATCGGATGCCCGTACACAGCGTCACCGCGCCACGTACACTGCATCATGTCCAGGTACGTTGGTAGCGTCTCGAATCGGGTGTCAAAGTCGAGATTCAGTGCTTCGAAATCGGCCCGTGTGGACCCCGCGCCGATACCCAGGCGCAGCCGCCCGCCGGAGAGGAGGTTGAGCGTCTGCACCCGATGGGCCAGCTCCACCGGCGGACGGAGCGGGAGCTGCACAACACTAGCCCCGAGCTCCAGAGTGTTCGTGGCTGAGCAGAGCGCGGCCAGCACAGTGAGCGGGTCCATGGACCGTGAACCGCGGCCCACGGTATCGGTCACCCACAATCCTGAGAAGCCAAGCCCCTCCACCTTCTGGGCGAGATCGACGAGCTGTTGAACGATTGGACGGGGATCATCGAGCGACACGTGTCGCGACACGACGGCAATTCCGAGCCTCATGACATCTATCTCCTAAGATTGCGTACCGGTCCTAGCGCAAGGCCAGGGGCGGCGGCGACTCCACACCATTCCGAGCCTCAGCCGAGAATCCCTTCACCGCCCACTAGTGCACCGTCCAGATTGGTCTGTGGGGTTCCCCTGCCACCGGTGGTGTCGGGCATCTTGCCCGACAGTGAAAAACGTACCGCGCGGCGACGAACACGAACGCCCCATACTGTCG
>JBJXFJ010000400.1:0-11107 GCA_046154735.1 Chloroflexota bacterium | reverse complement strand
TCTCCCCTGAGGGCCGCACCGCACTTTCCCGATTGGCGACCGGGAGTCCGGAGAGCGGCCTCGACGGCCGGGCCGCCAGGGATGGCAGCGCTCCCAGTGGGGCGGGGCCGGCTTTGCCCCCGTGGGGCCGGGAAACTCTGAACCGCACCCTGCGTGATTGATCCAATTGATCGAATTCCCACCGGATGCTAGACTCCGGGGAACATCGGTGACCGCTTAGAAAGCGAGGCAGATTGATGGATGCGTCGAACCGGGCAGGTGTCTCACAGACCACTACCGCGGGTGATCGAGAGCAAGCATTTCTAGCCTTCGTACGAAGCCACCTGGCGGATGACGGGGGCTCGCCCGTGGCGATGCCGGGCTATCGATCGCATATTTCAGCCTGGCTGCTCTGGTGTCATCATCAGAAGATCCAGGTATCCCAGGCGACAATCGCGGACGTTCGGCAGTACCGCCGGCTGCTGGCAGTGGAGGGGATTGACCCGCGTGTGGTCTCGCATAAACTGCTTGTGTTGCGGCGCTTCTACCATCATGCGGTGAAGAGTGGGTTGGCGGTGGAGAATCCGGCGCTTGGGATCTTTCCGTTTCATAGCTGCTAGCCTGATTGTTTAGCGCTAAATGTTGACCGCTCTCGGCACCGGGGGACGTGAGAACAGGATGAGCACCGTGGCCATCATGTACAGGGCTGCGAATATCGTCAGAATCCCCTGGTAGCTGCCGGTGATATCGAACGCGTACGCTGCGACCAATGGGCCAACGCCCCCCGCGGCTTGCTGAAACAGTCCTGTGATCCCACTAATTGAGCCATAGGACCGTCGGCCGAAGTAACTTGCCAGCACCAGATGCATGAGCGCAAGGACCCCACGCGCGGCGAGCCCAGCATAGGCGGCAACGGCGAGACCCATCCACTCATCCCGGACTTGCGCGAAGAGAAGAATGCCAATTGTCGCCGCGCCAAAGGCAATGGCGGTGAGTTGGCGGGGTGGTATTCGCTCTGCCAGATAGCCCCAGATGCCACTGGCCATCGCCCCGCAGAACGCGTAGAGGCTGAGCGCGGCGGCCGCCATCACGGGGGATATACCCAGATCCGTGTAGTACGCCACCATATGAAAGGCGATCCCACCGCCGGCCATGACCGCGGTGGAAAACGTGCCAATGACGAGCCAGAGGGCGGGAGTGCGCACCGCGTCGTGGAGCGACCAGCTGTACTCCTCCGCGACAAGTGAACGCGTCCCCCCGGTAACCCGGCCGTGGTGCGGCCGCGTGTTCGGGTCGATCCCGTCAAGATGCATACCCACGTCTTCCGCGCTACGACGCAAGATCACGAAACCAGGAACAACCACGAGTACGATGATCAAGATGCCGAGCACATCAAAGGTGCTCCGCCAGCCAAAGTGCTGAATGAGTAGTTGATACAGTATGACCAGGAGGGAGCTGCCGAGCTGGAGACTCATGTTCACGATGCCGATGGCTCGGGCGCGTCGTTGTCGAAACCAGTTTGCCACGGCCGTCACGGGGAGGACTCCGATGAGCGTGGCTGATGCGAGAGCGCGTGCCGGGAAGTACATCAAATAGAACTGCAGCGGCTCCTGGACAGTGGAAACGCCCATGGAGAGGATGGCTACCAACGCCCCTCCGCCGGGCAAGAGTAGTCGTGGGCCTATTCGGTCAGTAATTCGCCCCAGTACGGGAATCAGCAGTGCCCCGGTAAATGTTCCCAGGGTGATTGCTCCTGCGGTGAGGGTACGGCTCCAGCCCATGTCTTCACTCATGGGTTTCAGGACCACGCCCATGGTGACGTTGTTCAGGCCGGCACCAAGAAACCCGGACATGCTCGAGACGAGAACGATGAGCCAGCCGTAAAAGAAGGGTAAATCACGGAGACCTGAGGGGATGGAGGAGCGCGGTGGTTCATCCGGCGAGGCAGGCCTCGGGACCGATGTGCTCAATACTTCGATGTCAATCTGTGTGCGAATTTTCGGGGATGGGTGCCAATGGTAGCATTTACCCCTCGGCGTCACTCCTCCACGGTCCGGCCGGGCGCTGGCGCGAAGCCGCAAGTATCTCTGGATCAGGTTAGGAATTACTTGACGTAGACCTCCTCACTGACCCATGTTTGGAGTCGTGATGACTGATCGATCGGCGGGTTGGGCGGTGCCTGATTCTCGATGAGGTTTTGATTCGCACCAGAGCGGCGGGAATCATCACAGATGATTCGAGATATTTCTCGAGCACGGAGCAGTTGATATGTTGACTCGGCCTTGGGTGTATAGAAGGTCCCTGGCGCCCATCCTACTAGTGGGCATGACATTGGCCGTGGCGTGCGGATCACCCGCGACGACGCCGGCGAAGCCTGCTGAGAAGGCCGCTCCCGCGGCCACAAGTGTGCCCGCGGCGCCGGCCGCACCCGCCAAGGATGCTCCCGCCGCGCCAGCGAAGGATGCTCCGGCCGCGGCCGTGAAGCCGTCCGTCAATCGCGTGGTGATCGCTCTGCCGGCGCCAAGTGGCCTCGAGAGCAATGAGATTCGCCATCTCGGTCAGACAATCGCCTGGCAGCTCAAGCCTATGTACGAGTACCTGGTGGGCATGAACGCACAGTCAGGAAACCTCGAGCCGCAGCTTGCGACCGAATGGACCATCGAAAACGCGGGCCGAGACATTCGCTTCAAGCTGCGCAGGGGTGTGCAGTTCCACAAGGGTAATGGCGAATTTACAGCAAAAGACGTCGTCTTCTCCTGGCAGGATGTAGCCAAGGAGGATTCGCAGCACGGCGAGTCGCCCTATTGGCGCAGCATTGTGAAAGAGATCGAGGTGGTGAACGACTACGAGGTGATCTTCCACCTGAATCGTGTGGATGGAAACTTCTTCCGCGCCATTGGGGAAGCCGAGTACGGCATGGAGATCCGCAGCAAGGCGCACGCCGACAGGATGGGTGCGCCCACAATGGAAACGGAACCGTATGTCGGTACCGGCCCCTACCAGTTCAAGCAACGCCAGCAATCAGCATTCATCCTGTTTGAGAAGGCGCCCGGACAACACTGGCGGGCAACCCCAGACTTTCCGGAGTTTGAGTTCCGCCTTCGCCAGGAAGCATCAACCCGCCTCGCAGCGCTCCAGGCCGGAGAGGTGCACATGGCGGTGCTTCCCGAGGATCAGCTTAAGGATGCCGTTGGCAAGGGGATGAAGGTGCTCAAGGGCCAGAACGCCGGCCTGCGCACGTTCATGAGCTTCCAGTGCTGTTTTCTCAACGACATTCGAGATCCGGCACAGGGCTACAAATTTCCAAACAGTCCCCTCGCGGACGTGAAGGTGCGCCAGGCGATTAACAAGTCCGTCAATCGTGATGAGCTCAACAAGGCCTTCTTTGCGGGGAAAGCGGAGACTATGATCCTGAATCACTTCCACCCGTCTCGCCCGGGATGGAGCGCAGACTGGGAGAAGCGGTTTCCAGATGAATATGGATACGATCCTGCGAAAGCGCGCGCACTCCTTTCGGAAGTAGGGAAGCCGGTTTCAACCAGCGTTCATATTGCCAACCTGCCTCAGTTCGCCGGGGCGGATGACGCCTCAGAAGCGATCGCCGGATATATGGAGAAGGTTGGGATCACGGTTGAGCGGGTCCAGATGGACGCGGCGCAGCGCGCGGCTCGCCAGCGTGAGCGTGGCTGGGACAACCACCTTCTGATCGGCGGGACAAGCTCGTGGATGTTCATTGGCGCCACGGCTTACACAACGTCTCGCGGGCCGCGTGGCGGGGCGGTAGAAGATCCAGTTGTTGATGGTTTGCTTGATACGGCTCGCGCCACGCTCGATGACAAGGAGCAGGCCGACCTCTTCCGCCAGATGGGAGATGCGATGTTTGAGCGACACATGCATCTGCCATTGTTCTGGTTGCCCGCTGAGATCGTGGTAAATCCTAAGTTTGTGAGTGACTGGGTATTCCCTGGATCAATCACTGGCACGTGGACGCACGTGCACAACATCAAGCCCGCGGCGAGTTAATCCGCGGAAGCTCCGGTTCGGTACGGCTGAGGTTGATCTGAACACGAGCACAAGGTAAGAATGCGAGAAGAAAGCGCCGGGTGATCGGCGCTTTCTTCTCGCGTCATGTGAGGGAGATAGAGTTGAAGAATATCGCGGTCCACGGATTACCGCGGGCGGTTGCCCTGTTTAGCATAAGCGCTCTTGTCTGGACAGCGTGCAGTAGCCCGTCCGCTTCGCCAACGCCAGCGAGCACCAAGCCACAGTCAGCGCCAACCTCCGCGGCCGCGGCAACGGCCGCTCCTGCCGCGGCCGCTAAATCGGAACCCAAACCGGCCGCGAAGCCGTCTGTGCAGCGGGTGGTGATGAGCATTGCCCCAGCCACGATCGAAAGTAACGATGTGCGACATGTTGGTCAAACCAGCACCTGGCAGATCAAGCCCATCTATGAGTACTTGCTGGGCGTGGATTCGGCCACGGGCAAACTGGTGCCGCAGCTTGCCACTGAATGGAAGATGGAGAAGGACGGTCTGGCCATCCGCTTCATGCTGCGTAAGGGCGTGCCGTTCCATCACGATAGCGGTGAGTTCACGGCCAAGGATGTGGTCTTTTCCTGGCAGAACCTCACCCGACCAGATTCGCTCCATAACGAGTCTGGCTGGTGGCGGGCTCTGGTGAAAGAGATTGAGGTTGTTAATGACTATGAAGTGGTCTTCAACCTCAGTCGCGTGGACAGCGGGTTCTTCCGCGCAATCGGTGAGAGCGAGAGCGGCATGGAGATGCGCAGCCTCGTCCACTATGAGAAGGCTGGCGAGCCGACTATGCAGTCTCAGCCGATTGCGGGTACCGGACCTTATCAGTATCGCAGTCGAGTGCAGGGCTCAAACGTGATCTTTGATCGCGTGCCGTATCAGCACTGGCGCGTAACACCGGACTTCCCTGAGTTCGAGTTCCGTTTTCAGAAGGAGGCGTCCACGCGTCTTGCAGCGTTGCAGGCTGGTGAAGTGCACATTGCCAATCTGCCGGAAGATCTGCTGGTGGATGCGCAGAAGCGCGGCTACCAGGTAGTGAAGGGTACGCAGGCCGCCTTACGGGCAGCCGGCGGATTTCAGTGTTGTTTTCTGAACGACATCCGCGATCCCAGTAAGGGATACAAGTATCCTGATAGTCCACTGATGGATGTACGCGTGCGCAAGGCGTTGAATAAGGCGATCAACCGGGATGAGCTCAACAAGGCGTTCTTCGGCGGTAAGGGCGAGCTCATGTACGTAAACCACTTCCACCCCACGCGACCCGGCTGGAATCCGGACTGGGAGAAGCGCTTCCCGGATGAGTATGGCTATGATCCGGCGAAGGCACGCGCACTTCTCGCAGAGGCTGGCAAATCGGATCTGCGCACCAACATGCATGTCTTCACGCTGCCGCAATACTCTGGTGCAGATGACATTGCGGAATCGATCGCCGGGTATTGGGAAAAGATCGGCGTCACCGTGAGTCGCGTGCAGATCGAGGGTGATGCTCGGCAAGCCGGGACTCGCGAGCAGCGCTACGATAACCACTTCTGGATGTATGGGACGAGCTCATCGTTGTTGACAGGAATATTCACCCAGTCAAGCTCACGCGGATCCCGCACGGCGCCGGTGGAGGACCCCGTGGTGGATAAACTGCTGGATGACGTACGGGCCACCTTTGACGAGGATAAGCAGGAGGTGCTCTTCCGCCAGCTCGGTGAAGAAATATTTGTGCGTCAGATCAATGCGCCCCTCTTCTGGTTGCCGGCGGAAGTGCTGGTGAACACGCGTGTTGTGGGTGGCTGGGAGTTCCCAGGCTCAATCACGGGTAACTGGACACACTTGCACAATGTGAAAGCGGCACCATAACCGGGTCACAATGGCCGCTTCTGCGGGTAGGGTTCGAATTCGACCCGCATCCAACAGATTACGAAAGATATGCGAGCTACGACGAGGGGCAAGAGTTAAGAAGTAGCTGAGACGTGTTGCTGACGCGACCCTGTGCATGCCCTGCATTTGGAGTGCGACGTGCGGGAGCGCCGCTTTCCTTATCCCCGGGACTGGGGCGGAGAGAATTGAAAGCGGCGCTCTCGCACGCCGCACTCCATAGGTCAAGTCCACGAGTTTCAGCCGAGCGATCAACGGAATTGTGAAGCGACAGCGCGCGTGGTGTGATGCTAGAATGGCGTCTTGATTTATGAGTTGTCGGTGCGATGAGGGTATGGACCCGCGGAACACCGACGAAAGGGGTTCGGGTGGCAAAAGCCGACGCCGATCTATTTAAGCAGTCCGCACGGCGGTTCGCCTCCGGCGTCACAGTGGTGACGACCGAGGAGGGTGGATTGATCTACGGGCTCACCGTATCGGCATTTTCCACGGTGTCGATTGATCCGTTGCTCGTGCTTGTCTGCATCCGCTCCGGCAACCGCCTTACGGAAATGATCTCCGGTTCCGCGCGTTTCGCTGTAAATATTCTGCGCGAGGAGCAGCGTCCGGTTTCCCAGTACTTTGCCACTCCCGGGCGCGAGCCGTTGGCTGCCGCCGGGGGCTTTCCAGAAATCCCTACGTCCATTGACCAATCCGGTTCGCCGGTGGTCGATGGCAATCTTGCGTACTTTGATTGTCGCGTACGGGAAGCGTACCCCGTTGGTGATCACACTATCTTCGTTGGTGAGGTGGTAGGAGCTGGTTCTACCGATGGCTCCCCGCTCGTGTATTTTGACGGGAACTATCGCGGGGTGCGTGACTGGGAACCATCCGCTATTTGAAACTCGGCGAGCGGCCCCGCAATTGCTGCCTACGCGGGTGAAACCGCCACGTTCTAGGCCACGCTCCAACTGGTTGGAGCGGAATTCTTGCGTAAGCTCAGTGACTCAGGCATCATCACGCTCCGAAGAAGCTCCACTTCGATTGTTGCTTGGGAGATCGCCTTTCGACTGTGGCAGCACGGATCACGTGGCTGCCCACGGCTGTGCAGGATCACGGAATTGTGGCACCGGAAAGCTGAACCCATTAGTATCGATCGAGGGAATGGTCACCGCGTGCCAGGGGGTGCGTGGGCGGCTGACGAATTCAACCCCCAACCATTCTCAACGATGAGGGCAAGCGAGGCTCAACGATGCAGCGCTACATTCTGATTCGGCTCGGCCAGAGCGTGATTACGCTTCTCGGTGTCAGCCTTATCGTATTCATGATGGCCCGAGTCTCGGGTAATCCGCTTTATGTATTGCTACCACCTGAGGCCCCACCAGAGGCTTTTGAACGTTTGACGAAGCTCTGGGGGCTTGACCGCCCACTCCATGAACAGTACTTCACGTTTCTCTCAAACGCGGTACAGGGTAATTTTGGGCAATCGTTCAAATGGCAGGGGCAGTCTGCCATGGGGCTGGTTCTGCAACGGATGCCCGCCACATTGGAACTAGCGGCATTCGCAATTGTTTTCAGCATTCTACTCGCAGTCCCAATTGGCGTCCTCTCGGCTACCAAACGGGATACCTGGATGGATGCGCTGGGTAAATCCATTGCATTACTCGGGCAATCGCTGCCGCAGTTCTGGCTTGGTATCGTGCTCATCTGGGTCTTCGCGGCGAACCTTGGTTGGTTCCCCACTTCAGGCCGAGGTGGGATTCAGAACATCATCCTGCCCGGTATTGCGTTGGGTTGGTTTTCAGTCGCGGCGTTTATGCGTCTAATCCGGTCGTCCATGCTGAATGTGCTGGACACTGAATATGTGAAGCTTGCGCGAGTGAAGGGGCTGCCGGAGCGAAAGGTGATCTGGAAACATGCACTGAAGAATGCATCCATTGCGCCGATTACCTTTTTTGGCGCGGTGGTGGTGCAACTCATTACTGGATCTGTCACGATCGAAACGGTATTCTCGTGGCCGGGCGTTGGGCTTCTGGCTCTGGAAGCGGTGAACGCGCGTGACTACCAGGTGGTTCAGGCAGTGGCGTTTCTTGGATCCGCGGCATTCGTGTTCATGAATCTGATGCTAGACATCGCATATGCATACATCGACCCTCGGGTCCGGTACACGTAAGAGGGGAAAGGGAGCGATATCATGGCGCAAGCACAAGGTACACTGCCCGCACCGCGGGCGCTGGTGGGTGTCCCCAGCTTTACGTTCTGGTCCAAGCTAAAACGATACCCGGTTGTTCCTACTGCCATTCTCCTGGTGTTCCTGGTTATTCCGGCGCTGTTTGCTGATCAAATCTCGCCCCATGACCCGCTCGAACAGAGTCTGGTTAAGCGACTTACCCCACCCGTGTGGCAGGAGGGCGGATCCTGGGAATACATTCTTGGGACTGACAAGCAAGGTCGCGATGTCCTCAGTCGGCTGATCCATGGCGCCCGTATCTCACTGGGGGTTTCTCTCTCGGCCATATTTATTGGCGGCATTATTGGCGTGACCGCTGGGCTCGTCTCGGGTTACTTTGGGGGCTGGATTGATAACATCGTGACATCATTAATTGATATCACGCTGTCGCTTCCGCTTATTCTCCTCGCTCTTGTGCTGGTCCTGGTCATGGGGCCAGGGTTCATTACGGTGATCACCGTGGTCTCATTCCTCTTATGGGCCAGATATGCGAGACAGGTTCGGGCGGAGGTTCTTTCCATAAAGGAGCAGGACTTTATTGCCCGCGCCAAGGTGGCGGGGAGCTCCCCATTTCGGATCATGTTTCGCCATGTGCTTCCAAACGTTGTGAACACGCTCATCGTGCTGGTCACTTTGCAGGTGGGCACGGTGATCCTGCTAGAGGCAACGCTGAGTTTCCTCGGCGCTGGGATACCGCGGCCGCAGCCAAGCTGGGGCGTGATGGTTTCTGACGGGCGTGACCACATCGTGGCCGCGTGGTGGATTGCCATGTGCCCAGGAATGGCAATTCTTCTGGTGACGCTGTCCATGAATCTCCTGGGCGATTGGCTCCGCGACCAGCTCGATCCACGACTACGGCAGGTTTGATCCTATGGCTGTCGCTCAAGAGGCGATTCAGAAAAAGAAGTTCGGGGACGTCGTGCTCGACGTCCGCGATCTCCGCACATATCTTTACACGCGCTGGGGGACCACGAAAGCAGTTGACGGTGTCAACTTCCAGGTGCGTGAAGGTGAGACGCTGGGGATAGTTGGTGAGTCCGGTTGCGGGAAGAGCATGACCGCGCTCTCCCTGCTACGCCTTGCTCCGAAGCCGGCTGCCCGCACAGTGAGCGGTGAGATCCTGCTGGACGGCGTGGATCTCCTCAAGCTCTCCGAGGAGGAGATGCGCGAGTATCGGGGCCGCAAGATTTCCATGATTCTCCAGGACCCGCAGACCTCGCTGGATCCGCTTTTCACGGTGGGCGATCAGCTCGTGGAAACGCTCATTGCCCATCAGAAGGGGCCAACACCAAAGAAGGCACTGTGGGATCGAGCTGTGGATGCGCTGCGCCAGGTTCGCGTTGCGGACCCTGAGCGACGCATGAGCGCCTATCCACATGAGATGAGCGGCGGTATGAAACAGCGTGTGGTGGGTGCCACCGCATTGCTCAGTCGCCCGCGCGTGCTCATTGCGGATGAGCCGACAACAGCGCTAGACGTGACGATTCAAGCGCAGTATCTGCGCCTGCTCAAGCGCGTTCAGGACGAGACTGGCGTGTCGATCATCTTCATCACACACGACATGGGCGTGGTGGCGAAGATGTGTGACCGCGCCGTGGTTATGTACGCCGGGCGGATTGTGGAGCACGGCACCGTTCGGGAGCTCTTCAATACACCCACGCACCCATATACTCAGGCGTTGCTGGCCTCTGTCCCACGGCTTGAGAAGCGGGTTGATCGGCTCTATTCCATTGAGGGGCAGCCGCCGGCACTCTTTGATCTTCCTGACGGGTGTCGATTTGCTCCTCGATGTCAGTATGCCGATGATCGCTGCCGGGCGGAATATCCGCCCACCTTCACCTCGCCGACCGGCCACGATGTGGCCTGCTGGAGACAGGAAGAGACATGGCCCAGGAAGCCCTAGTACGGGTTGATCGTCTCAAGAAGTATTTTCCCGTTACCAAAGGCCTGATTCTTCAAAGAGTCGTGGGGCACGTTCAGGCCGTTGACGATATCAGCTTTGACATCAAGCGCGGTGAGACACTTTCTCTCGTTGGGGAGTCTGGCTGCGGCAAGACGACGACGTCAAAGCTAATTCTTCGACTCGAAAAGCCAACGACCGGTCACATTTTTGTCGATGGTAAGGACGTCCACAAGCTGAGTGGGACCGATCTGCGGGACTATCACACTGACGTTCAAGCTGTGTTTCAGGATCCGTGGAGCTCTCTGGATCCGCGCATGCGAGTGCGCGAAATTGTCTCTGAGCCGATTACAGTGAATGAGCGTCTCTCGAACAAAGAAATCGATGAGCGCGTCCAGGGCATGCTCGTTCGGGTTGGATTGCGGCCGCAACAGGCAGGTCTCTATCCCCATGAGTTCAGTGGCGGACAGCGACAGCGGGTGGCCCTGGCCGGCGCGCTCATCTCGAATCCGAAGCTTGTAGTGCTCGATGAGCCAGTCTCCGCGCTTGATGTCTCCGTGCAGGCCCAGATCATGAACCTGCTCAAGGCGCTTCAGGATGATTTCGGGACTACCTTTCTACTGGTGGCCCATAACCTGGCCACGGTGCGCTATCTGGCCACGAACGTGGCAGTGATGTACCTAGGCCAGATTGTGGAAAAGGCCGAGACCGAAGAGCTCTATGAGCATCCGCTGCACCCCTATACCCGGGCACTCTTCTCCGCGGCGCTTCCCGCGCATCCCGACATCAAGCGCGAAGAGATTGTTCTCCAGGGTGAGGTGCCCAGCCCGATCAATCCGCCCAGCGGCTGTCGCTTCCATCCGCGCTGCCCGGAGGTCATGGAAATCTGCTCGCAGCAGGTTCCAATCAACCTCGAGGCCGCGCCGGGACACTGGGTGGCGTGTCATCTCTATGGGGAAGGCAAACCGATTCAGATTGGCGGGAACACGGCGGCCGGCGTCACGCGAAACGGCAGAGCTACTGCTACATCTGAACCCGTGGTGGTTGAGTCCGCAACCTAGTACAGCGGGGCGCATGAGGCTCCGGAGTTTCCGGGGTTTCCGGTGGAGTGGGGGGGGG
>JBJXFJ010000394.1:0-6723 GCA_046154735.1 Chloroflexota bacterium | reverse complement strand
CCCCCCCCCCCACCACCGGGGAGCTCCCGCGATAGATTCGCCTCGTCGTACTAGGTTCTGCTTCACGGACGCGTCGCAAGCTGCTCAGCCTAACGGGCGCATTGAATGGCTTTGCATTCCGTGCCTCCGTATGACCTGGGTCACGTTGATCCTATGACCCGAGTCAATGGTCAGCGTGATGATGCGTCACTACACTGCCTCTTGAGGTCTTACTGGGAGACAGTCGTATGCATCGTCCTATCCTGTTCTCGAGTGCTCTTCTCGGTCTCGCAATGGGCACGCTGGTCATCGCTGTCGTCAATTCTCCACTGCACGCGCCCACGACGAGTGCCCAAACCGCCCCGTCAAAACCAGCACCGTCAGAGGACCGCGTGGGCTTCCCAGACGGGTATGAGAGCTGGCCCCTGCTGTACGTGTTCGATCGTCCAGATAACAAATCCGTCCGTCTGGTCTACGGCAACACCCAAGCTGCTTCCGCCAATCCTTCGGCACCACCCAATGAGGTCTTCGCTTATGGCTCCATCCTGGTCATGGAGAGCTGGCGAGCCAGAGTGGACGCCAATGGCGCCGTTGAGCTGGATCACAACGGCCGATTTCAGAAGGGCGTGCTGACCGGGATATTTGTGGAGCGGAAAGAGCCGGGCTTTGGGGAAGCGTATCAGGTGGCGCGCGCGGGTGAATGGGAGTGGGTGGCTTACCGACCAGATAGGACCTACCTCAACGCCCCGGCGCAGACCACCGCTTGCGCGGTCTGCCACCAGGATGCCGGGGCGACACGAGACTGGGTGATGCGGGCCAACCTCTATTTTTCGGGGTTGAGTGGAGCGGTTCCAACAATGGTGGACAGCGTGGCAACGTCCGGCCGCATTCCAATTCAGAGCTATACCTTCCTGCCTCCCTCTGCAATCGTCCCAACAGGCACAACGGTGACCTGGGGGAACGACGACCCCATCGCTCACACGGTAACCTGGGCCGACCGCGCCGTGGACTCGGGCCGCATGGGTCCGGGCAGCACATTCAGCTACACATTCAGTCAGCCCGGGACTTACGAGTACTTCTGCGCGCTGCATCAGAATATGAAGGGCACGGTGATCGTCCAGTAGCAACCGGAATCATGACCACGCCCCGCGCTCTAGAGTGCGCCGGCGAGGTGTAAGCTTCAAGCCGATATGAGCGATTCGAAGCACGTGATCGCAAGCGCGCCGGACGCCAGAGCTGACGAGCATCGCGCGTTGCGATTGGCGGGAATCGCATTGCCCGCCGCCGTCTGGCTGCTGGGCATGGCTTCGCCACCCCGAGACGGACTCACGTTTGAATATGTGCTCACACTGACGGGCTTGCTTGCCGTTCTCGTGTTGGTTGACCAGCGCGGTCTGGAATCAACTGGGGGGGTTTGGAGAAAGCTGGCATGGTACGGTCTGGAGATCGTGCTCTGCTTCCTCGTCGTACGAAATCACGGCACGCTCATACGTCCTGCCCTGATCTATTTACTTCCCACCAGTCGGGCGCTTCTCCTCTTTGGCGAACGGCCAGGACTACCGCTAAGTTTCATGGTCTGGATCGCGTACGGAATCAACATCGTCCCGTCCGCCCTGCCCGACCGCCCAGGCGAGTTCACCAACTATTTCTCCTTTTTCCTGCCGCTCTATGTGCTAGCACTGGTTCTCACTCTGGCGATTCAGCGCCAGTCGCTGGCCAATCAGCAGCTGAGACAGCTTTATGATGAGCTTCGGACCGCGCACGATGACCTGCGAATGCTGCACAACCAGGCGCGTGAAGCAGCCGTGGCCGAGGAGC
This sequence comes from Chloroflexota bacterium, assembly GCA_046154735.1. GTDB lineage: Bacteria > Chloroflexota > UBA6077 > UBA6077 > JACCZL01 > CAVXYC01. The sequence continues at coordinate 4,926 of JBJXFJ010000394.1, read as the reverse complement.
GCAGCCGTCTCGCGCGTGAGATTCATGACACGATCGCGCACTATCTGACCGTCATCAGCGTCCAGCTTGAGGCCGCGGAGAAGCTCGCGGAGCGTCAAGCGGACCAGGCACGCGCATCCGTGCGCATGGCCCGCAAGCTCACTCTGGACTGCCTGAACGAAGTGCGGCGCTCTGTTGGTGCACTGCGCGCATCGTCGCTGGATGAGCTCACGCTCCCGCGTGCGCTGGAGAAGCTGGTGAGCGACTTTCGCCATGCCACAGGTCTGGAAGTGAGTCTAGACATCGCGCTGGGCGACGGGCCTGACCTGCCCGTGACCATCCGTCAGGCCCTCTTCCGCGTGGCTCAGGAAGGATTGACCAACGTACAAAAGCATGCGTGCGCCACCGCGGCGACCGTGCGCGTTCACGCCGGTGACGACGCGGTGAATCTGAGCGTGGCTGATGACGGTACCAGTCGAGACATCGCCCAGACTGAGACGATCAATGGGTTTGGACTCATTGGGCTGCGGGAAAGAGTGGCCTTGCTGGGTGGACAGCTCGATTTTGGACGCAACGACGAACGTGGCAGTGTGCTTGCTGTGACCATTCCCATTGATCAAGCGGATCACGCGCTGAGCATCAATCGGTGAGGAGCCACTCCCCGCGGCCGATTTCCGTGCTTCTAGTTGACGATCAGCGTCTCTTGCGCGAAGGCCTTCGCACGCTGCTGGAGCTTCATCCTGACATTCAAGTCATCGGCGAAGCAGGCGATGGCATCGAAGCGGAGTTGTCAGTTGAGCGATTCCGCCCCAGCGTTGTGCTCATGGACCTGCGCATGCCGCGTCAGGACGGTGTGGCGACCACCCGCCGCCTCACAGCGCGCTTTCCTGAGGTGCACGTGCTGGTTTTGACGACATTTGACGACGAAGAGCTTGTCCTCAGCTCACTGGCGGCCGGTGCACAAGGCTACCTGCTCAAGGACGTAGGCTCTGATGCGTTAGCAGAGGCGATCCGCGCGGTGGCGCGAGATGAATCTCCCCTCCAGCCGCGCGTGGCCGGCACCGTACTCCGTCTGCTCAGAGATCGCGGCACGAGCCATTCGGCACCCGGAGAGATTCCGCTTCCGCCGGGCGAATCGCTCACGCAGCGGGAGCTCGATGTGCTGCGCCTCCTCGGATCCGGGGCGAGCAATCGGCAAATCGCAGACACACTGGCCCTCACCGAAGGTACAGTGAAGAATTACGTCTCTGCAGTGCTCAACAAGACCGGGCTCCATGACCGCACGCAGCTTGCCCTGCTCGCGGTGCGGCACGGACTCGCGGAAGCGTGAGCATCAGAATTCAGTGGCGCTCGTGGTGACGATGGGCCGGCCCTTCACCTTCTCAGGAAGCGTTTCCTCCCGTGGAAGTGCACGATGGGATTCACAATCATTCTCCTGGAGCTATTGGCCGCGCTGGGTCTTTGCTAGAGAGGGAGCAGCTCAGTCACCGTTTCGCCTGAGGGCACCGGTGGCCAGGCGCGATGCAATAACGCGATATAGCGCGGCTCGCGCTCCAGGCGGGTCACCGCCTCATGGGCGTCGGCAATGTGTCGAGCGTGCATTCGGAGTGCTTCGAGCTTCGCCGATGTTGTCTCGGACACGTCAATGATCGTATTGGCCTGACCGTCAGGCTCATCCACCAGACCGCGCTCCATCGCCCGGTCGCGCGGCAATGCATCGTAGTAGAGTGCCTTGACCGGTAACCCCTCCAGCCTTAGCCGATGAAACACCGCCTGAGTGACCTGGTGAATGGCCACGTGGTCCGGGTGCCGGGTAATCCCGGCCGGACCAAACGTGATCACCACATCTGGCTCAAACTCGCGGAGATGCCGCTCCAGATGCGCCTGGAGCTCACGTGCAGGCACATCCGCCACACGGCCATCCACGTAGCCCAGCACTTCGATGGACTGAAACCCAATCGCGGCCGTGGCATCGCGTAGGTCCTGCTCACGGAGCCTCCCCAGCTCCTCAGCCGACGGACGCGGGCGGATGTGCGCATCGCCATGCTCGCCGCGCGTGAAGAACAATCCGCGGATCTCGGCTCCGCGCCGAGCATACTTGGCAAGCACGGCGGACGGACCAAAGCTTTCGTCATCAGGATGTGGGTAGGAGACAAATATACGCATGCGTGTGGATGATGCCCTGTCTGCCGCCACGCCTGAATCAAGCAATCAAGCGGACCAACACATGAGATCAAGGTCCAGTATCGCCCGTGGGATACTCTGCTGGCGATCCATTCAGATCTCTGACCTCTGTCCCGCGCCGCATCCAGGCAGCGGACGCTTGCGGGCCGACGGCTCGCTTACCTCTTCCACGGCTACAATCTATCCCCATCAATCAGGATCAGCATCAAAAGGAAACTCTGACTTGAACTTGTTCTCGCAGAGTCCACTGTCATACTTACCCGGGTGCTAATGAAGAGGAACACACGAGCAATGCCAGAAGCAGCGACCCTCACAACCCAGCAGGCAGCCGAAGTCCGCGAGCGTTTTGGAACGCCCTGCTACGTCTACGACCAGCGCACGCTGGAGGCCTCCGCACGTGCTGCGCTGGAGTTTCCGGCGCCATTTGGCTTTACGCTTCGTTATGCCATGAAGGCGAATCCGAGCCTGGGGATCCTGCGGCTCTTTCGCGATCTGGGCCTGCACGTTGATGCCTCCAGCGACTACGAGGTGGCGCGGGCCATGCGCGCCGGCTTCACCCCGGATCAGATCCAGCTCACGTCTCAGGCTCCGTCCCAACGTCTGGCCGAATGGGCTCAGAGCGGCGTGCGCTACAACGCCTGCTCGCTCCACCAACTCGAGGAGTTTGGAAAAGTTGCCCCCGGCGGCCGTCTTTCTGTGCGTCTCAATCCAGGTCTCGGCAGCGGCGGCACCAATCGCACTAATACCGGCGGCCCAGCCTCCAGTTTCGGTATCTGGCATGAGCATCTGAGCGAGGTGAAGCGGCTTGCCGGCCAGTACTCGCTCACCATTGACCGGCTTCACAGTCATATTGGCTCAGGCTCAGACCCCGAGGTCTGGAAGCGAGTCACTCGCATGACACTTGATCTCGCTGAGCAGCTTCCGGAGGTTCGTGCGGTAAACCTTGGCGGTGGATTCAAGGTGGGCCGCGTGCCCAGTGAGAAAACAACCGATCTCCAGGACATCGGACTGCACATCCAACGCGAGCTCCTAGAGTTCCAGGAGCGCGATGGTCGAGCTCTTCAGATGGAGATTGAGCCAGGTACGTGGTTGGTGGCGCTCGCCGGCATGGTGGTCTCCACCTGTATTGACGTGGTGAACACCGGCGCGGAAGGCTACGTCTTTGCCAAGCTTGACACGGGCATGACCGAGGTCACCCGGCCCGCGCTCTATGGCGCGCAACATCCTATCAGCGTATTGTCCAGCTCGGTCGACGAGGCGGATGTTGTCTTCGTGGGCCCATGCTGCGAGTCAGGCGATATCTTGACTCCCGCCCCGGGCGACCCCGAAGCTCTGGCCCCACGCCGAGTCAACCAGCCCAGCATTGGCGATCTTGTCGTCATCGGAGGCGCCGGCGCCTACTGCGCGGCCATGTCCGTGAGCAACTACAACTCCTACCCTGAGGCGCCTGAAGTCATGCTCGAGCCTGATGGCACCTTTCGCCTATTGCGTCAGCGCCAACGGCCGGAGCAAGTGTGGGAGAACGAGGTCGAGGGTTAGCGCGGCGTTCCCGCCCGCGCTGAGAAACTACCCATTACGCGCGCTGGTGCTCACGCCTTCCACCGACACATCAGGATGGAGGCGGCCAATGGGCATGAATGCTAATAATTCCAACAACGGTCTTCCAGCACCTGGTTATCCCCAGTAGGCGGGGATAACCAGGACTATTTTTCAGTGGATAACTGTTATCAAACAGTGGATAACTTCGCACAAGTTCGATAGTTACCCCCACACGCTACGCCCGTTCATTTCAGTTATCACCACACATTGCCGTATTCCCGCCGCTCTCCACTCGGTTATCCACCGCTATAGCGAGAATCTGCAACGGGTAATCCCCTGAATCCCCGTTATACCGATGCCTACTACGACTACGACGAGCTAATCCGGTAAGTAAAAGATAAGAAGTGTGGAATACTGACAGAAGACGAGACTCTCCTTGAGCTCACTACTCTCTGCACGCTGAGGTCACTTATTGCCGATACTTATTGACGAAGCCCGACTTTTTGTCCAAGCGGGGAATGGAGGGAACGGCTCCACGAGCATGCGCCGTGAAAAGTTCATCCCTCAAGGTGGTCCCGATGGAGGGGATGGCGGCCGTGGGGGCAGCGTGTTCTTGCGCGCGGTGCCGAGTGTCGGCACCCTGCTGGATCTCCAGCATCGTCGGCATGTTCGGGCAAGCTCCGGCGGTAATGGCGCTCACCGAGGCCAGCATGGGCGGAAGGGGACGGATGAGATCGTGGATGTGCCGCTTGGGACGGTCATTACCGATGCGTCAGACTCATCATTGGTAGCCGATCTGCGCTTCCCATTTGAGGAAGTGATGGTGGCGCGAGGCGGCCGCGGCGGACTGGGCAATACCCATTTCAAGACGTCCACAAATCGGGCGCCGCGTGTTGCCCAGAAGGGCGAGCCCGGCGAAGAACGTTGGCTCAATTTAGAGCTTAAGACGTTGGCCGATGTCGGCATCGTGGGTGAGCCGAACGCGGGGAAATCAAGCCTGCTGGCAGCGATTTCCGCGGCTGATCCCAAAATTGGTGCGTACCCGTTCACAACGCTTTCTCCGAACCTCGGCGTTGTCGATGTGGATGAGCGGCCAATCGTGTTGGCCGATATCCCCGGGCTGATCGAGGGTGCCCATGAGGGCGCCGGGTTGGGCCTGGTGTTTCTGCGCCACGTGGAGCGCGCGCACGTGCTCCTGCATGTGGTGGACGGCGCGGATGATCC
>JBJXFJ010000388.1:0-4252 GCA_046154735.1 Chloroflexota bacterium | reverse complement strand
CGACTGTGAAAAACTTACCACGCGGCGACGAGCAGGAACGCCCCATACTGTCGGGCAAGATGCCCGACACCACTCAAGTGACCCACTAGGCATGTTTACCGCAGAAACTCGGAGACGCAGAGTTACCTCTTTGCTCTCTCTGCGTCTCCGAGTTTCTGCGGTGAACATTCGTCCCGTGGAATCTGAACACTCTCAGGAGTCGATACTCCTGTGACGGCGAGCGTCTCAACGAGGTGCCTAAGTGACCGTCAGGAGTAGGATTGAGAAACCGGCTGACGGAGCTCACGCCGCGCCGACACGCTCTAAGATGACTTCGGCCATCAACCGCGCGCGAATCGTGTAGAGCTTCCACAGGTTGGGGTCATGCGGCTTTGGATCGCCAAAATAGCCGAGTGGGGTGACGCGTCGCGCGTGCTCCCCGCCCTTCCGCCAGGCCATCAGATCGTCCATGCCGAGATCCGTGGGCTCCAGCTTCTCCAGAGCATCGTAATTCACGATCTCCGGGAACCAGCGCGTCATCATGGCGGTCTCCACCTCATGCGCGTGGACGCCAAGTTTGCCACTCATCACCAACCCAGTGTCCTCAGGCATCAGAAATGTCAGCCAGTACGCGTCTGTCCCCGTGGCCCCGTGGCGCTTCGCCGTCAGCTCATCCTCCACCCAGGCAATACCGGAATTCCCCTTGGCGTGCTGGGCTTGCATGACCTCAATCTGCATGCGCGCATGCGCCGCATCACCCTGGTGATTCACAATGAGCACATTCCGAAAGCCATCATCCACGAGTGTGTCCATGATGTCTGTCAACAGCATCACGGAAGTCTCATGGCGCACCCGAAACGTAGCCGGGAACCCCTCGGTGACTTTGTTGATGCCCCAGTAGAACGGTGGCGCTATAGGCGCTTCACGGCCCAACCGGCTCATCTCCCGCTGGGTCAGCTTGGCTAGCAGGTAACTTCCATATGTATCGACACCAATTGGCAGATGCGGACCATGCTGCTCCACCACGCCGCTCGGGAGAAGCACCACCGCGCCCCGCGTGGCCGCCTTCACCACTTCTGGATACGTCATATCCACCATGGTGTCTTCAAATATCGAGTAGCCAGCCATAGATCCTCCCTGAGCATTTATCGGCTCGTTCACTGAGGGTATTGTACGAGGGTAGCCACCTCGCGGAGACTGGGGGTGAGACCAAGCGCGGTACCGGACTCTTGAGCGCGTTCGCCAGCGCCAGAGACGGTCTTCTCTCACCTCGATCTTGGAATCTTGCCCGCCATCCAAGACGGCCTCGCTCCAAGCGCGACGACGCTTTGCTCCACACGATGGATACTGAGGACGTACCATATGAGCATACGGTAGCGTGGCAGCGTGGCAGCGTGGCAGCGGGGCCGCGCGACACGTGATAACGGTAACCAACACCAATCCATCGCGAATTAGAGAGCTGGTGCCATGTCAACGTTTCGAATTCAGCCACATGGTCGACTTCAGGAATGGGTAGCCCAGGAGAAGGGCTACTTTGAAGCAGAAGGCCTGGAATATGAGTTTGTCTGGGGATCGGACGACGGACTGCATGCCCCGAGCGTCCAGTCCACAGATGCGGCTCCCGCCGAGGTGAAAATGGGCGCGCTTGAGTCCATGGAGTCTGGACGTGCGTGCGAGGTGAGCTCTGCCTGTCATTGGATGGTCAATATGGCCGCCTCGGCGGAGCACGGTGTCATGTGGGGCCATGGCTATACGGTCAGCCCATGCGGCATCTTTGTCCCGCCCGGGTCAACAATAAGAAGACCAGAGGATCTGGCCAACGTTGAAATCGGTGTGGGCTATCATTCCGGTAGTCACTTCACCACCATGCAGGCATTACTGCCCATTCTGGGACCCGATGAGATCAGCCTGAGCTTCATCGGTGGCCCGGCGGATCGCATCCGTTACCTGGCCGAGGGCAAAGTCCCCGCGGCCACAGTATTTGGCATGCAGTACTACATTGCCGAGCAGATGGGCTGCCGTCGAGTGTTGGACACCACGTTCATGATTGGATTCCTCGCACCCACCAACGTGGACAGCGATGATCTCGCCAGGTACTTTCGAGCACTTCAGCGCGCCCAGCGCGACATCGATCTCGCACCTGAGCAATTTAAGCACTATTACCTTAAGGAGCTTGACGAGCACTGGCATGACAAGGTGGATGTGCGTGCCTTTGGGACCGGTGAGCGCTATGTGGCCGAGAAATACACTCGCGAGATGTATGAGGCCACGCACAGCTTCACGCTGAGCCTGAACACCATAGCCTCCGAGCAACTGGGGCCCAGCCGGTATGCGACGGCCGTGCTCGCCTAATCCCGATCTCCGATTTGCCATCTAATCCAGGTACAGAGTCAACTGTCGGATGGGCTCGACGGATGACTCTGCACCAGTTCATCAGGTGTTTCATCAGGCCTGGCACGCAGCATGGCTCTCTCAGCTGGGCATCGAAGTCTTTCAATAAAGGTGACGGACATGAACGGTGATGGAGCTGAGGCTCTGCGGTATCACCTGGCGACGAACCACTCACTCACGAGTATCAGGGCCAATCGTCACCAGATGGTCTGGAACAATCAACCACGCCCGTATAAGCTCTATGAGAACGTGCCGGAAGTCGCGCTCCCACTTCCAGCCGCCGATTCTCGAATCCCCGGCATCGAGGCAATCAGCACCTCTTCCGTGTCAGACTCGGATGCACAGCCGTTGACCTACGAGATGCTCGCAACGCTCTTGCATTATTCCGCCGGCATCACTCGCACGATCACGCTGCACGCGGGAACCATGAAATTCCGCGCCGCGGCCTGCACCGGCGCGCTCTACCACATTGAGATCTACGCTGTCACCGGGCAACTCAATGATCTGGACGCCGGCATCTACCAGTACGGCGCCCATGACGACCGGCTCCGGCGCATTCGGTCCGGCGACTATCGTTCCGCACTCCAGTCCGCTTGTGGCGGAGATGAATCTCTCCCACTTCCGCAGGCTATGCTCATCTACACGTCAACCTACTGGCGAAATTCGTGGAAATATCAAGCGCGCGCGTACCGCCACGCATTCTGGGACGCGGGGACGATGCTGGCCAACACACTCGCCCTCGCCAGTGCACACGAAATTCAATCCCAGGTGCTGCTTGGGTTTGAAGATGACGCGGTGAATCACCTTCTTGATCTCGACGATGAACGCGAGTTTGCCATCGCCGTCGTTCCAATCGGGGCGTTATCCGCGGTGAAATCTTCGCCCGAAGTCTCGCCACGCCTGGAGCTCGCCAGCCTCCCATATTCCGTATATGAAATTCCTGAGCCAGTGATTCATCGGATGCACGCCGCTTCGAAACTTCGTGACCGAGCTGATGCTGGACGCTGGAGTCAGAAGCGCTTAGCGGCGGATGATCGGCAGCCCATTTCCCAAGGCATCCCACTTCCAGCGTTGGACACCCGGTCTGAACCAATCGAAGCCGTGATACGTCGTCGCGGCTCCGCGCGGAGGTTTGAGCGGTCAGCCATTGAGCTGGACGATCTATCTGCCATTCTGGCGGCCTCGACGCGCGGAATTCCTGCCGACGTGCTGCGGAAAGATGGTCCATCGACGTCATCCGTTTATGTCATTGCCAACGCCGTGAGCGGACTCGAATCGGGAACATACGTATATGATCCGACCGCCCATGCACTCGACCAACTGGCACATGGTGACTTCAGAACAGACGCTGGTTACCTTGACCTGGGCCAGGAACTGGCGGCAGACGCCGCGGCCAATATTTACATTCTGGCCGATCTCAACCCGGCGCTCGCAACGTGGGGTGATCGCGGTTACCGCGTGGCACAACTCGAAGCGAGCATCATCAGCGGTAAATTGTACCTTGCCAGCTACGCGCGGAATCTCGCGGCCACCGGCCTAACGTTTTTCGACGACGATGTGATCCAGTTCTTCGGGCCACACGCTCACGGGAAAAGCGTGATGTTTCTCACCGCCGTTGGTCACCGCGCTCGACGGGTCTAACTCAGGTCCGTCTCAATCACATTCGGCCGATTTTCCGGCCAGCTCCAGGAGTCTCCAGGTGGCATCGGATCAAACGACCTGTCAGGCTCCGGAGGCGCGCTCGCACTGAATGATTGTCGGGAAACAACTCGGCTTGGCCTACGTAACCGAATCCACGAGAGACGTTCAGAAGAGGCACAATGACTCGTACGGAATGTCGGATGGACGCGACGGATTGCTGGGTGGTGTGGGGGGGGGGGGG
>JBJXFJ010000387.1:0-7614 GCA_046154735.1 Chloroflexota bacterium | reverse complement strand
GTGGCCGGAGCACTCCTGGCCTCGGCAAACGTTGTCCTCTTGCTCGCCACACAGTCGCGCGGGGCGGTCCTCGCTCTGGCGTTGGTGGGCGCAATCATCGGGAGCACTCGCTCACGCTGGGCCTGGGTGGCCATTCCGGGCTCGGCCGCTTTTCTGGGCGTTCTGATTGCCGGAGGTGTTATCTCGCGTCAGATTGAGTCGGACTGGCTGGACTCCAGACTGGGCATCTGGGGCCGCACCATGCACATGCTGGGCGATTTCCCGCTCACGGGCGTTGGGCTGGGAGCTCAGACGTATGCTGAAGCCTTTGCCTGGTACTTTTCCATGCCCGATCGATACACCGTCTCGCACACCCACAACGTGATCTTGCAGGCCTACGCGGAGCAGGGCCTTCTGGGAGCACTCGGTCTGGTTGCCATACTCCTGGGCGGGAGCGTGCTGGCCTTGCGGAGCATCTATCAGTCATCCAGCGTGACTTGGGTGGCTGGCGCGGGCGCCGGAGGCGCGTTCATCGGATCTGTACTCTATGGGCTGACGGATCAAGTGGTGACCTCCACACTGAGCTTTACAGTGGTGATTGCCCTGCTGGCGATCATTTGCCGCTCTTTGCCCTCTGCCCATGGGGCCAGCGCCGCGGTCGTTGTGGCTCCGGCCAGGCTTTTGCGCGTGGGCGCGGTGGGAGCGGCCGTGTTTGCCATTGTCTTGATGGGCCTGTCTCTTGGCAGTCGTTGGAGCAGTGGAGTGGCTCTCAATGCCGGCTCGTTAGAACTGATGCACGCACTAGCCTGGCCTGGCTCCAGTGGGGAAGCGCGGCAGGAGTCGCTCAAGAGTGCGGAATTCTGGTTCACCCGAGCCACCGAGTGGAATCCCAAGAACATCGCTGCCTGGCGCAACCTCGGCTGGACGCGAACTGCACGGAACGAGATCACTGGCGCGCACACGGCGCTGGATGTTGCGGCCGCGGCTGGCGGCTTGAATGAGTTCGAGCGGTACATCCTGGGGCGTTTGTATCAGCAGCTTGGCTTTACCGAACAAGCGATTGAACAATGGCGTGCTGGAGAAGATGTAGCGCGGTTACGCACGGCCGTGGACGAGCTTACCGCTCGGGGACGCTGGCGAGAAGCGGTGGCGGCCAACGCGGCACTGTTATCGCTGGAGCCATCGAATTCTGAGCACATGTCCAATCTGGCGGTGGCCGTGCTGAACAGTGGCGGTAGTCTGGACGAGGCACTGCGATGGTTTGAGACGGCCACGGACCTCAATCCCAGCGCGGCCCGATCGCTGGCTCGCCAACTTGTATTGCGCGGAGAGCCCTACCGGATCAATGAGGGCAGAGGCGGCGGCGATGCGGAAAAGGCCATCTACTGGTTCAGTTTGGCCAGCCAGGTGGATCCCACCTATGACCGTCCGGAGGTGGAGATTGGTGCCGTCTATATGAACCGGCGGCGCTTCGCCGATGCGGAACAGCATTTCCGCGCGGCCTTGATGAGGGATGATTCTGACGCGTCACTCTGGAGCTGGGTGGCGGAATCGCTTGGAGGTCAGGGGCGGCATGCTGAGGCAATCGAGTTTCATCGCGAGGCGCTGAAGCGTCGGCCCGATCGCGCCGTCTTCGCGGAGAAGCTGCAGCAGGCTGAGGCTCGGCTTGCGGAGCAGTCACGATGAACCAGAGAGCAGTCATGACCGCCTGGGTTGATCCTCTGCACCAGGGGACTCCACGATGACCATCACCAACTCTCGAGCCGCGCTTATTGGCACGCTGAAAGCTGTGGCGGCCGTGCGCCAGGCGGATATTTCGGCAGTGACCGCCAAATGGCTCATGCTTGCGCTCTGCATGATCGCACTCATCCTGCAGGGCGGGCTGCTTCAGCCGAAGACATGGTTCTGGACCGGCGACATGATCTATCACCATGCGCTCATGGCCGAGATCCAGGCTGGTGAGGTGATGCCCGGTGGACCCTACCCGGGCATGCCGGCGTTTTATTCGCCTCTGCTGCATTGGATGTCCGCGGGGATTGGCCTGGTCACGGGCGTGCGGCTGACCGAGGCAATTCGCATCGTCTCCATTCTCTTTGCGCCTCTCCTGCCGCTGGCAAGCTACTGGACCGGTCGATGCCTGGGACTGGACAGACGATCGGCGGTGGTTGGGGCGCTCCTGGCCACATTTGCCGGTGGCTGGAAGACTACGGAAGACCGCGTCTGGGTAGATTCACTCTTTGTTGGCCAGCACAATTTCTTCCCCACCTTCCCGCGCGACATTGCGTTTCTGCTGCTGCCCGTTGGGCTGGTGTGCGTGCATCGTGCGGTGGTGCAGCGCTGGCGTCCGGGTGCGTGGCTTGCGGGCATCGTCTTTGCCCTGATGGTGCTGGCCCATACGCAGACGGCGGTGTTTGCCGCGCCGTTATTGGCCCTCTATCTCGCATTCCTGTTGTCGATGCGTCGAGATCTGTTCTGGCCGGCGGTGCGGGTGAGCATCATCACCAGCGCGCTCACCGCCGGACTTTCAGCCTTCTGGTGGGTGTGGGAGCTTCAGGCAATCATTGCCAGCCAGTCATTCAGTGTAGAGATGCCGGCGTATCGTGTGCCGGTGAAACTGAGCCTATCTGAATTCCCAATGGAGTTCGGCTTATTCCTGGTGCTCGGTCCAATAGGCTTGTTCATGACGGCGCGCCGTTTTCTACGGCAACGTGATCCGGGGGCGCTGCTGCTCTTGGTCTGGTGGACGGCGCCGGTGCTCCTGGCGGTGCTCCGCCCCACTGGGTTCCCAGGCGGGGATACGTTTTTTCCACGGCGTCTGTGGCAGTTCTCGTCCCAGCCACTGGTCTTGATGGCGGCGCAGGCGCTGGTGATCGGAGTATTACCAGCACTTCGAATCCGCGGTGTGCTTGCGGTTGGGCTCGTGGCCGCCGTCTGTCTGGTCTCCACTGTTCCAGCTTCGCGCGGCACGTGGGATCGCATTGCTGATTTTTGGAATGAACCCGAGTTCGTGGACCAGGAATGGGACTTGCAAGGAAACTTCGCTATGGGACCCTGGTTGGCTCGTGAAGCACGGGCACATGGGCCACGCACGGTGCTTTCTCCGGTCACGGAAGCCACGCTCATTTGGTACGAAGCCGGCCAGAAGGTGGTCTATCTTCACCGAACCGCGGCTATCAAGCTCGCATTTGACGTTGGCCGGTTGAGCGGTTTCTCTGAGGCTGAGCGACAGTCCGATGTTTTGCGTGCCTACAGCGGTGATCCATCTGCGCTGAAAGAGACAGCACTGAAATACAGCTCCCCGTACATCGTCATGAAGCGATCCGAGAGTCGCCTGGCCGGCATCGAATTGACGGCCCGAGGACTGGCGCCCCATGGGGAAGGTCGCGGGATTGGCCGGCTCGTTACCAGCAATCATTATGAGTTCTTGACAATGGGCGCCAATGATCAAACTCGATTTGCTATCTGGAGCCCCAGTGACCGTGACGCTGACCTGGTGCTGCGCGTGAAGCGCCGGGGGCGAGGGTCGGTGACACCAGGAATGCTCATTGTGAATGGTCGTGAGTTACCGATGACGGACGCGGAGCTGCCGCGCGATAACTGGGCGGATATCCGCCGTGTTGTGGAGTTGCGCCAGGGGACGAACGTTGTAGAGCTCCGCGCGGCCCAATCGCTTGAAGTACTTCGACTCACTGGCTATGCGCTGACCACCGCGGATCTGCTGCCGGGCTGGTCAGCTGCCTATGAGGACGCGTTCTACATGGTGCTGGTGCCCTCATCGAAACATGTGGAGGTCACCGGAAGCTTGCTTGCCAGGCACGTGAACCGTGATTGGGAATCAGAAGACCGTCCGGTCGCTCCTTCGGCCTCATGATTGCGAGCCCGGATACTGTTGCAGGGGGCACCCACCTGAGTCAACTGCGTGGCTACAGGAGAGCGCTCCAGGTTGATGTGCTGGTGGTGGCGGTCATCATCGGTTACATCGTTGCGCTGCTTCCGGGCTTGACACGCTGGCCGCCTCTGATCAATGACGAGGGGCGTGAGGCCAACATTTTCTGGGCGGCCTCTGGAGTGGACCCCAGCGCGGAGAAGATGAACGCGCATCGCGGCTTTTCCACCTGGGGGAATGGCGGGATCCAGGGGTTTACGGCCGGACTCATATTTCGAGTGGGCGGCGCTGGTGTGTTTCAGGCTCGGCTCACTTCGCTGATCTGGGCAGCCGGACTGCTGCTAGTGACGTATGCGTTGGGTCGGCATTATTGGGGCCGCGCCGCAGGATTCGCTGCCGTCGTGTTGCTGGCGGTGTCTGACCCGTTCCTGGTCTCCAGTCATACCCTTCGCCCGGATGTCCAGGTGATCACGCTCGTGCTTGCGGCGCTGCTATTGACCGAGATTGCGCTTGTCAGGGGACAGCCTCGCTGGACGCTCCTCGCGGGCTACCTGCTCGGTCTCGCATTTGATGTGCATCCCAATGCGCTTGGGCTGATGCCATTGGTGGGGGGCGCATTACTCCTGAGTCACGGATGGGGGTTCTGGCGACAGCCGCACCTTCGATTTCTCATCGCGGGGCTTACGCTTGCCGCCGTGCAGTACCTTTTGTTTCGATTTGTGCCTGATCCAAGCGGTTTCCTGGCGGGACTGCGTTACTGGGTGGGTGTGGACAAGGCGCCTCCAGCCGGCCGAGCGGTGAGTGCGGGCCTGCTCGGTCTCGTGGGCAATGAGTTTGCCCGCTACTGGGACTACTTTGGCGAGGAGCCGTTAGAGATTGCGCTTGTTTCCGCCGGGCTGCTCTTCGGTATCTGGTGGGGCGTCCGTGGCGATCGTGGCTCGCGCGTCATCCTGTTTGGTCTGGGAGCCACGTTCATCTTCTTCGTCTTCGCCGTGAGCACCAAATCCAAGTACTACATGCTGCTCACCTATCCGTTTTACATGCTCCTGGTGGGTAAGTTGATCAGCGACGTTTCTGCTGGATGGCGGCGCGTGGGAAGTCACTCACCCTCCAGAACAGGTGGCAGGGTTATTGGCCCCGCGCTCTTCGCCGGGCTCATCGGCCTTGCCGCTTATTTCCCACTCAAAGTTGAAGACCGCGCCTGGGAGAACTACATCCGGGCTCGGCGGTACCGCGCCGGCCAGGAATATACGCAGCTTACCGCTCGTCTGGGTGAGCTGGCCGGCCCCGGTGCGCGGATCATGGCGCCGCCCGTCTACTGGATTGGTCTCAAGGACCACCCTTATACGGATATCTTCGTATTTGAGCGGTTATCCCGCCAGATGAATATGAGCGCGGCCCAGTTCCTCGAGGAGACGCGACCGGACTTCGTCATCACGGATGCAAAGATTGCCACGGATCGCCGCGTAGAGCGGCTTCTCTACAATGAGCTAGACGCCCGCGCAACTTATGAGCTAGTCGTCCGACATAAGAACTACGGTGACGTGGCGATCTATCGACTGAAATGGGAGTGAGCTGGTTGGGAGCCTGAAGACTGGTGGGGCGCCCTTTCCTCACAACTCAGGGTCATTTCAAAGTCATGGAGTCCAGCGGATCAGTGTCCCCCCGGTGGCGGCAGGTCTCTGTACCTGCCAGTCAACCACTCGGACACTGGCAGGTGCGGAGGCCGGACGCCACCGGGGGCTGCGCCAGCACAACCTGGAGGACCAGCACCGCAGACAACGAAAACACCCTGCTCACAACCCACAATTCTTTACCATTCACTCACTCCCCGTCGGCCTCTCAGCTATCATTGTGGGGTGCCTCTGAAAGCGCTCATCTTTGACTTCGACGGATTGATCCTTGATACCGAGACGCCCGATCTGGCGGCGTGGCAGGAGATATTTGCTGAGCACGGGGCTGAGCTCGATCATGGTTTCTGGTGCCAGTTCGTTGGTCGGCACGGCGGAATGCCGGATGTGGTGGCACATCTTGAACAGCAAGTGGGCCGCATGCTGGATGGCGAATCGATCCTGATGCGGCGCAGGGCGCGCTGCATGGAGATGATTCACGCGCTGAGTCCTCGGCCGGGCGTTGAGCGCTGGCTTATTGATGCGCGCGCCCGTTCACTCCAATGCGCCGTAGCATCCAGCTCGTCGCTCCTCTGGGTTGATGGACACCTGGAGCGTTTGGGACTGCGCCAACATTTTAGCGGTGTGCGTTGTCGCGATCACGTGGCGCGTACTAAGCCGGATCCGGATGTGTACCTCGCGGCATTGGACCACCTGGGCGTGGCGCCTTCGGAGGCGATCGCTATTGAAGACTCCCCGCATGGCGTGACCGCTGCCAAGGCGGCGGGGATTTTTTGCCTAGCCGTGCCGAACGAGGTCACCCGCCCCCTCGATTTTCGCCATGCGGACATGATTGCGGATTCCCTTGAACACGTGTCGTTGACCGATATCACGTCGGCCCGAGGCGAGTCCACCCGGACCCTGTAACGCGTAGCGCGGCCACGCCCCAGATCCGGGACGCCCATTTGCAGGCTCGCGTTCATTCAGACGCTGGCAACCTATAATCCAGAGACGGTGAGATAGTGCGGTATGCGGTGCCGCGTGGGCAATAAACCACTCCACCGCGGGGAGCACGCGTGTCGGTCGGCCACGAACACCACCATCATGGGGATGCCGCAAGCACAAGTGAGTGGCGGCTGACTGCGGTTCTGCTGCTCACGGCGAGCTATATGCTGGCCGAGGTCATTGGCGGCGTCCTGGTGCACTCCCTGGCTCTGGTGGCGGACGCCGGGCACATGCTGATGGATTCGTTAGGGCTGGGCATGGCGCTTTTTGCGCTGCGCTTCGCCCGGCGCCCGGCCACGCCCCGCAAAACGTACGGGTTTTACCGCGCGGAGATCCTGGCGGCCATGCTCAATAGCCTGGCGCTCTTTGGCATTGCCGGCTACGTGCTCTATGAGGCCTGGCATCGCCTCGGTGACCCGCCGGATATCCAAAGCTTGCCAATGCTGTTGATCGGCTTGGGCGGCTTGATAGTCAATCTCCTGGGCGTATGGATCTTGCATGGCCACACCGGTGAAAGTATCAATCTCCGCGCCGCTTTTAACGAGGTGCTGGCGGATCTGCTTGGCTCAGCGGCCGTCATCGTTTCTGGATTGGTCATCTTGCTGACTGGCTGGTGGCCCATTGACCCGATCGCCTCGGTCCTGATTGGGTTGTACATCGTCCCGCGCGCCTGGCAGCTTCTCACCACCGCGCTCGATGTGCTGCTCGAGTCCGCCCCAGCCAATATCGATCTGGACGCCCTGGAGCATGCCATGGCCGATGTGCCAGGCGTCACCGCGGTCCATGATCTTCATATCTGGACCATCACCAGCGGCTTCATAGCCATGAGCGGTCACGTGGTAGCGCGTGATCGTCGTGGCGCTGAGATCCTTCATGACCTGCGTGTGCTGCTGCGCGAACAGTTCAGCATTGAGCATGCCACCATCCAGGTAGAGCTGTCCGATCACGCTGATGACGGCGCCTGCTGCACCCTGGATCCGCGTTGCCTCGTAATCAGTCAGACGCCACTACCATGGCTGGCCCCAGCGGCACGGGTCGATCCGCAACACCGTCATTAAGCCGTCGAGTACAGCTAGTGCACTGTCCAAATTGGTTTGTGGGGTTCCCCTGCCACCGGTGGTGGGGGGGGGGGGG
>JBJXFJ010000383.1:0-2875 GCA_046154735.1 Chloroflexota bacterium | reverse complement strand
CCCCCCCCCCCCCACTCCAGAACTCCCGAGCTACATCCGCTAGCTTGTACTAGTTGCTCATGAGAAGGATGGCATCACCTCAGCGGCAAATCGCTCCAGCATGTCACGCTTGAACGGCCGTGGGGTTTGGAAATTCAGGTGATGTACGCCAATCTCGCGCCAGCGGCCGATGAGCTCCACCAGCTCACTTGAGCTGCCGACGAAGTGCGCCTCGCGTGCCAGCTCCTCGGGTGAGGTATATCCCGCGGGGAGCTTGAAGCTCGGGTTGGCGGTGAGGTGCGAGATTTGCCGATCAATGAATCGCTGCGCCTCAGCCCGGTCATCTGTGAGTAGAAATGCGCCCTGCTTTGAGATCTGGAGCTTCTCAAAATCGCGGCCCACCTCGTCGCAGAGCCCGCGCATGCGCTCACGGCGGGATTCCACCTCCTTCAGCGCGCCCAGTGCATTCCACTCGTCAGCAAACTTGGCTGCTACGCGCATGGTGCCCACGTGCATGCCACCAATGAAGATGTGCGGGTGTGGCTGCTGGATGGGCTTGGGGAAAAATGGCGCGTCATGCACCCGGTAATACTGCCCTTCAAACGTGGTGCGCTCATTTGCCCAGAGTGTCGTGATGAGTCCCACGGCCTCATCCAGCCGGGCAATGCGCTCCTCCACGGTATCTGGGTAGGGGAACCCGTGAATATCGTACTCGCGACGATTGCCACCCGCGCCAATACCCAGTTCGGCGCGGCCGTTCGAGGCGTGATCGAGCGTATTCACCATCATGGCGGTGATGACTGGGTGACGGAGAAGATTTGCCTGCACCATGCAGCCCAGCCGCAGCCGCGTGGTTCGACCGGACAGTGCCAGCAAAGCCGATGGCGCATCGAGTCGATCCTGATCACCGCCCCGATCAACAATGGGCATGAGGTGGTCTGAGGGGTAGAAGCCATAGTAGCCCAGCTCCTCCAGGGCCGCGGCGACATCCACATGCCCCTGCCAGCCCAGGCCGCCACTGCCGCCCACGCTAAATTTCATTGCCGCCATGATCCGCACCTCCTCATTCCACACAAGAATCGCGCGTTTCCGCGCGGACGCCCGGGATCATACATCCATTCCGCCAACCACGCGGGTGGGGACGGGCCATACGGTGGTGTCAGGAGTGCAAAAACCGGGCGTCAGTGCCCGGATTCGCAACCCGACCGTGAGCAACAGTACAAGTTCCTGATGTATCCGGGTGTCAGTGCGATGTCCTCCTATTGGATCAAGTGTCCAAGGGGCACAGCGTCCTTTGATTCCAGGCAGCCAGCATGAACCTGGAAGATCTTGTCGCTCCTTGATAATTGTCACAGCATCTGGCGGGATCATTGGCCTGCCCAAGCTTGACTAGAGGGATCCATTGAAGGCGGTCTTCTTGCGACGCTGCCATTCAATTTGGCGTGTGCCGCGCGGTTTCCATGGTCCCGTGCACTAACATCACTCAGGAACGTGACCGTTCGACTGGTGAAGGGCTGATCCTGACCAGCTTTTGGTAATCTCAGGAATGCCGCGTGTTTGCGATGCGGCGACGGGACGGTATTCATGGCCAGAATAGTTGCTGGGTTTGGGGTTCCGCACAATCCGGGGAACCCGGAAGCTGTGCGCAAGGGCGCTGTTGAGATTGGCGCTCTCTATGACAAGGTGGCGGATGAAGCTCGGCAGGCTGAGCTGGATGCGCTGGTGGTGTTCAGCTCTGACCACCTGAACACGTTCTTTCTCGACAATCTGCCGCTGTTCAGCGTTGGTGTCACGGACCAATCGGCCGGCCCGAATGACGATACGACGATGCCGCGCTATCAGGTGCCCGTGCATGAGGGATTGGCGGCGCATCTGCGGGCCCAGGGGCTGGACGAGAGTTTTGACCTCTCGGTCACCCAGGAATTTGAGCTGGATCATACATTCATGGTTCCGCTCCACTTCGTGACGCCCGGAGTGACCGTACCAATTGTCCCGGTCTTTATCGGTGCCATTGTGGCACCGCTCCCGCGCGCGCAGCGCTGTCTGGAGCTGGGTCAAATGGTGGCGCGGGCGGTGGAGAGCTGGCCGGATAATTTGCGCGTGGGTGTGCTGGGCAGCGGGAGCTTCTCTCTGGATATCGGCGGAAACAAGGGCGCGCGCGAGACGTTTAATGGCTTTCCGGACCCAGAATGGATGCGTATCGTGATGGAGTGCCTGGACACCGCGGACGTGGATCGGTTGGTGACGGGGGCCACGGCCGCTCAGCTTGACCGGGCCGGAAACGTGGCGGGCGAGATCTTGAACTGGATTGCCCTGCTGGGCGCCACGGGTGGGCGGAAACCGTCGGTTCTGGAACCGTTGAAGGGTCGCGGCGAAGCGTGGGGAGCGTGGAGGTGCGAGTGAGAAATGCAAAGTGCAAAATGCAAACGGCAAAATGCAGACTAACTCGACCGAGGATGCTGGCGCGGGCATCGATTGATCCCATTTTTCATTTTGAACTTTGAATTTTGCATTCGTTCAGAGGGGGCAGTGTGAGCATTTATTCAGTTCATAAGGTGTGTCATCTCATAGACAAGGATGATGCGTTTCGGGCGCGCGTGCAGCAGAATCCGGCTGAGGCGCTGGCAGACTTTCGTCTCACGGAGACTGAGCGCACGGCGCTGCTGAAGGGTGACGTGGCAAGGCTGCATGATCTGGGCGCCCACGGCTTCCTGCTTGGAAGATTGCAGCGGCACGGCGTGTTTGGTCTGGATCCGAGCATCTACATTACGAGAATGAAAGGCGGAGCGAGCGTCTAGCGCTGCTTCCACGTGAACCGCCAGCCATCAATTGGCGGCACGGAGCAGGACATTTGGCCTTCGGGGATAAGCCCTTCTGGCCGCGTAACCGTCAACGG
>JBJXFJ010000382.1:0-7859 GCA_046154735.1 Chloroflexota bacterium | reverse complement strand
TTTATGCGGGCCCATGGGCACTTTGGCCAGCCCAATCCCTACGCCGGCTATCTTGCCAGCGTGCTGCCTCTCGCGGTTGTCTGCGCCATCGCCAGTCCTACGCGGCGCTTTCGTTTGCTCGCCGCCGGGTGTGCTCTCTGTGCCGGCTTGGCCATTGTGATGAGCTTTTCACGCGGAGCGTGGCTCGGCCTGGTTCTGGGGTTCGTGGTCATGCTGCTCAGTTGGCGGAGGTCGGCGGTTCGGGCCGTGGCCGCACTGGGCTTTGTGGGAGTCCTGTTTGGAGTTCTGGCGGCCACGGGGCTCTTGCCGCCCGTGCTCGCCGACCGCATTGCCCCCGTGGTGGAATACTTTGGAGTGTTCGATGTGCGCGGCGTGCGCCCAACGCCAGAGAACTTCGCGCTCATTGAGCGCCTCGCTCACTGGCAGGCGGGCTGGGAGATGTTTCAAGAGCAGCCGCTGCTGGGCGTGGGCGCGGGGAACTACCCGGCCCGATACATTGACTATGCGCTCCCCGGTTGGCCGGAGTCACTCGGCCATGCTCACAATTACTATCTGAACATGGCGGCAGAGGCCGGCATTGTTGCATTCTGTGCGTTGCTCTGGATGCTTGGCTCGCTCATGTGGTGTGCTCGGAGTGCGTTTCTGCGTTCATCAGGATTCCATCGAGCGCTCGCACTCGGGCTGCTGGGATCCACGGTGGTGTTCTCTGTACATAGCTTTTTCGATAATCTCCTCGTGAACAGCATGGCCATTCAAATCGGTGCCTTCCTTGGCCTGACGATAGTGCTGCATGAGTCATCCCTGGAGCAGCCGGTTGGCTAAAGAATCGCTAATGGTATCACCCGAGCCTGAGCTGGGAGAGGCGGAATCTCCCCCGGAGCCACTCTCGCGCCGCTTCCTGAACAAGCGCACGTTCCTCTCGTTCCTGATTGGATTTGGCATCCTGGCCCTCGTGATGAGCCGGATCAATGTGGAGGCGGGGGCCATTCTGAATAGGCTCTCTCAGGCCGATTTGCGCTGGTTTGCGCTGGCCTTTGCGGTCTACTACATCACCTTCCCTCTGCGCGCTTTGCGCTGGCGCAAACTGCTGCAAAACGCGGGCTTTGAGAAGGATCACGGTATCCGCTTGCCCTCGCTTCTCGGCATCTCGGAGATCATCATGCTCTCGTGGTTTGCCAACTGCATTGTGCCGGCGAAGCTCGGAGACGCGTACCGGGCTTATCTGCTCAAGCGGGCGTCGCTTGCCTCGTTTGCAATGACGTTCGGGACCATATTGGCGGAGCGCATCATTGATACGCTGCTCGTCTTCCTGCTGCTCGGTGGCGCCGCGCTCAGGGTGTTCAGCGGGCACTTGCCAAACACCGTGATGACCATCTTGCAGGCGGGCTCCGTGCTGGCCATCCTGGTGGTGGCGGGACTTGTGGTGATGCGCAACTTCAGCGGGTTCATTGTGCGGCTGGTCCCGGCCCGATTCCAGCAGCACTATGGAAGTTTTGAACAGGGTACCCTTGGGTCATTCCGCAGTCTCCCAATGGTGCTGGTGTACTCCCTGGGTGCATGGAGCGTGGAGGGTGCAAGGCTCTATTTGGTGGGTCTCTCGCTTGGTGTGGAGTGGGTGTCTTTCTCCATGATCATCTTCATTGCCATGGCGTCCGCGCTGCTCACCACACTGCCTATCACGCCGGCGGGGCTCGGCTTTGTGGAATCGGCCATGGTGGGCATTCTCTTGGTGGCGGGCCGTATGGGCATCATTCCAGGTATGGATGAATCGCTTGCCACCTCGGTGGCCATTCTGGATCGCGCGATCAGTTACTGGAGCCTGGTGCTCATAGGCCTGGTGCTCTACCTCGTGCGGCGGCGCAAAGCGCTGATCTGATGCGTATCGCTGTTGATTACACGGCGGCGGTCAATCAAACCGCGGGGATTGGTCGATTCGTACGATCGCTCATCAGTGCCGTGGTGGCGATCGATCAGCAGAACCAGTATTTACTGGTTCATGCGCGGCCCAACGCTGGCGCCGTCCTGGAGTTTCCGTCCGCGCGCAATGTGACTCGTCGTGAATTGCCCGTGTCTGAGCGCTGGCTCAACATCCTCTGGCATCGAGCCAACCTTCCGATTCCCATTAATATCTTCACCGGCGCCGTGGATCTCATCCATTCGCCTGACTTTGTGCTTCCACCATTGCGGCACACCCCCAGTATCTTGACGGTGCACGATCTCGCGTTCTTGCTGTTTCCGGAATGCGCCCATGAATCGCTCCGGGAATATCTGCTGCGGGTGGTTCCGCGGTCCGCCCGCCGAGCGTCATTTATCGTTGCCGATTCTGAGAATACCGCGAATGATGTGATCTGTCTCCTGGGTATCCCGCCTGACCGTGTGGCGGTGGTGCCGGGCGGTGTGGACCCGCGGTTTAGACCGGTGGAGGAACCGGCCCGACTGGCGGCAATGCGACAGCAGCTTGGTGTCGGAACATCGCCCTACGTGCTGTTTGTGGGAGTCATTGAGCCGCGCAAGAACCTCCAGGGGTTGATCCAAGCATTTGAGCTTGTAAAGCAGCGCCAAAAGCTGCCTCATAAGCTGGTGGTTGTGGGCCGCAGGGGCTGGCTTGCTGATGGCATCTTCGAGACGTTTGAGCAGTCGCCGGTGCGTGACGAGATCATTTTCCCGGGGTTCATCGCGGACGCGGATTTGCCCACGCTGTATTCGGCGGCCGCCACGCTGGTGATGCCCTCCTTCTATGAGGGATTTGGACTCCCCCTGCTTGAGGCAATGGCCTGCGGCACGCCGGTGGTGTCCTCCAACGCGGCGTCACTGCCCGAGGTTGTTGGTAATGCCGCGCCGCAAGTGGATCCCAATGACATCGAGGCATTGGCCGAGGCACTGACTCGGGTGCTCATGGATGAGGAGCTACGCGCGCTGAATCGTGTCCGTGGGCTTGAGCGGGCCGCGCGATTCACCTGGGAGGCCGCGGCGGTAAAGCTGCTGAACGTGTATGAGCGAGTGGGCGCGGAAGTGAAGCTGGGGATCGTGTCGTAGACGGCGGCCGGGTTCTCGGATGGGCACGATCATTCTAAGCGCTCAGCGGAGGTTCTAGCGCCAGAGCTCCAGTGTTGGAAGAGTGAGGCGGGGAAGACACGCGGATGAAACTCGTCAGCGGCCCCGGTCGTCGATGTAAGCTCATACCCACGTTCCCGAGCATGTACTCCTGGATGGTGTGACGCGTGGGATCAACAATCCAGTAGTGTTCCACGCCCGAGGTCGCGTAACGCCGCATCTTGAGACCACGGTCAGTGCTGGCGGTGCTTGGTGAGAGCACTTCGATCACAAGGTCTGGGGCGCCTTCCGCGCCGCGCGTGCTCAGGATACGGGAGCGCGCATTGGAGATAAAGACCACATCTGGCTGGAGACCGTTGCTCGCGTCCAACACCACGCCAAAGGGAGCCACTCGCACATGTCCGAGACGATGTCGTCGCACGAATTCCCAGAGGATGGCACTCAGCGCGGTGACCACGGCCTGATGCGCATCAAGCGGCGGCGGTGTCATGTACAGATCACCACCGATGACCTCGTAACGATTGCCATCATCCGGTGTGTCCCAGATGTCTTCGGCCTTGAATGTGACGCGGCTCGGCATGGCCATAGGCTCATTGTCTCACGGAAATAGTATAAGGATGAATGACGGCTCTGGCGGAGCGTTTCTCTTCACGAAACGTTGGCCTAGCGGTGCCAACCTTGTCAAGTCTATTCAATCGTCCGTAAATGTTTAGATTCCACGGGACGAATGTTCACCGCAGAGACTCAGAGACGCAGAGTTACTTCTTTGTTCTCTCTGCGTCTCCGAGTCTCTGCGGTGAACATCCCTCGAGACGTGAACAGTTACAATCGTTCGTCCTCAATTGTCCATTTGCTGGTATCCTCTTACATGCCCGCGTGCGATGGTGCCGCGACTCAGATTCAGTTGTCATGCGCCACAGCGCCGTGATGGATGACGCGAATGACCAACGGACAACCCATGCGCATCGGAATGAATGCTCTTTTTCTTCAGCAGCCGACCACCGGCAGCGGGCAGCACCTCTTCCACCTGATCCGTGGATTGCACGATTGTGATCACGAGAATAGCTACTCGCTCCTGAGCCCGAAGTTTCGGCGTGCCTATCCCATTGCCTATCCGCGATTCACCGAATCGGATCGGTTCCGCAACGTGGAGGTATGGAGCGCGGTGGCTCGGTTTAACGAGCACCTGGAGAAGCTCTGGTGGGAGCAGGTGGGGCTGGTGCAGTCGTGTTACAAGGAGGGCGTGGACCTACTCCACATTCCCTACTTTGCCGCGCCGCTGATTTCACCTGTGCCCACGGTGGTGACGATCCATGACGTGATTCCGCTGATTCTCAAGGAGTACGCCTGGCGACGTCAGAGTAAGGCCTATACCTGGCTGGTCTCTGAGTCGGCTAAGCGCGCCCGAGCGGTGATTGCCGTGTCTGAGTGCTCCAAGCGTGACATCGTGCGCACGTTGGGCATCCCGGCGGACCGCATTCACGTCATTGGCAATGCTGTGGACGAGAATCTAAAGCCGGTCACCGATTCATGGGTCCTCTCAAAGGTGCGTGAGCGCTACGGGATTGGCGATCGCTACGTGCTCTACTTCGGCGGATTCGACCTCCGTAAGAATGTGCTGCGCTTGATTCGCTCATACGCGGCGTTGCCGGAGCGACTGCGCCGGGAATTTCAACTTGTCATAGCCGGGCGCATTCATCAGCTTGGCCATCCGCTGTATCCGGATCCGCGCCCGCTTGTTCGTGAGCTTGGCTTGGAGGATCAGGTGATCTTCACAGGCCAATTCCGAGAGGAGGACAAGGCCAGATTACTCAGCGGCTGCACGGCCTTCGTCTTCCCCTCGCTGTATGAAGGCTTTGGCATCCCAGCGCTGGAGGCAATGAAGTGCGGCGCGCCGCTCATTACCTCAAACAGTTCGTCGCTACCTGAGGTGGTGGGGGATGGGGGCTACCTCATTGACTCCACGAGTGAGTCATCCATGACCGAGGCGATTGGTTGCCTCCTGGATAGTCCGGATCGGCGCGCGGAGCTGAGCGAGCGGGCTCAGGAGCGGGCGAGCCACTTTAGCTGGCGGCAAGTGGCGGAGCAAACCCTCGAGGTCTATCGGCGAGCGCGCGCGGCGTGAACGCGATTATCGTCTCCAAAGCGCTGGTTGTGGGTGAGTACCAGCGCAAGCTCGAGGCGATGGCCGCGTACCAAGACCTCAAGCTGGTTTGCGTGGTACCGCCGAGCTGGAAGACCGAGGTCGGCGAGTTGAGGCTGGAGACGAGTCACACGCGGGGGTATCGACTTGCCGTGCAGCCGATTCGCTTCAATGGCAATTTTCATCTTTTTCACTTCCCGACGCTTGGCCGGCTCTTTCGAACATTGCGGCCGGACCTCGTGCACGTGGACGAGGAGCCTTACAATCTGTCCACCTTCTTGGCCATTCGCGATGCGCGGGCCGCGGGCGCCAAGACCGTCTGTTTCACCTGGCAGAATCTGCTCCGTCGCTATCCGCCGCCGTTCTCGCTGATGGAGCAGTGGGTCTATCGGTCCGTGGATGCGGTCATCGCCGGCACCGAGGAAGCGGCCCAGGTGTTGCGCCAGAAGGGGTATCGCGGTCGATTGGAAGTGATTCCGCAGTTTGGCATCGACCCGGACCGGTTCTCGCCCGGTGCGCCGCGGCCCGGACCTCCGTGGAGCATTGGATTCGTTGGCCGGCTTGTTGAGCAGAAGGGACTGATGACGCTGCTTCTAGCGGCCGCGCGTCTGGCGGATGATTGGCGCCTGGAGCTCATTGGCGCTGGGCCATTTCGGACAGATCTCGAGGCGCGTGCCCTCGCATTAGGGGTGCGCGAACGATTGGTGTTTCGTGACCAGGTGCCCTCAGGCGCGGTGCCGGAGGCGCTCCGCGGGCTGCACGTGCTTGTGCTCCCGTCAGAGACGCGTACATTCTGGAAGGAACAATTCGGCCGGATTCTGGTGGAAGCCATGGCTTGTGGTGTGCCGGTGATCGGCTCAGATAGTGGCGAGATCCCTCGGGTAATTGGCAATGCGGGCCTGGTGACCCCAGAAGGTGACGTGGAGGCGCTGGCCGCGACACTCACCCGTGTCCTGATGGATGCCAGATTGCGGGCAGACCTGGCCGGGCGCGGCCGAGCGCGCGTCCTCGAGCATTTCACTCATGCGCGTATCGCCGAGCGAACGGTGGGCCTGTATCGGGATACCCTGTCTTTGTCCGCATCGTGACCCGTTAGAGCAAATCGGGGACGCAACCAGATCGTTTCACGGCTCCTTCTTGAACCGTCGTGGCTCAAGCTGATGGTCAGAAATCTGAGCTAGAGGGAGCCGCCATGACGTCGCCCAAGATCTTCGTACGCGGAGAGCGCTTCGGAGAGCGAGAGTAGCTCGGAGCTGGGCATCTCGCGGATTACGCCACCAGTACTCGGATCAATGATCTTGATGCTCACTTGATTGATGACATCATTGCCCGTGTACTCCGCGTACGCGGCAGGCTCAATGCCCGTGCCGAGATCCAGCAGCGCTGCCCAGGGCATCCGAGAATTCACCCGTGAGGCGTCATCCTCACGAACGACCTCAGCGGGTGGAGTGATTTCATCAACGGGTTGTGTGCCCCGCACGGGCGAAATTGGCGAGATCTCTAAATTATCCATGGTTTTAGTCCTGCTTCTGGGGTCATCTCCGTGGCGGACGTCCCACTTCTCAAATGGAAACGGCTCACCCAAGAAGGCTGCACCAGTTCTAATGGACTGCCATTGTGAACCGCCTGGGGGTTGTCGGATGGAACAAGAACGTTTTCCGTTCCAGCGTGGCCCGGCTTGGACTGGCCTTCTGCAATGAGAATCGGGTACACACTCTGGTGATGAACCGTAACACCAGCTATGCGCCAACCGTCCAGGAAGTGCGAGCGTTCTGGAATGAGACACCGTGTGGGACGTACGGAAAGGATCTGCCGGAAGGCACTCCGGAGTACTTTGCCGCGATTGAGGCTGAACGCTACGCGATGGAGCCAGAAATCCCGCGCTATGCGCAGTTCTCTCGCTGGCGTGGGAAACGTGTGCTCGAAGTAGGCTTTGGCGCCGGCTCGGATTTGATGCGCTTCGCTCGGGCCGGTGCTGACGTCACCGGCGTGGACCTGGGCTATAAGGGCGCCACGCTCGCACGGCAGCGCATAGCTCTGGAACAGGTGAGCGCAGAGATTCTAGTCTCAAATGCTGAGCACCTCCCGTTTGCCGATCATTCATTTGATCTCGTCTATAGCTGGGGTGTCATTCATCATTCTCCTGATACGCCGGCGACCGTTCGAGAGATCCACCGCGTGCTCAAGCCGGGTGGTCAGATCACGATCATGATCTACCACACCCTATCCTGGGTGGTCTTTAAGATTCTGCTGAAGCATGGCATCATGCGCGGCGAGCTGCTCAACCGCTCCTGGGGCGAGGTGTTTAGCCGTCACTCTGAGTACGCGCCGGATAACCCGCTCACTCGATCCTATACGGTGGCGCAAGCCCGTCAGCTTTTCCGCCGATTTCAGGATGTGCGCGTCCACGTGGTGCCGACGTTTCACGATGAATCAGGCTTGCCCTGGGCGCCCTCGCTTGGTGGGCGTGTCGGTTGGTTCCTTGTGGTTCGAGGGCGTAAGGTCGACCTCTAATACAGTTGGGCGCATGAGGCTCGGGAGGTCTCCGGTAGAGTCGGGCTAGAAGCCCGACTCTACCGAGCCACATCCGCACTTCCGTACTACTGCTCTGTCAATCAATGGATTGTCAGGTGCTGGTCACCGGTTGTGGGGGGGGGGGGGG
>JBJXFJ010000377.1:0-2589 GCA_046154735.1 Chloroflexota bacterium | reverse complement strand
CCCCCCCCCCCCCCCCCACCCCTCGGTACGTTGCAACAGGGCACGTTCTGTCAGAAGTGTAAGGATTGCCAGCGTGGATCGTGAGACGATGCTGGTAGTCAAGCCACGCCCCAACCAGGGGCCAGGTGGCAAGCTACTGAGAGGATTGCAACTGAGATGCCGAGAGCCTTTGCATTTGTGGTCAGTGTGCTGGCCGCCGTGGTGGCGATGTGGCTTCAATCGCGAGCCCGCGATATCTGGCAGATCCGCTCGATCCCTGAGCGGGTGATGGAATGGACGCTGCTGTTCATCCCACTTGATCTTTTTGAGCGGGCTATCCAGCAGTTCGGTCCCAGCGCAAAGGAGCTGGCGCTTACCGGAAGCGTGGTTGGGATGGCTGTAATGCTCACCCTTCTGGGCTATGGGCTGCTGCGAAGGGTCATGAATGGTTCCGTGATTCTTGGCGCATCGGTGGCTCTGTGGCTCGTGGTCATGGGTGTGGTGATGCCAATCACCGGCGGCGGCATCTTTGGCACGGCACTCTTTCAGTCACCCTTACTTGTGAGCGTTGCATTTCTGTCTATCTTCCTTGCATACGGCGCCACGCTGCTTGGCGGTCTGGCGGTACGTGAATCTCGTGCGGCTCACTGACCCGCGCTCGATGATCGGCCGATCGACCTCCCGACGTGCGTTTGTGGTTGCGCTGGTGAGTGCTCTGGGAGCCTGGGCTGGCGCACGCTGGATTGGGCGCGAAGGCGGTGGCGTGAGCAGCGACCTGCCGTTGGCTGAGGCGCTGCCATCGCCCACCGCAGATCTTCCCGCGGTCGGGGATGCTACAGCCACCCCGGCCGTTGCCACAGCCGTGCCGGCGAGCGCCGCCCTTCCGATCCCAGGGCCGGTGCGTAAGCTTGAGCGGGACAAGGATGGCGCGCTTACCGCTTCACTTCGCCCCAAGGGCTCACTGCCAGATCTGGTACCTCCCACGGACCAGCATTACGTGGTGACCAAGAATGCCGTTGCGGACCCCATAGTGGATCCCAATAGCTGGCGCCTGCTCATCGACGGCGAAGTCCAGCGGCCCGTGCAGCTTGACTACCGGACCCTCAGACAACTTCCATCGGTAGAGATCGTGAAGACGCTGGAGTGCATCTCAAATTTCACCGCCATGTGTGAGCTCACATCGTTCGGCTGCGATCTTATTGGGACGGCTCGATGGAAAGGCGTGCGGCTGAGTGAGATCATTGCTCTGGCCGGCGGGCTCAAGCCGTCCGCGAAATTCCTCTCTGTGGTCTCTGTTGATGAATTCTCAGCCGGGTTGCCCCTGGAGATCATCAATGATCCGGAGACTATGGTGGCGTATGAGATGAACGGGCAGGTCTTGCCGCGTGAGCACGGCTACCCGGCGCGCCTCATGGTGCCCGGGCGCTACGGCATGAAGAATCCAAAGTGGCTCGCGGCCATTCGACCAGTGTCCCAGGAGTTTCTCGGCTGGTACGAGCAGCGCAACTGGAATAAGGACGGGATTGTGAAAACAATGTCGCGCATTGATGTTCCCGCGGATGGAGCCTCGGTTACGGCAGGACCGCGGCGCGTTGCTGGGGTGGCCTACGCTGGCAGCCGTGGAGTTCGTCTGGTGGAGCTCAGCGCGGATGCTGGAACTACCTGGCTGCCTACGGACTTCATCGAGAGCTCCCCCGGAACGGATGCCTGGGTGCGCTGGGAAGCCATGCTCAATCTTGCACCGGGATCGAGAGTTACGCTCGTTGTGCGTGCCACGGATGGCACCGGGGTGGTGCAGACCGACGAGTTCAAACTGCCACAACCGGATGGTGGCTCAGGGCGCCACAGTATTTCAGTGAGCGTGGCCTGAACTCCCGTCGTCGCTGCTATCAGGCGCCCTGTGAGTCTGTCTCACTCCCCTGGTTCTGTCGTACGGTGCTTGTCGCTTCGATGTCGTCAAGCTCAATCACATACTCAACCTCGAGATCAAGGTCGGTGGGGTTGGGTTCAATGTCTCCGAGTGTTGACACAGTTGACTCCTATGGTGAGCACATCATACCGCTGAACTGGTCCCTTCGATGCTCCAATGATGAAAGCTTCGCGCCCCCAGCCGGAACGAAGGAATAGGGCGCAACATCCATTCTTTCGGTGGTCGCCGGCCGGGAGATCGCGTCGGGCGACCGGCCAGTCGCCCCTACGGATGTCGGGATCCACCAGAGCGGACGCCGGGAGCGGCAACCCGATGGAGACGGCTGGTAAGATTGCGGATGCCGTAGGGGCGACTGGCCGGTCGCCCGCGCCCCCACCTAGAACACGATGCGTTGCCCACATTTTTGTACGGAGGCTTTGACACATCATCGACCGGATTTGTGGGTAACGCATAGCGGACTGACGGATTGCTCTTGGGGGCGCTGCCAAATGGGCACTGAGCGCAATGTCCCTCGGCCGGCCGGATGATGCTGGATCTCTATCCGTCCATTCGCGTGCCCGCGTTCCGGCTGCTCTGGCTTGGGATGCTGCCAGCAACGTTCGCATTTCAGATGAGTCAGGTGGCGGTCGGCTACGCCACGTTCACCCTCACGGGCTCGGCTACGGCGCTTGGAATCGTGA
>JBJXFJ010000376.1:0-2662 GCA_046154735.1 Chloroflexota bacterium | reverse complement strand
CAATGTCGGCCGCACCCCCAACTCGCGTCATCACCACGGGAATACCAGCAGCCATGGCCTCAATGGCCGCGATACCAAAGCATTCCCCCAAGCTCGGCAGTACAAAGATGTCCGCCTGATGGAAGAGACGGCGAGCGAGTTCACTATTCGGCTGAATGGTTCTGTGGATCCGCACGTCATGGCGGGGTGCCACATCGGATCGAGTGACGATGTCCAGCTCACACAGTCCGCGCCCCTGGCGCTCAAACCAGTCAAGGAGGAGATTGCCGCCTTTGCGCTCAAAGTCACCGCCCACAAAGAGGATATGGGGCAGTTGATCCGCGCCGCGCTGTCTTGGTTGCTCCCACGCGCTGAGATCCACGCCTGGCGGGATCACATCGATCCGGCCTGGAGGGACGGCATAGTCATCGATCAAGGAATCACGCACCCAGTGACTCCACGCGACAACCCGGCAGGCATGAGCGAACGCCCAGCAGTTCAGTTGGTGCTTCAGACGCGCGGAGGGCGAGTCCCCATCTGATTGATGATCATAAAATTCGCCCAGCTCGTCATATTGTCGTGGAGTCACGTCAAGACTTAGGACGCTGGGGTACCGCAGTAACAGGTCCGGTTGGAGCACTGCCGGCTTCTGCGTGTGAAAGAACAGAATGTCGGGTGATGCCGCCTGGATGCCCTCACGCACCTGGGCGGCGCCACGCAACGTTGACCGGACGGCCGCGGGAATACCCCTGAACCGCTCAATCCACCCGTCGCCTCGATAGGTAACCGGTATCCACGTTGAGTAGATATCGGATCGATTGTTGATCACAGAACGCAGCGTGAGATCGTGCGTAACGTGACCCAGCACCTGCTCCATGATGAATGCGACTCGCGGGATACTGAGACTATGCCGCATACGTGGCTTGCTCAACACTGTTCGTGGGCCGGGCGGCCTCCACTGATGTCCAGAGTCCCGGCGCACCACCCAGTTCATCAGCTGCGCCCTGCCAGTATCGAATCGAGAATATGGCGCTGAGTGCAAGGCTGGCCACGCGGTAGGTAGCTCTCCGATCAAAGCCCTGGACCGCTCGGCGCAAGACTCCCTCCGCGGCTCGCGTGATCAAGGGACGATCCACGCAGATTCGGGCAAGAAATCGGCACAACGGATTACGTTCGTGGAACTCGCTGGTCGCACAGATGAATGAATCGTGTCCCTTATCTCGATGCATTGCCACGTCATAGCGGCCATACTGATACGGTGTTCGGCACCAGGCCTCAAAACTGCGACTCGGAACGTGAACGATCTTCGCATCGGGCGCAAACACAAACGTGGCGCCACCTTCTCGCAAGCGGTAGGCGAGCTCCACGTCCTCGGCTCGCTTGAACGCTGGATCAAATCCACCAGCATCTAGAAGCATGTCCCGGCTTAACGATGCATTCGCGGTGTAGAACTGCCGGGGTGAGCATGCATAACGCCCAGCTAGAAGGTCACGATACTGCTCCGCAAGCTTGTCCTCTTCCCAGCGAACCCAGGCGGGGCGGGGCAGCCCGTGCGGAGCCAGCATTGGACCGACAACAACGGATCGAGGGCCGCGTGTCTGCGCCTCCAGGTGTGCGCTGACGAGGCCTGGGTCCGGGATCACGTCATCATCAAGGAAAAGCACGATGCTGCCGACCGCTTCCTGGATGGCCCGATTTCGTGCCGCGGCGGGCCCGCCATTGGACTGATGGATGACGCGCAGTGCAAAGGGCGGGTTCAGGGAGCCCAGAAAACTGGCTGTCGCGTCCGTTGATCCGTCGTCCACAATGATGACTTCAAACTCGGTGCTTGGACAGGTCTGGGCCACGAGTCCGTGGATCAATCGTCGCAAGTTGTCCACCCTGTTGTACGTGGGGACAGTGATGCTCAGGCGCGGTGCACCCATCGGTGTTTGACCTGCGGCCTTGATCTGCAGGGCGGCGTTCATCATCAGAACTCTCGAATCACCTTCGCCGGCACTCCGGCCACCAGTGTCCGGGGCGGTACATCGTGGGTTACAACGGCGCCCGCGGCAACCACGGAATCATGGCCAATGGTGACTCCCTTTAGAACGATGGAGCGATTTCCAAGCCATACCTTGCGTTCGAGAATGATCGGCATGCCGGTCGTATCCCATTCTTTATCCTCAATACGGTGAAAGTCACAGTCCATGACCATGACGTGCGTGCCAATGAGGCACTCGTCACCGATCTGCACATGCTGACTTGCCAGGAGAGAACTGCCGTAATTGATAAACACGTTGTTGCCAATTTCGAGATGCCCGCCTGGTAGAGTACTGAGCTCAAGTGTCGCCACCGTTGAGACCAGCCGGACTCGATTGCCGATCGTCAATCGGCCCTGGTTACTCACCGAGGGACGACCGGTGAGGGTGACTCGTCCACCAATTTTCTCGGCTGATCGCAGGTGCCATTGGGCGTTGAGCGCGGGGCCCACACGTCCCAGGCGGCCCCAGCCCCACTGCGCACCGCGTGCGAGCTCGATGGCCGCGGCGCAGCCCCGCTCGGTGAATGTGAGGTTGGCGATGGATGGTGGCATCTTCACCTTATTGACTTCCTGATTTCTCGATGTCGATCCCCATCTAGTGCTCTGTCAATCATGGATTTTCGGGTGGAGGTCATCGGTGGTGGGGGGGGGGGGGGGGGG
>JBJXFJ010000372.1:0-18790 GCA_046154735.1 Chloroflexota bacterium | reverse complement strand
CCCCCCCCCCCCCCCCCCCACCGGTGGCGGGAAAACCCCCAGACCAAGTTGGACGGAGCACTAGCTACAAGAGTAGATCCCTGCGCCTTCATCTCGGCGACTCCGCTGCGGGAGCTCTGGGGTTATGTTCCAACGCACCAGGAACGCCGGTCTGCGGATCTCAGGCCGGGCTCAGGCCGTTCCAGCGCTCAAAGAGTCCGGCGTCGATTCCAAAGAGATCGAGCGCTTTGCCGAGCGTCTGGTCGACGATGTCCATGATGGTCTTGGGCCGATGGTAGAACGCTGGCGAGGGGGGGAGGATCACCGCGCCGGCATTGGTGCAGTCTAGCATCAGGCGGAGATGCCCCGCGTGGAGCGGCGTTTCACGAGCGATCAGCACAAGTCTCCGGCGCTCCTTCAGGCACACATCGGCTGCCCGAGTCAGCAGATTGTCATTCAAACTATTCGCAATGGCGGAGACTGAACGAATGCTACATGGGGCCACAATCATTCCAGAGGTGAGAAACGACCCGCTGGCAATGGCTGCCCCCACGTTTCGCTCGTCGTAGACGACGTCCGCCTGGGCGGCAATCTCATCCGGATCTCGCTCGAGCTCATACTGAATCGTGGTGCGGGCTCCGGAGCTCATGACCAGGTGTGTCTCTACGTCCTGCAGGCCATGCAAGATCTCAACGAGCCGCGCTCCGTAAATTGCCCCCGTGGAGCCACTTATCCCAACAACGATTCGACGCGCCATAGCATCATACTTTCCCAACTGCTCATGGCAGCTCTCCGGTGCATCTTTGCCTGAGAATACCAGGCGACAGTTCGGTGAATAGTGCTCTGTCAATCATGGATTGTCGGTTAGAGGTCATCGGTGGTGTCGGGCATTTTGCCCGACAGTATGGGGCGTTCCTGCTCGTTGCCGCGCGGTAAGTTTTTCACTGTCGGGCAAGATGCCCAACACCACCGGGTGGAAGGGGAACCCCACAAACCAATTTGGACGGTGCACTAGTACTTGCCGCCGGCGCGTCGCTTGGCGTCCAAGAGGCGAGAACCAAGCGACGATGAGCTTGCGATGGGCTCCGTGCTTCCCGTGCCGCCGGCTGGTGGTGAACCGTCTTCCGGTCCATGTAAGGTGGGTATCGATGAGTTCCCGCGCGTGCGAGCTCGGAAGAGCTGCGCGCCCACCTCGCGCGAGCGGTTATTGCCCCTATCGCGCCACTGCTCCTGCGCCATGACCCAGCCACGCTGCACATCCACGAAGGCCAGGCGAAGACGCCGGGCGGCAATATCAAACATAAACAGTAGTGCCGCCAGCGCCAGTAGCCAGGGCCACAGTTCGCGAGGTTGCCCGGCACTGGCCTGTTCGATGGCAAAGGCCTCAGCCGGTTCAATGAGGACCTTGCCACCGGTGGCTCGGGCGAGCTGCGTCAGTAGGTCAGGATTGGTCCGCAAGTCACGGTATTCCGGTGAGTACGGGACGACGAAGCCAGCCGGGCGTCCGCCTAGGAGCTGGCCGGACGGATCCTGCTGAACAACATTAATGAAGTGGGCGCCCTCCTGAGTCACCGTCACTCGTGTCTCATAACGCCCTGGGGCAACTTGAGGGAGCGGCACATCCACGTGAGTTTGATCCGGACTGACCACCACAGCATGGGTTGTGAGAAAATTTAGATACGACTTGTCATCCGTGCTTGAATCGACCGTGATCCGCACTGCACCTTGCTCAGGATGGATCGTGATGGCCGTATTGCGATCGATCGGGACGGGCAATGTACGCTTGACCATCTGCGCCCAGAAGCGATTAAAGTCCGGCCAGCCCACCCAATCGGTCGCCCATCGATTCTTTGCATCTGAGGTCCAGGCCACTACTCGACCCAGTCCGTATTGCCACTCTGAGAGGAGTGGGTCGCCGAGTTTGGAGACGAGCACAATCTGCGAGCTAGGCTTGGGCGTTGTTGAAACGTATCCACGCAGAGATGGGAATAGCGTGGGATCCACACCTTCCATGATCGGACTTGAGCCAACCTGAAGTGGGCGGAACTCCTCTTCGACGATGGCGGCGCGGGCAACTTCTTGTGTTTCCTTCACCACGAGTTGCGGCAGGTCGAACGGATCGTTCCCCTCGTAATAACGGCCGTTGCCAAGGTCTGCCAGACGACGCAGCAGATTGAAATCGGCATCGGAGCCAATCGCCACGGTTGAAAGGGTCACTTGCTGGGCGCGCATGTTGTTGGTAAGCGTGTCATAGTCGCCGCCCGTGGAGAGACCATCGGTAAGCAAAATGATGTGCTTCACCTTCGCGTCAAGTGGGACCAGCGAAAAGTACGCCGACTCGACAGCGGGGAAGATGGACGTGCCTCCGCCAGGGCTGAGTGTTCCGATGAGCACTTGCACTGCCTGGGGGTCGGTAAGGAAATTCGGCTCCTGCAGCCACTTGTTCGAATCGTCAAAAGCGAGGATTCCAAGCTGATCCTGCTCGCCCAGGAATTCCGTAGCCCGGATCGCCGCTTCTTTTGCCAGGTCCATCTTGGATGCACCGGGCCCGCCCGCCATGCTGCCTGAGACGTCTATGACCAAATTTAGCGCTACGCTCGCGGTGAGCGTGCGTCCGCGCAGGTCCATGCGCACGGGGAGCGCTTCTTCGAGTGGCGTGCGCCCGTAGCGTCCCACGCCATAACTTCGCTCACCGCCCACAACAACGAGGCCGCCACCCAGGTTCTGCACATAGGACGAGATCGATCGCATTTGAGGTAGGGTGAGTCGGTTGGCAGGCACGTTTGCCAGGACAACGCTTTCATAGCCTCGCAGGATCTGCGAATCAATAGCGGTTTCACCTACCACACGCACGTCAGTAGTCAATCCGGCGGAGCGGAGTGCATCCGCCAGGTAGCGTGTTTCACCGGCCTCGCCCTCAAGCACGAGCACTCGAGGACGCCCGGCCACCACGGTGTAGCTGCCGGCCTCATTATTTTGCGAGTACGTGTCGTTTGGCGTCTCGAGCTGCACACGAAAGAGATGAAACCCTTGGGTCTGCGGCTCCTGAGGGAGAACAAAAGTGTTGCTTCCCGTGGTGATTTCCACATCGCTGGTCGAGACGAGTTTTCCGTCCGAGATCAGATGCAGTCGGGCCGGTCCGTCTGTTGTGGACTCGATGGATACCGATGCCGAGAAGTTCTCACCTTCACGAATGAACGAAGGCGTTTCAAGAGACCGAACAAGAATCTCAGGCGATAAGCGAGCTCCGAGCGGCAGCACCGAGATGGGGACCCGTGCGCTCGTAGCAACTTTGGCCTGCTCCAGCACACTTTCCATATTCTCGTTGCCATCGGACAACAGGACGATCTTTCTCAATCGATCTGTGGGCAGTGCCGCAAGGGCGAGACGCACTGCCCCAGCGAGGTTTGTGCGGCTCGAGTCAACCACCGACGAGAGCGAGCTGAGATCGCGCGCACTACTCAGCGGACGTTCAATGGCTGTGTCTGCCCCAAACGCGATGATCATGGCTTCATCGCGATCGCCAGCGGCCTGAAATGCTTGACGAAGCCATTGAATCTGCCGCTCGCGGCCGTCTGCCCCAGTGCTATCTGAGGCATCCGTGAGGAATGCCACGGCAACACGATCGGCTCGCGTAAATAGGCGAGGCTCCGCGACCGCAAGTACCAACAGTGTGGTCACGGCGAGTCGTGCCGCGAGGACGAGTCGCCGTCTACGTAATGGCAGTGTATTTCTGCTAGCCCGATGCAAAAGCACGAGCACCGGAAGCACCAGCAGCAGGATCAGCATGAGCGGTTGAGCGAAGTCGATAGTCATCAATACGCTCTCATCAGGTTCTGCGGTGGAACCACCACCACTCAAAAAGAAGCAGGAGAATTGCCGGAGGCACCAGCCAGCGCCAGATCTCGCGATTAATCTCCACTTGGGCGATTTCCGCGTTTGCGGAACGTGCTCCCTCTGGCAGTGATTGTGGTGCAATATTGGATTCACGACTATCTGTCGGACTCACGGCAAACGTGTCTTGAGCGATGAGCTGATTGCCGGCTTTCTGAAGCACCGTATAGATACCCGGAACATCCGTGTCTTGATAGGTGATGGCCTGCCGCTCCGACCGATAGTCAACCACGGTACCATCCGGACGATTGACGGTAATTGTGTCCGCTAGCAGGAGTGGCTGGACTGTGACCGGATCTCCAAGTCGAAGCTCCCGGAGATTGACCTGACCGCCCGGCTCAAGGTACCCCAATACATTTGACATAAGTATGGGGAATGCTGATGACAAGGGCAGATTCGTCTGGCGGAAGTCAAACGGGAAGACCACAACCCGCTGGGTGTCCTGTTCGCCGGCCAGCATCAAGCCCGCACCGTCTGATTCAATCAGTGTCCGCATCCAGGAGGGCTGGGCAATGCGAATCGCTCGAGCAATCGCAATGTCACGGAGGTCGACGAATTGGAGTAATGGATCATCTCGCTCCCAGTGCCGGATGCGGGGGCGCCGTACTTCGCCCTCGAAAATAAAGTTTGACGTTTCGGGCGGGTTGATAATGAGCATGTTTGAAGGCGGGAGCGCTTCAGGAATAAAGCTATCGAAGATCACCACGTCATAACGCTCAGTGTCCACTGAAAAATATCGCCGCGGCGCGACTCGAAACACCTCCGCATTCCCGAGAAGATTCAATACCTTCTCGAGATAGAGATTGCCCGCGGTAACAAGAAGCACTTGCGAGGGCCGTCGGACGTCCAAGACGGCGTACGCTCGGTCATCAAGTGCTAGCCGATCCGATGAGGCGAGCCTTGCCTCCACTGCGCGCGCTCCGAGGGGGAGGTCGTTGAATACGAACTCCTGCGTTGCGCCCGGGCTAACCCGTACATCACGGGCATCTTGCTGGTTGTCGTCCACGAAGAGTGAGAGAGTCGTGGCCAGCGATCCTGCACTGAAGTTTGATATCCGGGCAAACACCTGATATCGCCGAGCGTTCAGTGGGTCGGGGCGAGCCGAGAGGGCCGTAAGCGCATAGTTTTCGCTATCACGTCCCACCTGAACGTACCGAATCGGGAGCTCGGACTCACGCACGGCATCAAAGTCCGCTACGGCACCATCAGAGAACAAATAGATCTGGCTGCGAACGCGCCCTGTGCCCAGCGAACCGGCCAGGCTAAGCGCCTGCCGGAGCCCGCTACCCACGGATCCAACCTGCGCACGGTCGATCGCGAGCTCAGCGGTCCGTCGATCTGTGACGGCGCTGGCCAACACTTCCGCCTGAGAGCGGGCCGCGATCACGGTCACGGTGGAGCCCTCCGGAAGCCCTTGAACCACCTCGCGGGCTTGACGCCGCGCATCATCAAATCGATTTGGGGCCACGTCTGTTGCCTGCATGCTAGCCGAACCATCAAGTATCAGAATTGCATGGACTGGCTCGGAAGCTTGAGCGATGTAGGTGGGCCGAGCAAGGGTGAAGGTCAGCAAAGCAATGAGCGCCAGCTGGGCGATGAGCAGCACGCTCACGTGCAATCGCTGCCACGGCTCATGGGCCGCCAGGTCACGCAGTAAGTGTTGCCAGAGAAGCGTGCTGCTGACGTCAAATTCATGCCGCCGTGCCCGCAACAAGTAGAAGAGGATCAGAACCGGGATGAGCAATCCGAGCGCCAGTCCAAGTGGGGCCAGCAAGGTCATCGCAGCGCGCCGCGGCGTCGCAGACGGTCGAAGAGCAGGCTCTCCAGCCGATCGCCTGAGCTCACCGGCTCATAGATCGCACCGACATGCAAACACATGCGCTCGATCTCCTTTCGCCACTCGCTGAGTCGCGCGCGATAGCGGTCAAGCGCTTCCTGATTCAGTGTAATTGGGATTTCCTCACCGGTCTCTCGATCGATGAGATTGAGATCACCGGTCATAGGAGGATCAATTTCTTGAGGCGCCAAGAGGTGGAGCACAACGAGCTCATAGTGGCGATCAAGGAGGGCACGGAGTCCTGTTTCGATGCTCGGGCCGAGGAGGTCCGAGATCAAGAACGTAACACCGGGCTCGCTGCTGCGTCGCCCGTAGGAGCGCAGCCCGGCGTTCAGATCTGTGCCCCCTCTGAATCGGGATGCGTCCAGATACTCTAACAGCGACGAGGTGTTTTTTCGTCCCCACGCGGGACCAAACATGGTCATGTGCTCGCCGGTTAGCACACTGGCCTGAACGCGACTTGAGCCAGAGAGAGCCACGTAACCCAGCGCCGCGGTGAGCTGCCGCGCATAGGCCGCTTTGTTTGGCGT
Organism: Chloroflexota bacterium; assembly: GCA_046154735.1. GTDB lineage: Bacteria > Chloroflexota > UBA6077 > UBA6077 > JACCZL01 > CAVXYC01. The sequence continues at coordinate 12,550 of JBJXFJ010000372.1, read as the reverse complement.
GCCCCAGTCCATTGAAGCGCTCCCGTCTACCAGCAAGTGGACGGTGAGCACCTCCTCTTCCTCGAACATCTTCACAAAGAGGCCGCCGGAGCGTCCGTAAATGTTCCAATCCACCTGCCGTGGATCATCGCCAGGGACATAGTGCCGATAGTCGACGAATTCGATGGACGTGCCACGCCGCACACTTCGGCGATCACCCTTTCCGTGACCCATCAACCGATGACGGCTCACGATTGCGAGGCGCTCTAAGCGATCCAGGAGTCCCGATTCAACGGTGGTGTTTGGCATGGTGAGTGAGTCAGGCGGCGCGCGTGGCGGCGAGCACGTCAAGTATCACGCGATCCGTTGTCACACCCTCGGCATCAGCCTCGAAATTCAGAATGACCCGGTGTCGGAGCGCGGGCAGCGCCGCGGCGCGAACATCGTCATAGGAAACGTTGAAGCGCCCCTCAAGTAATGCCCGAATTTTGGCACCGAGCACGAGTGCTTGCAGACCTCGAGGACTCGCGCCATAGCGAACGAAGCGCCGGGTCGTCTCGGGGCTATCCTCTCGATCCGGGTGAGTCCGTGTGGTGAGTTTGACGGCATAGCTCAGGACCGCTTTGGCAATCGGCAGCTCACGGGCCAGCTCAACCATACGGAGTACTGTGGTTCTATCGGCCACCGTGCTGAGCTCCACGCTGCCTGAGCCCGTGGTCCGCTCAGCAATGGCCATGAGCTCATCTTCAGATGGGTAGCCCACGGTGAGTTTGAAGAAGAACCGGTCAAGCTGCGCTTCGGGGAGCGGGTATGTGCCTTCCATCTCAATGGGGTTTTGCGTGGCCATCACAAAGAACGGCCGCTCAAGCGTATGACTCATCCGTGCAACCGTGACACGATGCTCCTGCATGGCCTCGAGGAGAGCGGATTGGGTCTTTGGAGTGGCGCGATTGATCTCATCCGCCAGGACGATATTGGCGAATATCGGCCCAGCTTGAAATTGAAATCCTCGAGTCCCGGCGTCTTCCGCAATAATATTCGTGCCCGTGATGTCCGCCGGCATGAGATCTGGTGTGAACTGGATTCGGCTGAAGCTCAAGTCCAACACCTGGGAGAGCGTGCGCACCAGCATTGTCTTGCCCAGGCCGGGTACACCCTCAAGGAGCGCGTGCCCGCCCGCGAGAAGGCAAGTGAGAATGCCTCTCACCACCTCTTCCTGGCCCACAATAATCTTGCCCACTTCGCGCTCAATGGCACGAGCGGTCTGAATGAATTCATCGGGCGACATCAAGTTTGGTGTTGACTTCGATGATTCGACGGCGGAGGGAGTCGGCGATTCAGTTTGCGTCATTTTGTGCTCGGTGCGAGAGATGAGAAATAGTCTTTGACGAGGTCTTTGAGACCGGCCGGAATGTAGCTATTCTGGAGTGATTGCGTGGCTTTCTCCTGGTAGTTCGCGTAGACACTGGAATAGCCAACCTGGGCGTCGTTGCGATAGGCATCGTCAAGCGAGGACCCCGCGTAGACTTCGCCCGGATCAAAACCGTCTCCACCCGGAATGAAGTCCTCGCGGCCCGAGCTGAAGAGCGGATCATAGACTGTTTCCGTGCGCGAGCCGGGGCCAGTTCCTGCATTCGATCCGCCGGGCCGATCGCCGCCCATCTCGTCATCGAACTCGCCGCCGGAGCCCCCTAAATCGGATGCTTGGCCCTCTGCTCCGCGCTGGCCCGGAGACTGAAGCCCGGGCGTCTGGCGACCGCGGGCCGCCTGAAGCGCGCGACTCACCGCGGAGCGGCTCTGCTGAATCTGTGACAATGCTCGGTCACGTTGGCCGCTGGCCCGTAGCTGCCCGCTGGCGGCGCCCAGTTGATTGGCTGCATCGCCCAGGGCGCTACTTGGGTCTCCGTTCGGATCTTCAAGCGCGTCTCCTCCCTGAGCAAGACTTCGCCCCAGCGCAGGGTTTGAGCGGGATGCACGATTTCCCGCCGTGCGCATCGAACGCGCCAGGCGTGAGCGGTCGGCCGCGGACATTTCGGGAACACGCTCCGCTAGCTTCTTCAGCTCCTCCGCGGACTGCTTGTAATCCCCTCGAGCAAGCGCCGTGGCAAGCTGGCGGGTGTTTGGATCAAGTGCCAGGGAGCCCGCGAGCGATGACAGGGCATCATCGAGCTCATCCCCGCCTCCGCCCTGAGAGCCAAGTATTTTCTGTTCGATGGAGGCCAGCGCTGCCATGGCTTCCTCGCCACTCGATGAGCGCTCGTTGAGCAGCCGCGAGCCCTCACGCAGCTCCTGTTCGAGTTGACTCAGCTCCTCCACCGGGTCATCAAGGTTTGACGCGGCAACCTGGTCGGCCAAGCGGTTGAGCCGCTCCGCTTCCTGGCGGACCGCCTGTTGAATTTGCTCTCGCTCGCGCACGGTGCGCTCCATGGGATTCGGCGCGGCCACCAACAGCGCCGCGATCACCCCGAGCACACCGATCATTTGAAGTTCACGAACAGGGAGTCGCACCGGGAATGCATCAAGTGCTTCAATCTGGCGAACATGCTCCACCGCGTCATGGAGCTGCAATCCTGCCAGGGGATGCGCCTCGCGCGTCCGTTGGAGCTCAATGGCAGTGATGAGTCGCTCCTTAAGCCCCAGACGAGTGTCAGCCCGGCGCGCGACCTGCTCAATGGGAATTGGCCAGATGAACGCGGTGATGAGCCCCAGCACGCCTAGCGCTGCCGGGGGTAGCACCAGCCACGAAAGCTGAAGGCCGAGCGGTGTCATTCGCATAACCACGAGTAATAGACAATCAGCCAGTAAACCTAGGGCGGCCCCGCGAAAGAACCAGATCACAGCCGATTGCAGCTTAATGACTCGTGAGATCAGGCTCAAGCCTTCTCGGAGAGCCACCCGATCGTTGAACGAAGTCATCGCCTGTGAGCTCATGCTTGCTCTCCTGCACGTGATACACGCGACACAAAGCGCGCCTTGAGGCCATCACACGGGTCAATGACGACCGCGGCGATGACTGCAAGGATGAGTCCGGAAATGATGTAGAGGATAGATGTAGAGGTCCAGCGGGGAAAGCGTAGCGGCAGTCCGCTGAGCTCCACCATGGGCTGATCCAGGAGCGCGCGGTATTGGAACGGCAAGATCTGAGCCACCTGGCTGCTGATTGCGTCCGGAACGGTGATCAATGACGTGAACGGATTCACGAATAGTAATGGGCGTACCCAGGCTTCCATCTGCAGCGAGGCTCCAATGAGGTACAGGCCCAGAGTTCCGAATGACAGCAGGAACACCCCGCAGTAGGCAAAGAGCGCGGCTAACATGGATGAGCGGGTCAATGCTGAGATGAACACGCCCAAGCACACCAGGAGCCATAGTGAGGTGAGTGTGACAGCCAGCATGGGGATGATCTCAGACCAGCCAACGCCCCCGTAATACCACGCAACAGTGAATCCAGGAGCCGTTGTGAGCAGCAACAATCCGATGAAAAGACTCGCCGCAATGATCTTCCCCAACACCACCGACCGACCGGATGCGCCGCTGGTGATGAGTAGGTCAAAGGTTCCTTCCTCACGCTCCGATGAGATCGCCGAACTGCTAATGGCTGGGGCGATCACGAAAATGGCGCAGAGCAGACTTAATCCCATCGCCACAAACAAGAAGATGCCCCGATAACCCACCACGAGCGTGGGAAGGGTGGTGCCGCTGCCCGACCCGACACTAGAGCCGATCACGGGGACAATCGTTGGCACGGTGGAAACGATCAGCCAGAACGCGCCGAGCGTGAGGGCGGAAAACGATGCCACGAGAATCGTCAGAACTGCGTACGCCACACGACCCTGTAACCGCGAGGCGAACTCTTTAGAAAGTACTGCGGCCCACATTTAAGCGGTGTGCTCCGATCTCATCTCGGCCAACCCGGCAGAGAGCTCATCCATCACGTCACCGCCGTGGCCAAACCGTACCACGCGCACGCCGGAAGTCATGAGGCGTTGCAGGAGCTCAGCAAGGGCCAGATCATCACCAATGAATAAGAATGACACCTCATGGTTCGCCGCGGTCACTTCGCGGACCGTGGGCACCGATTCCAGCGTGGTGACTGCTAGATCAAACTGCTCGAGGACTTTCAGTCGAACTCGTTGCTGCGGTCGATTCGCGGTGGCCAGCACCTCGCTCATGGGCCCTGAATAACTCACCTGGCCTACATTGAGTACGAGGACATCGACACAAATATCGGCTAGATCCCCCAGCAGATGGCTTGCGACGACAGCCGTGATTTGCATCTGACTCAGCTCACGCAAGACTTCGCGCAGCTCCAGCCGGCCCCGACCGTCTAGTCCGAGCAACGGGTCATCCAGGAGCAGGACCGCCGGGTTGTGCACAAGCGATCGGGCCAGGGCAAGTCTGCGTGTTCTGCCCCGCGAGAGTGATGAGGCTAGCTCATTCCGTGAGTCATACATATCTACCACGCGGAGCATCGCTTCCACGGCATCACGCCGCTCCCAGTTGGCCACCCCGGCCGCTCGGGCAAAGAAATCCAGATATTGCATCACTGTCAAGTTTGGATAAATGCCGAACACGTCTGGAACGTATCCGAGCCGACGACGAGCGCGCGGTGCATTCCTGGCGACGTCGATCCCGTCGATAGCGATGGAGCCCGCGGCTGGGCGAGCGGCCGTGGCAAGCAGTCGCAGGAGTGTGGACTTGCCCGCGCCGTTAGGGCCCACTACCGCCAGCGGCCGACCGGGCTCAACCTCGAACGAGATGTCATCCAGGATTTTTCGGCGACCACTCAGGTAAGTAAGGTGTTGAACGCTGACAACGCTCATCGCACCAGTCCGAGTGCCGTGACATCAAAGCGGGTGAAGCTGACACCGGTCATGCGCGAGTCGGCCTGCGGGCGGAACGTATAGCGGATACGGACGTCGCCAGCACCAGACACGAAGCGCGCCGGATCGAGAAACTCGTTGATACCAATGCTCACAGACCAGTCTTCCCATTCCGACGTGCGCCAATTGAATAGCGACACATCACCAATGGCGGTTGCGGTTGGTGATCCTCCGCGGAAGCGGCCGTCAACGTTCAGGTAAAGACGGTCAAGAAGCATCCGTCCGTTGGCCAGCGGCAGCGAGAACTGGAGTGCCAGAGATTCACCCGGGGAGAGATCGTAGCTCCCGTATTGCTGCCGACTTGCCGTATTGGCACCGAGCTGTCGCTTAGCCACGATGGGCGCCGGGATCTCACCTTCGAACCCCTTGGGCAGCTCAATGGGTAATGCCGCCACATACAGCGCTCCATCGATTTGCGTGGCTCGCGCGCCCTTCACCGAGATTGGGATCTGGCTTGATTCCAGCCAGCCAACAAGACCGAGTCCTGGTAATTCAAGACGGTTGAAATTGAAACCGGTTCCTAGTAGTGAGTCGAGGACGTCCCGGCGCGCCGTCTCCGTGGGGATCAATTTTGGCTTTGAAACGGTGGGATAAAGGAGACTGGCGAATGAGGTCGGCGGCCCGTAACCCGCTGAAAGTGCGCGTCCCATGTTGACCGAAATTTCGCGAGTCTCGCCCGCGGCCAGATCGCCGATACGCGTGGCTTGATAGTCGAGCACCAGGGTGACGTCGCTGAGCGTCTGCCCAAGTCGATTCGTGATTGTGCCACTAATGGAGCTCTGGCTGGCTATGAGCTTGGCTTCGAGCGGTCCCTGGTATTGCACCAGACTATCCACTGTGGCCGTGCCAAGTGAGCCGGCGGGCAGGTACATATCGACTATGGATGGCGCGGCACCTTCTAGTACCTTTGCGCCACCGCTCGCTGCTTCCATCGTGGGATCGCGCGGGAATGGGTAGTACAGGCTCGTAATGAGGGAGGCATCGTTGGCCGCAATATCGAACCAGCCCGGGCGCCGAGCCAGAAGACTCACATAGGTGCGGGCATGACCCGTTTCACCCGATTGCCCGGCGCGTACCAGCGAGATTTGGTTGGCCACGACATCGGAATCGCGATTGACAGTACTCACCGCAAACCCGGCTATCACGGCTAGTACAGTGAGAGTGGGGACCGTCACCAGTGTCCACATGGGCTGCTGATAGCGGCGAATGAGCAGATAATTCCCGGGGCCCACGAGTGCCAGGTAGGTGACGAGTAGAATCAGAAGGCTGTTCGGTGATGGCGGGGTGACAGTTGAAACATCAATCAGCGCGTTGCGGGGAATTCGACCCCAGCTACTGAAGGGGCTAGACGCAGCCGAGCTCAGGCCCACGCCGCCTGAGACGTGTGAAAGCACATAGCGCCAGAGCCCCACGCTTCCAGGCCAACTGCGCAGAGGCTCGCCCGCCGGGTCAAGTGCAAGGTAAAAGACCACCCCAGCTCCTCGTCTCGCGGAGACGAGCACCGGGACGCCATCTTCCTCCACAAGCACCGTTCCGTCCTGCACGCTGGCCTGGCTGGCCAGCCACGGCCCGCTATCAGTGAGCTCGGTGTGCAGGAAATCAGCCATGCCATCCAGTCGCTGGATACTTGTCAATCCCGTCAAACGCACGGGTAAGAGCGATTGCGGCAATGCGGAAATTGTCCGCTGCCAGGATGGACCACCAGCCAGCACCAGGAGCCCGCCATTTTCAACCCAGGTAGAGAGTGCCTGCTTCTGATGGTCCAGCATGCTCTGCGTAGAGAGGTTGGAGAGTACTAGACAGTCTAGGCTCGCGAGGAGCTGTGGGCGCGTGGGGAGATCGTTGACATCAATGCGGGCTACCCGGGCGCGTCTCAGGGGAGCGGGCAGCTCAAGACTTGGGAGGAAGTCGAGTGCGTTCGATGAGCGTGAGAGTACCCCACATATGAGGTCGCCCGGTGCGACGCGCGTGAGTGTGACATCCTGCTCGAGGTGCGTCATTGTGCCCTCAACCAGCCGTGCCTGGGTGCGGATTGCGGAGCTTGGGAGAAGAATCTCCAGGGTGAGACGCTTGTGTGATTTTCGGGGAAGAACCGCGGGCACACTATAAACGGTGGGCGGACGAGTGTACGTGCCGCGGTTTGTGGTGGTGTCTTGAACGGAGATTTGGAGCTCGCCAGTGATATCTGGGCCGTCATTACGGAGCTCGATCTCCACGGGAATCCAGCCGCCAACTTTACCGAGGCCGTCAAATCCAGCGCGAATTTGCATCGTGACAGTACTGGCAGCATGCGCACTACCGGCAGCAGGCACTATCCAGGCCAGGAGAATGCCCAGGGCCAGCACCGTGCGTGACCAGGCAAACGGGACCCGTTGTGCATTGGGAACGAGTCGAGCGGGGGGCCGCATCTTGCCCGCATTATAGCAGCCGCGTCGTGCATACCAGTTGTGCAACGTGTCCAATTCTTCGTTGACCTCCAGGGTCGTGGGACCGCTACCCAAGTGCTCTCTACTACGTTGGCGGTGAGCATAGCGGATGTCTCACGGCGCCGCTAGCATTTACAAGTTCTTTACAATGCGGTCGGCCGGGAATGCGGCAATTGGTCGTTGAAATTCGGCGACATTTATGAGTCGACCGCGATGAGAGCGGATCAGACTGGGGCCAGGCACTATTGCATCTCAACCCAGGGTTGTTCTGAAGTCATAGGCGGGCTCGCCCCGTGCCCGAACGTGTTCTGAACATGCTCGTGAGTGGCTCCGCGGAGTCGCCGCATCCTATCCCGCGCCAGTGCGTTTTTGCTCCCTCACTCCCAGGGAGCATATGATCGAGTTAGGGGGATGCATGTTTCGGAGCTTTCGAATGGTGCCAGTCGGACTGGCCGCGCTCGTAATTGGGATCGCCGCGCCAGTGATAGCGCTGCAGGCCGGCCCTGATCGCGTGATCGTGCAGAAAACTGATGGCTCACTTTTCTTTATTCAAGATGGGTTGCGCTACGCGGTAACTCCCGCACCCCTGACCGACGAGCAGATTGACGCACTGCCACTGGCCTCAATTCCGGCTGATCTCATCCTGAATTCGCGGAGTCTCGCGGCTGGGCCTGAGCGCACGATCATTGAGCCATCCGACACATTTGGGCTGGACCTGACTCGGCCAATTCCGCGAGGCATCATCTGCCGGTGCGACGTTGATCGGCGCGGCCGAATTTCGAGTTTTGAAGTATCAATCGATGAAGTGCTGCGCGACGCCTGGCCGCTCGTGCGTGAGGCCAATCGCTTCAATCGTGCGCCAAATGATTCGTTTAGCTACTTTGGTGTCAAGGTGACGATGCGCTATTTCACCGGGCCTTCGGATGACGCGTTTCAAGTAAGTAGCACGGATTTCAAACTTGTGGGTGCGGATCGGACCCTTCGTCAGACGGCGGCAATTTTTGAGCCGGAGCCACGGCTCAGCGGTTCCATTTATCCGGGGGCTACGGTCAGCGGCTACCTCATCTATGAGATTCGCAAAGACGAGCAGGCCCAGGTGCTATTGTTTGAGACGAATTTTAATGGCGAGCGCGGAGTCTGGTTTGCACTTGGCGGAGGTTAGCTCTAGAGCAATGGACGGAACCCAACTGGCGCCACCCGCCGTGCTTGTGATTGCTCATGGCAGTCGGGATGCAGCCGCGTGCACGGAGCTCGTCGCGCAGGTCGCCGGGCTTCGCGATCGGCTCGAGGGGGTCACAGTGAAACTTGCCGTGCTCGAGTTTCCAGGCGACCATGCTCCCTCGATTCAGGACGCGGTGGACGGCCTGGTTGCCACGGGGGTTGAGCGATTCGTGGTGCTGCCCCTATTCCTCTTTGACGCAGGGCACGTACGACACGATATCCCCGCGGAATTGGAAGCGGCTCGGCGTCGTCATCCGAGTTTGAATGCTGTGATTTTACCTCAGCTGGACATCTCAGACGGGCTGATGGAGGTGCTCATTGATCGCCTTCGCACTGCCAATGGGAGGCTTGGTTCGCCAGAGCAGGCGCACACGGCGATCCTGCTCATTGGCGCGGGCACCAGCGCCGCGCATGCCAACGCTGAGCTCCACCGCGTGGCGGAGCAGCTACGCAACGAGCTTTCCCTGCCGCTGGTTGAGGTGGCGTTCGTGAGTTTGGCGCATCCGACCGTTCCGGAGGGGGTTGCCCGCTGCGTCGCTCAGGGTGCGCGCCGGATCGTGACGACGCACTACTTTCTGAATACGGGGGTCCTGGCCCGCCGCATTGAATCGCAGGCCCGAGCTGAAGCTGAGCGCCTTGGCGTGGAGGTCTCGATTGGACAGCACTTCGGCACGCACGAGGCGCTCGCCGAGGCGCTTGCCCGACGGGTGCGCCGTGCGCTCTCGAACGAGGCTGAAGTGAGCCAGGGCGAAGAACCCGAGTACTATCACTAAGAGCCCCACAACGTCGCTCGCATCGGTAATCCACAGATACCCCATCGCATCTACGCTCATTGCCACATCTCCAGAACAAGTGTTCGATATGAACGTATGTTCTAATACTTACGAATGGGGCGCAACGTAGGGGTAGGTTACGGCCGCGTCACAATGGCTGGACGGAAAACGTTTTGCGGCGCTTCGGTCGATGCCTGAAGAATTGCTCGGGGGCAGGACCTCAGATATGGATCACGAGGGGCGTGCCCACGGTTGCCCAATCCCAGAGAAACTTCGAGTCGTTATGCATCATGCCGAGGCAACCATGACTACCCGGTCGGCCAAACCCGTTCGGTGGCCCCCACCAGTTGTAGTGAATCGCCGCGCCATCGAACGTGAAATACTGCGTCCATAGCACGTTTTTCAGGAGATAGGTGTCCGTTACCCCGGGTGCACGACGTGAATCCATCGTCTCGTTGGCGACTCGTCGAAGAATGCGATAGAAGCCCGGCGTTGTGGTGCCACCGGTTCCCGCGGTGACCAGCGCGGTCATGACGGGAGCGTCGCCCTGATAAGCGGTGATGTTCTGTGGGACGGTGAGGGACACGTCCAACCAGCGACCGTTCTCCGAGAAATCAGCCCAGGCCGGGGGATCGACCGGGCCAACCGCCGTAGCGGGAATCCAGGTCTGCACATCGTTCCGAGGATCCCATACCCGAAGTCGCGGGCCGTCTTGCTGGGCCTCCACGCGGAAGAATTGTCCCACCTCCACGTCTCCCGTGGCCTCGCGACTCTCGCGGCCCTCGGAAAATGTCTGCGCGCGCGAGTGAGCTCGAACCCACCAGGTGGCGTACGGAACGGATTCATCGCGCACCACTCCGCAGACCTCGCCGGAGCTCTTTCGATCGTCGATGATAGCGGCGCAGGCATCGGCCTCACGCGCGGCAAGTGGGCTCAGGAGCGGCCAGAGAACGCTGAGAGCCGTAAGCATGATGCCAAGTCGCCGAATCACCAGTAGATCCCTCCGCCCGCACGTATACAGAGTCGCTTAATCTTCCCAAGCCCTTGTGTGCCTGTCAAGATGGATAGCCCGCGTGAGCGCGTCATTTGGCTGCAATGAGACATGCTTGGAATGAGCATTTTCAAACTGAGCTTTGCTCTTCAAGGTCGGCTCGCTGAGTTGTCAGATGTTCCTGCAATGGGGACCGGCTGGCGCGCCTCAATGGAAACGTTGCGCCAAAGGCCAGCAGATAGGCGCAAGCGCCCATCAGGAACACGAATGTGAGCGAGACTGATGAGACCACGGCCGCGGCCAGCGGCGCTACGAGCATCGCGATATTGCGGGGTAGTGGGCTGAGTCCCATGACAGATGCTCGCAGGGTTCGGGGCACAAAGGCAGTCATGTGGGCGTAGAGCACGGCTTGAGTTCCGGACTGAGGCAGCGCGCGCAAGAGCTGAGCCATGACGAGCAGCGGGAGCGTTGGCGCCAGGGCCATGGCCAGAACCGAGATGGCCAGCCACGGTGTCGTCACGGCCATCCATCGGTCAGGGCCAACGCGCTCACCGAGTCTCGCAATGAACGGTGTGGCGATGCCCGTGGTCAATCCGTAGATCGCCATCACCTGCCCGATCGTAGTTGGCAGGTCTGGCCCCTCATATACGCGCTCAATAAGGATTGGCACGTAAGGATCGATACAGGAGACGCCGTAGGCCACAAGAAACCAGATGATGAAGTTCCATCGGAGCGGGGGCGACGATATCACGAATCGAGTGACCGACCCGAGCTGACGGCGAATTCCGTGCTCCGCGCCGCGGATTGGCGATTCCTTCATGAACACCATCGTCAGAAGAAACGCCAGGCTCACAATGGCAGCGTTGAGTGTGAAGAGCCCCCGTAAGCCGTGTTGTTCCACCACCATGCCGCCCAGGAGCGGGCCAACGCTGCTGCCAAGTGGGAGCGCCGCCTGAATGATGCCGATGGCGGTGCCCACGCGACGATCAGGTGTGACCAATGACTGCGCGGCGAAGACGATGCCAATATTGCCGTAAGAAAAGCCCAGCACCATGCGTAGCGCAATGACGTGCCAGAGGTCCGTTGCCACAGCGGCGATGGCGTAGGCAATGCCATCCACTACCATGCTCCGAACAATGAACAGCTTGCGGCTATAGCGATCCGCCAGCACACCCCACCAGGGCGCCAATGGCACTGCCACAACGAGTGACGTTGCCGCCAGAAGCCCGGTCCAGAATGGAATCTCCTGAGACGGAAGTCCGATGACCTCTCGCAGGTAGAGCGGGGTGAAAGCGGTGAGCTGCCCAAATGCGGCCGTCTCAAGCAGCACGGTCACAAAGAACATGCCGGCCGTAAAGCGCCAGTCGCTCCGCAGCCGATCCCAGCGGCTCATCGAAAATCGATTCTCACCACGCCGCGTTCCAAACGTGAGGAGGTTGAGGTGTTTGGCATTTCGACACTAAACCCAGCGAGATTGTGAGCATGACTCGAGGATTCCGGGTAAGATGGAGGTACATTGCGCACGTCGTTGACGTCCAGTGAATGAGAGTCATTGTGTTTACGGAGTGCTGGAAATGACGCGGGCTGAAACGCCACACGAGTTCTGCCGCGAAATCATGCACGATTACGAACGCCAGTGGACACTCGCCCAAGGGCATGCGCAACGGCACCCACTGCGCATCAAGATTACGTGCCTGGAAAACCTGCTCGCAACATCGCTCTCAGAAGCCGAGTTTGAACAACTTCTCAGCACGGCGGCGCAAGGAGATGACTGGGAGCTCAGCCTTCTATGCGCAGATCTCCAGCCCCGCTGGCAGGCTGCTCGGGCCGGTCGCCCGTTTCTTGGTACCGAGGCAATTTACCTTCACCAAACACGGCAAATGGCGCCCAGAAGTAGGGGTGGTCGTCCCGCTCACGCGCGGCGAGCATGGCTTGCTGCATGGCCCTGGGTGCGGAATCCCCCTGGAGGAGTGCGGCGTAAAAATCAGTCATCAAGGCAACCGTGCTGCGGTCATCCACCGTCCAGAGACTCGAGACCAGTGATTTGCAGCCCGTGCCAAGTATTGCCTGGCTGATGCCCATGATCTCGCCCCCTCCCTGATCCGCCCCCATGCCAGTTTCACAGGCTGAAAGCGTGAGGAGGGACGTGGCCCGACAGATTTCGGCCAGGTCGGAGGCGGTTATCCAGCCGTCTGCAAACTTAAGGCCCGAAAACGCGGCATTGTCCTCGCGAAAGACACCATGCGTGGCCAGATGCACGACCGAAGCTTGAGATGC
>JBJXFJ010000370.1:0-6001 GCA_046154735.1 Chloroflexota bacterium | reverse complement strand
CACTCCTTGCGTTCTCGCCCCCCGTATGTTTTTGTGCTTCAATTGAGCACAATCTCCGAGGAGTCGAACGATGCGCATCGGCCAGATTGCCGTGACCGTCAAGGATCTTGAACGCGCTATCACTTTCTATCGCGATGTTCTGGGTTTGGATTTCCTGTTCCAGGCGCCGCCGTCCATGGCGTTCTTCAATTGCGGTGGCATTCGACTGCTTCTCGGCGTACCCGAGGGTCCGGAGCATGACCACCCGGCCTCGATCATCTACTATCGTGTCGATGATATCCAGACCGCCCATGCTGGCATGGTGGCACGAGGCGCTGAGTCCACCGGGGACCCGCACCTCGTGGCCAAGATGCCGGACCACGACCTGTGGATGGCGTTCATCAAGGATACCGAGGGGAACACCCTGGGCCTGATGAGCGAGGTGAGGCCGCCCGCCGCGGCCAGTGAAGAGTGAAGCGGTAAGAGTGAAGAGTTGGATATGATGAAACACGCCTCAAGTATCTCTACTCGGCGGCTCCTTCACTCTTCACTTCCTACGCACGGAGTATCTTCTGCCAACGATCGCCGCGTCAGACCTCACCTCCTTTGCCCGTAACCTCCTTGAGCAGGCTGGCGCCTCGCCTGAGCATGCGGCCACGGTCAGCCGTTCACTTGTGGACGCGAATCTGGCTGGCTATGACAGCCACGGTGTGCAGCGGTTGCTGACCATGCTGCGCAACATCAAGGATGGTCGGGTGATGGCCGCGGCTGATCCGGTGATTGTGCGCGAGACGCCAGTGATTGCCGTGGTGGACGGTGTGTGGACCTTTGGCCAGGTGGGTGCCAGGTTTGCCGCGGAGCTCGCGGCACGGAAGGCTCGGACGACAGGGTTGGCCGCCGTCTCACTGGTGCGGAGTCACCACACCGGCAGAATGGCGGAATGGGTGGCTATTGGCGCGGATCAGGGTCTCTTTACTCTGGCCGTGACCGCCACTGGCAATGATCTCTCGGCCGTTGTTCCCACCGGCGGTCTCAGCGGCGCTCTGGGCACGAACCCCATTGGCTGGGGTATTCCCAGGCCAGACGGCCACCCACCAATCATTGTGGATTTCTCCACCGGTGCCACATCCATCGGCAGTATCCAGCTTGCCCGGGCACGTGGCGAACCGCTGCAAGATGGGCAGATTGTGGATGCGGATGGGCAACCCGCCACCGACCCCGTGGCATTCTTCAACGGCGGCTCCATTCTACCCATGGCCGGCCACAAAGGCTACGCCCTCTCCGTGGTGATTGAGATGCTGGCCATCGCCCTGGGTGGTGGAGATCAGGTACCCACGGATCAGCATTCTCAGTCACTCCTGGTCCTGTGCATTGACCCGCACGCCTTCTGGCCCGAGGATGAGTGGGCACCCACGGTAGAGCGCATTGCTAGGCGCATCACCAGCACCCCCACCGCCCCCGGCGTGGAGCGTGTCCTCCTGCCGGGTGAGCGCTCCGCCGCCGTCCGCGCCCAGCGCCTGCGCGAGGGCATCCCCATCCCAGACACAACCTGGGAGCAGCTCCAGGCCGGCGCCGCCGGCGAGTCCACCATCGAGCAGCGCCGGCGTAGTGTTCCAACATAGAAGCGGCTTCCCGCCTCTGTGAAGCAGAGATGGCCACATCCGGCGATCTCGCGGTGGCCGGGGCCATCGGCCGGGAGTTCCCCGATCAGGACTTCTCCCCTGTAGACCGTACGAGCTCTGCGGTGATGAAGCGCCTTGGACTGACGCGCGTCATCAGTTTCGACCTCGGCTTCTCTCTCAAGCTGACAGTCCGGTTGTCGCGTTGGGCACGTCTGGGAGGTTAAGACGCGCCGATGCTTCTGCACACGTGCACGGAACTGGCGCATGATAGGGGAGGAATCAACGGAGGTGACGGGTGATGCGCGTGCTTCGATGGCCGCTGCTCCTACTCTGGGTCGGATGGATCGCGACGGTTGGGAGCGAGCCGGTTGTCGCCCTTTGCCGGGATCGAGACTGGCAGAAGCTGCCAATCGATGAGCCCGTTCTCCGTATCGATACTCCCGCCTCTGGCGCGCTCTTCGCCAGGACAAAGGCGGGGCTGCTGCGCTCCAACGATGGCGGCCTGACCTGGTCCGACATTCCCCTGCCCGCCCCGCGCGACCGCGGCTCCGAGGCCGAGGCGGTGATGGTAGATCCCATCGATCACACGGTCCTCTACGCGGAAGGCGCAGACGGCCTCTACCAGTCCACAGTGGAGCCAGTGAGCTGGAATCTTATCCTGCCGCTCGCCGCCCCGATTGACAGCATCGTCGTCAGTCCCGCTGATTCAGCAATCATCTACGTCGCCGCGAAGCAGGAGCATGATCGGGGGCCAATCGTCCTGTGGCGAACTGACGATCGAGGCGCGACCTGGGCGGCGGACGCCACGCGTCAGATCATCATGGACACCAGCTCCCGCACGGAGTGGATCACCCTCGCCGCACACGCAACGAATCCGGATCGTCTGGTGGAGTCCTGGACCGGGGGCGGCGGGAGGAACTACCTGAGCGTCCCGGTCAGACTCAGTCAGGACCGCGGTGAAACCAACCAGCGTTTACCGCTTCCAGCCGAGCTGGCGCTCACGCCCACGGAGGTGCTGGATGGGACGCCTGGGAATCCGGCCCGGATGTATCTGCTAGAGCGGCCGTACATGACTGAGCGCGGGATCCTGGGCCGCTCCGACGACTCAGGCCAGACCTGGCAAACGCTCTATCGGTCGCCGGACGAGGCCATGCCCATCCGTCTCGCGGTGGACGGATCGAATCCCGATCGTATCTTCCTTGGACATCGGATCACCACCGGAACCACGGTGCCGGAGCTCGCACAGTCACCGATCATCATCTCCACGGATGCGGGGGTGACCTGGGCCCCAGTGGGAATCGGAATCAGCGGCCAGTTTCACTATCTGGCCCTGGGCGTCGATGGCGCCTGGCTTTTTGCCGCAACCTCCGAAGGACTCTGGCGACACCCACTGGGGAGCCTCGATGGGCGTTGAGCGCCGCGCCTGTCGACGGGGACCGAGCCACGGCCACGGAGCGTGCGGGCATCTCTGATGATCCACATATCTGGGTTCGTCGGGAGCAACGCTGAATGTCGCGTCTCGGGAGGGATTGCTCCGTGCACCAGATGATGCCGCCGTGGGTGCGACCCTGCTGCCGCCACAGGTGATCGAGTTGCTGGAAGTCGGATCGATTGTACGTCACCAGCGCTCGATATTCAGTCAGGGCCTATTCGAGCTGTTCCTGGTGTGACACGCGCCGATTGGCCCGGCCGCGCTCATACACGGAGACGGCGTCAAGGCCCCGTTGGCGTAATCCAGCCGCCGTGGCGCTCGGAACATCTTCGTCAAGCAGGAGTCGCAGCACTTACCCGCGTTGGTTCAGGGCGATGCGTGCGTCGATCTCCTCAGGGTACTGATCGTAGTAGCGAATCGCCGCGCGGAGCCACCGCTCGTCAAGCTCCGGGTAACTCGCACGGAGCGCCTCCCAATTGCACCCGGCCAGGACATAGGGCTCGATGACTTCCCACACATCTGGCCCCTCGGTGAGGCGCGCTCGGCGCCCAGTTGGGCCGTCCACAAAGACAATCTCCGGGAACTCCCGCTGCTTCAGCGCCTCTTCAGCAAGGAGCCGAACCAGTTCCCCCATGGACCGTTGCTCGAGGGCGGCCATGGTACGTAGCTTCGCGGCCATCGGATCCGGAATTCGAAGACTGAGGGATGCCGCGCCTTTCACAACCACTCCTTTGTGCGATGTCGTCGCAAATGTCGTAGATAGTGTAACTGTTGCATTGGGCGTCTGCCAGAGATTAACCCGGTGATCTGAAGTCCACTCGGATGAGCCGTGTGACGACGGCGAGGGGGCGAGACGTCATCCCTGCATTGGACTGGACGAGGTGTCCGGTGCGTCCCACAACAGATGAGTTGATCACCGCACGGAGTGGATCGATCTCGCCCGGCTAATGTTTGTGGCACAATCGTCGCGGTGGCCGCGCGGTGCGGCGAAAGTGGGTGGTGCTATGCGCAGCGCAGTCCGAGCGATTCACGTTAGTGTGGCACTTCTTGTGGTCACGGCCGGCATTCCACTGGCAGCATGGACGCCCGCTACCGCGCAGCCTCTGTCGCCCTCCAGCTTTAGCCCGAAGACCGATCTGCATGCTGGCAAGCCGAGAACGGGTGTGGCTTTGGCCGATCTGAACGGCGACGGGAAGCCGGATCTGGCCGTAGCAAACGCTGCCGAGGGATCGGTCAGCGTGTTCATCAATACAACGACCGCCGGTGCCGGCACGCCCCGTTTTGGAGCCGCTGTGAACGTTACCGTGGGCAGCGAGCCCATCGATCTCGTGCTCGGGGATCTCGACGGCGATGACAGGCCGGATCTAGTTGTTGCGAACCACGGGTCGAACAGTGTCACGGCGGTCAAGAACGTGACGCCCTCAGGTGGGGCCACGGCCACCTTTGGCACGCCGGTCTCGGTCAATGTTGGGGCCAGGCCTGCCGCCGTGGCTCTGGGTCAAGAGCCGGGCGGCGCGGTCACGTTTGTCGCGGTTGCCAATAGTGGCGACGGCACCGTGTCGCTCCTGGCAAACCGTTCGGCTGGCGCCATCAGTCTGGTCAACACGGGCGCGCTGAGCACGGGAGGTACTCCGTCTAGCGTGGCCGCGGAGGACCTCAATGGCGACGGCAAGCCAGATCTCGCGGTCACGAACGAAGGGCCGAACACCGTGGGAGTCTTCATGAACATCGGTGCTGGGGATCCGACATTCGGCACGCGGGAAGACTTTGCCACCGGCTCGGACCCCGCGCGAATCGCCATTGGGGATATCAATCGGGACGGCAAGCCGGATCTGGCTGTGGCCAACCATGGTGGCGGGAACACTGTCAGCGTTTTGCTCAATCAGACAGCCACCGGCAGCAGCAATCCGGACTTTTCCCCACCGGTTGGGCTCGTCGCGACCGATGAACCGCTGGGCGTGGTTCTGGGCGATCTCAACGGTGATGGAGCGCTGGACATCGTGGTGACAAACAACGGCGCCGCCACCGTGAGCGTGTTTCACAATGCGACCGCGCCGGGGGCGGGCACACCGAGTTTTGCCACCAAGGTTGAGCTCACCACCGGGGCCAGCCCCTGGAGCGTCGCTCTGGCTGACCTGAATGACGATGACAAGCTGGACCTGATCACCGGGAACACCACCGGCGCGAACGTGAGCGTGCTGCTGAATACGACGGCGGCGGGATCGCCCTCGCCGGCCCTCGCGGCGGCGGACCCTGGGCCAAAGTTCGCCACGAGAGCCGATTTTAGGGCGCTGCAGAATCCCAGGGATATGGCGATCGGGGACCTTAATGGTGACGGCCGCCCCGACATTGTGGTGGCGACGCATAACCACTTGCAGGTGCTCATCAATGCGGCAAATCCAGGCGCCTCTGAGGCGATCTTTGAGACGAGGGCGCAGATTCCCACCGCGCAGGATCCCTGGAAATTGGCGGTTGCGGACTTTAACGGAGACGGGAAGCCGGATCTGGCCGTAGCAAACTTTGGCGGGCCCATGGTTAGCGTGTTCTTGAACACCACTCCGACGGGGGGGCCAATTCCAACGGTCTCGGCCCCGGTGGAGATTGAGAATCTTCCTGACCCTCAGGAAATGGTTGTGGCGGACTTCAACGGGGACGGCCGTCCGGATCTTGCTGTTGTCAGCTACGCAACGAGTCAGATCGGCGTCCAGCTCAACGCCACGGTGGCGGGAGCGTCTCAGCCAACCTTCGAATCCGTGAGGACGTTCGAGACTCGGGTCCCCACGGGCGAGTTTGCTGTTGGGGACGTCAACCGCGATGGGAAGCCGGACTTGGTGGTACCTATGGATGACCACGTGCGCATCTTTCAGAACGGAGCGTTGTTTCCTCACGAGGTTGACGCCCGCTTCCAGCCTCGAGACGGCGTTGTGTTCCCGATTGGGGTGGTCGGAGTGGAGCTGACAAAGCCACA
>JBJXFJ010000364.1:0-6293 GCA_046154735.1 Chloroflexota bacterium | reverse complement strand
GGGCGACTGGTGGTCGCCCGACCCCCCCGTACGTTGACGCCAGCCAACACTGGCGCGATCCTCAGCACTCAGAGAGGGCATCATGCTTTACGAGCTCCGTCGCTATGAGGTTACGCCAGGCAAGATGCCGGCGCTGCTTGAACGATTTGCCGATTTCACCGTTCCCAAATGGGGCGGCGTTGGATTTCGACTGGTAGGCTTCTGGACACCAGACATTGGCGGGCCCAGCAATGAGTTGACCTACATGCTGGGCTGGGAGAGCCTGGAAGAGCGCAGCCAGAAATTTGAAACCTGGCATGCTGCGCCCGGGCGCGCGGAGCGCTGGGCCGAGTCTGAGAAGGACGGCCCTCTGGTGAAGCGCGTGCATAACATGCTCCTGCAGCCAACCGCGTTCTCACAGCTTGACCGAGGCATTCCGCATGGCCCAAGCCCGGAAGGGCGCGCGCCCTATCTCTTTGAGCTGCGGACGTATGAGGCCATGCCCGGCAAGCTGCGCAACATTGTGCGGCGCTTTGGCGATTTCACGGCTGACCGGTTTGCACATCACGGATTCCGTCAGGTGGGCTACTGGACCCCCGTGATTGGTGGACACAGCCACATGTTGATCTACATGCTGGCCTGGGAGAGCCATGAGGAGCGCACGAAGAAATTCGGCGAATTCCGTGTGGACCCCGAGCGAGCGCGCGTGTTCGATGAGAGTGAGAAGGACGGCCAGCTTGTGGAGCGTGTGAGTACGGCGCTGCTGCGACCCGCCGCGTTCTCACCCATCCGATAGCTCCAGAGAATAAGAGCGACCGACAACAGGCTGTCGGAGCATGCCCGCACTACGGCTCCCTCAGGGGGAGCTGCCGCTTGACCGATACATATTTCTTGATCGGTGAGTAATTCTGACTCGCGGCAGCTCCCCGTAGCGCGGTGGTCTTGTGCCCCGCGCCCGCGATATCCCACCTTCAGAATGGTGGCATGGTGACAGGGATACCTGGTCGCGCGGGGCACAAGACCACCGCGTTACGGGGGTGTTAGCGGCAATGCACACGCTCCGTCACGTCGCATTCGAACGCAATAACCGGCAGGACAGCCCTGCGAGGCACCTTCGCCATCGCGGATCATGACCGGTGCATCCTTCGGGCGAGAAGCCCGACACCAACGCGCTATCCACCGTCCCTCGGGCCCTGAATAAGCTCAGTGACGTTGCTCACGTGGTCAACATGCTCCAGGTCGTCAAGATTCTGGAGGAGACGCTGAGCTGATGATTCATTCAATACACGCCGCGCGCAGAGGGTGAATTTCTCGCGAAGATCCGTATGACTGAGAGGACGCTGGATACCGCCTCGAGCGAAATCCACGCGCCGCTCCAGTGTCTGGCCGTTCATGAGCGTCACCGCAACCACGGCGGGTCGCCCTCCTGGCACGGCGCCGTCAAGACTGGGATCAGAGGTCATCTTGACCCGTGAAGCAAGCGTAAGGATTTCTGGATCTCGCACCGCGTTGTCCGTGAATGAATCAGGCATGAGCGCGCCATCAATCACCGCACGCGCTATGATGTACGGCAGACAGAACTTGCCCTGAATGCCTGTTTCAGGGGTCTGAAAGACAATGCGGTGTGCCGTATGGCGGGTCACCGATACATCGATCCGATCGATCTGCTCCGCCGTGAGCCGGTGCTCACTCCTGAGCTCCAGAATCGCGTCAATGGCGGAGTGTGTGAGGCCGCCACAGGGATAGGGCTTGAAGCGGACACCACGCTCCACTTCAAACGGCCTGCCCATCTGAGTGAGCGGGCTGAGATCCAAACTGGAGCCGTGCGCGAAGGCATCAAAGAACCCGCCGGCGGGTTCCAGAGCCGAGAGGTTGCCGGAAAAGCCGCGCTGAGCCAGCCGGGCCGCCTGCACACCATTCCGCGCGGCAAGTCCGGCGTGGAGCGGCTTGCTCATGGTGCCAAAGTTTGACACAAGGCCACTGGCCATGGATGAAACGATACCTAGCGCGGTTTGAGTCTGAACGGTATTGAGCCCGAGGAGGTTGGCCGCCGCCGCGGCACAGCCAAACGAGCCCAGTGTGGCGGTGCTGTGCCAGCCCAGCTCCTCCACATTGTCCGGCATACATCGAGCGATCCTGGCCGCCACCTCATATCCTGTTGCATACGCGCTGAGAACCTGGGCACCGCTGGCCTCGCAGGGCTCCGCCAGCGCCAGCACGGCAGGAACCAGCCCAGCCATGGGCTGGCCCATCATCACAAAGCTGGAGTCAAAATCCAGCGCGTGAACTGCCACGCCATTCACTAACGCGGCCTGTGCCGCCGACGTGCGAAAACCGTGGCCGATCACCGTTGATACAGGCTCGCCGCCATCCTCGCGTGCCAGCGCCGCCACGATCTCAGCATCTTCTTCTCGGCTTCCCGCCAGCGCCACGCCAATGGCGTCAAGGACCACATCCTTCGCGGCGGAAACGGCGAGAGGTGACAGCCCGGCGTAGTCCATCTCCGCAATGAATTCAGCTACCTGGCGTGTGAAGTCTGTACTCATGCCCCCTCCAGATGCCGGCGGGCGGGATTGCCCCGCCCGACCTGGTTTCACAGTTTGCAGTCGCGGTGCTCTGCTCCGGTTGGTCCACTCCGGCCCGACAACTGATCTACATCACTCGATTACGCAACACGCCAATCTGCTCAATGGTGGCCACCACCTCATCACCGCGCTTGAGGAAGATGCCACGCGGCATGCCCACGCCCGGCGGTGTGCCGGTGGAGATGATGTCCCCGGGCTCCAAGGTGATGAAGGATGAGAGATAAGCGATCTGCTCTTCCACATTGAAGATCAAGTCATTAGTATTGGAGTCCTGCATAACCTCCTCATTGACCGAGAGGCTCAGCCGAAGGTCATACGGGTTCGTGACCTGGCTGCGCGGCACAAAGAACGGTCCTGTGGGCGCAAACGTGTCGCAGCCCTTGCTCTGCAACCAATCCCAGTAAAATGGGCCCTGGCCCCAATCCGCGCGGCGATGGGTATCCCGCGCGGAGATGTCGTTCAGAATGGTATAGCCGGCCACATGCTCAGCCGCGCGGTCAATGGAAACGTTCTTGGCCGTCTTCCCAATATAGGCGGCCAGCTCCACTTCCCAATCCACCTGCTCAGTCATGGCGGGAATGCGAATGGCCTCATTGGGACCGATCACTGCCGTGGGCGGCTTCATGAAGAAGTACGGGTTCGTGCGCGTTTTGTCCGGCACCTCGGTGCCCATCTCGCGAACGTGCGAGGCGTAGTTCGCGCCAGCGCAGAAGACCTTGCGCGGTCGCGGAACAGGGGCGCGCAAGATCACATCTTCGGCCGCTAGACCCTCTGGTTCATCAACCGAAGCGGCAATCTCCGCTAGCAGCGGCTCCCACTCGCTCCAGCGCTGGAGCACCTCGAACACCGTGGTAGGTCCATCGTGGCCGATGAGCTGGCGAGCCCGCGGGTGCATGTCGAAGGCGAAGAAATGTTCGTCAACAACCAGCGCGGCTTCCGCATCTCCCTCGCCAACGATCACCATGGCCAGCTTCCAGCGTGGGCTCACGGAATCGGCGTTGTGTGTCATTGATAGCTGTCTCCCCTCTTACACTTTACGTTTCGAGGGACATGAAACACAGAGACGCGGAGACACAGAGCGAAGGAGTTGATCAGTCGTTGTGGCTGATGAACCGTTGCCGTATTGCTGAGTGGACACCGAGTGGTGTATCGGTTCACGTCTCGAGGAGTGTTCACCGCGGTGAATATCCGTCCCGTCGAATCTGTGCACATACTCTCCCCATCTTGCGCGCGGAGCTGATGGCCGCATGCTACCATGCCTCCACTGCCGTTAAGGGGAGCACGCGATGTTGTATGAGCTTCGTACGTATGATGTGATGCCCGGGAAGCAGCCCGCGCTGCTTGATCGCTTCGGGAGCTTCACGGTGAAGAAGTGGCAGGAGTACGGCATCCGCTTGGTGGGCTTCTGGACTCCCGAGGTAGGCGTGTCCAACAACCAGATTGTTTATATGTGGGCCTGGGAGAGCTTTGATGAGCGCCTGGCCAAACTCGGTGTCTGGCAGAGCTCCGCTGAGCGCGCGGCCAAATGGGGGGAGACGGAGAAGGACGGCGCGCTCGTGAAATGTGTGAATAACACGCTGTTAGAGCCTACGCCCTTCTCCCAGATGGACAACGGCATCCCGTATGGCCCAAACCCTGAGGGGCGTGAGCCATACATGTTCGAGCTGCGCACGTATGAGGCCGTACCCGGCCGCAGCCGGGACCTGGAGCGCCGGTTCAGCGATCACACCATCCACTATTTCAAGAAGCACGGGTATCGTCAGGTCGCGTACTGGCGACCGGTCATCGGTCCCAGCAATCAACTCCTGATCTATATGTTGGCCTGGGAAAACTACGATGAGCGCAACCGTTGTAACGAGGCCTTCCAGAAGGATCCTGAGAAGGAAGCGGCCTTTGCCGTCAGTTTGGCCAGCGGTCCAATTTTGGAGCGCGCCACCAACACTGTCTTAAGACCTACCTCATTCTCCCCCATGAAGTAACTCGGAGGGCTGAGGAGGACTGGCTATGAATGAACCCATTGGGCCATTAGCGCTGCGTGTGGGCCAGACGGCTGAGCGCACAAAGACGGTGTCTGAAGCTGACCTGAGAGCGTTCGCCGAGATCACCGGGGATTACAACCCGTTGCACTTTGACGATGACTTTGCCGCGCGGACACGCTTTGGCCGACGTGTGGCCCAGGGTGGCATTGCCGCGGGCCTATTCAATGCCCTGGTGGCCATGGATCTCCCCGGCGCGGGCACCGTGTTTATGAGCCAGTCGCTCAATTACCGCGCGCCCGCCTACCTCGGTGACACGCTGACCGCTCGGGTGGAGGTGCTCAGTCTGAAGGCGGATAAGCCCGTTTGCCAGCTCAAGTTTGAAGTGATCAACCAGGACGGCCAGGGTATTCTGGATGGCGAGGGATGGACCTATACCATGCTCCCAGAGCCCTCAACCGCGACTGGTTAACGGAGCCGCTCTGAAAGAGCAGCGAATCACTCGGCCGGGCCTTTCAACGGTCTCAGTGGGAGCGCCGCCATCCCTGGCGGGCCGGCCGTGGAGGCCGCTATCGGGGCGCCCGGTCCTGGGGAGAGCGCAGATGCCGTAGGGGCGACTGGCCGGTCGCCCGCGCCCCCAGCCGGAACGAAGGAATCGGGCACGACATCCATTGGTTCGGTGGTCGCTGACCGAGAGATCGAAGCGGGCGACCGGCCAGTCGCCCCTACGGATGGCTGGATCTTCAAGAGCGGACGCGGGCCGGGCACCCTGACGCAGACGGTGTGAATGGCTCAGGGTTCAGAAGTTGACCGGCCCGGTGCTGCCTTCAATCAGGCTCACGTAGTAGGACCAGCGCACCTCGAAGCCCACCAGGAGGCCCGCCAGTCGCTCAATTACCGCGCGCCCGCCTACCTTGGTGACACGCTCACCGCTCGGGTGGAGGTGCTCAGTCTCAAGACGGATAAGCCCGTTTGCCAACTTAAGTTTGAAGTGATCAACCAGGACGGGCTGGGTATTCTCGATGGCGATGGGTGGACCTATACCATGCTCCCAGAGCCCTCAACCTCAACCAGCTAAGGGAGCAGCTCGGAAATCACAGCGATCACTCGATCGAGCCTCTCGACGGTCTCACTGGAAGCGCCGCCATCCCTGGCGGCCCGGCTGTGGAGGCCGTTATCCGGGCGCACCGTCCTGGGGAGAGTGCGAACGCGGTAGGGGCGACTGGCCGGTCGCCCGCGCCCCCACCCAGAACGAGGGAACCAGGCCGCGACTCCAATATCTTCGTTGGTCCCCGACCGGGAGATCGCGACGGGCGCCCGGCCAGTCGCCCCAACGGCTGGGGACCCCAGACGCAGACGGCGTGAATGGTGCAGACGCCGCGCGAAGATCCTGACAGCCAATTCGGTGCCGTTCCGCATCCGCCCAGAACCAGGTCCGCCGCTCATCAATCGCGGCATAGAGCCGAGGCGCCTCAACGCCGATCCGGTCCGAGAAGGCCTCACAAGCAGCGTGCCAGCCCGCAACGACGCTGCCTGTATCGTCGATGATCGTGTCATCGAGATCGAGCAGCATCGCCCCGGGAGGATCCAGGAATCGGTCACCCGGCAGGTCGGACATGGACCGAATTGTGCCGACGACGGCTGCACCTGTCAACACCGCGGGTGCAGCCGCCAGGGTGTTTTCGTTGTCCGAGAAGATGGCCTGAAAAGGGAGGCAAGCGCAAAGCGCGGTGGGGGGGGGGGGGGGGGGGGG
>JBJXFJ010000357.1:0-22258 GCA_046154735.1 Chloroflexota bacterium | reverse complement strand
CCTCCCAAACGCTCGCCGCCCACCCCTCCTGCTCATTCTCCGCGTGGGATTAACGGTGGTCTTTGTGGCCGGCGCCGCGTATTCCCTACAGGGCGGCTGGTATCAGATCGCGGACTACAGCTGGCAGCTGGATCCACCTCTGGTCATCCTTGCAACTGTTCTCTTCGTGGGAGCCACGCTGTTGGGCAATATGATCTGGCTGCTGCTCATGCGTAGCTTTGGTGCGCACATTGCGCTACGTCCAGCCTTGCGTGTTTACTGCACGTCCAACCTAGGAAAGTACCTGCCCGGCAAAGTCTGGCATGTCTTTGCGCGCATCTATCTCGCTCAGCAGTACGGAGCGCCGGTAGCCCGGGCGACAACGGGATCCATCACGGATGTGCTGATCTTTGTTGCCGCGGGATGCGTGGTCAGCGTGCTCGCGTTGCCAACGGTCATTGGATGGAGCATTGAGATGCCCATTCTCGTCGGTCTTATGCTTGGCTCCGCGGCGGGCATCGGCGCCATGCTCCATCCGGTGGTTCTCAACTCCGTTTTTGCCCTGGGCGGTCGCTTTGTTCCGAGGTTTCGCGATGTCCGCTTAGAAGTGGGATACATCGCTATCCTACGCATCTTTGCCCTGGATCTTCTGCTCTGGGGAGTGATCTGTGGTGGCGTCTTCGCCACAGTCCATGCCGTGGCGCCAGTGTCCATTGCGCACGCGCCAACACTGGCAGCGATTTACGCCGTGTCCTATACATCCGGATTGATTATGCCTCTAGCCCCGGCCGGCCTCGGCGTGCGCGAAGGCGCCACAATCTTTTTCCTCGCCCCACTGGTGGGCGCCCCGGCCGCGATTGTCTCAACCGCGCTTATCCGCGTGCTGCAGGTGCTTGCTGAGAGCCTGTGTGCAGCCGCGTTCAGTCGACTCTAACTCTGAGGTAAACACTATGGTGCCCAGTGCCAGCTTGAGCCAATTGACACAGCCACCCATCCAGATCGGCATACTGACCGCGGGCAAGCCCACGCTTGCCATGGTACTGGTGAGCCTGATCATGCAAGAGGCTGTACCCATAGATATCTACATTGTGGACACGGCACAGAGTCCCGTTATCAAACGTGATGACGTCGTATTCGCTATGCGGCTGGCATTTGATCGCGGCGTGCGCTGCGGCTACGAATACAGCAAGGAGCGGGGACGGGCGTTCAGCGTCGGCCGGCTCAAGTTGCTGCAGGAGCTCAAGGGACCGTACATATCATTTGTGGACGACGACATCGTCCTACCCCCTCGCTCATTCGAGACGCTGATGGCCTGGTCTGCTCAGCGAGAATCCTTCGGGTTTGTCAGCCC
Organism: Chloroflexota bacterium; assembly: GCA_046154735.1. Lineage (GTDB taxonomy): Bacteria > Chloroflexota > UBA6077 > UBA6077 > JACCZL01 > CAVXYC01. Next base: position 20,928 of record JBJXFJ010000357.1, on the reverse strand, counting down.
GGTCTGCAGAAACTACGGCGATGCTGACAATCCGCTGCCCGGCCGCCCGCACTACTCTCCTGGAGGGCTGATCTGGCAAGACAACACGGTGCGGAGTATTCTCCTGGAATACTACGAAAGCACGGTTGACGTGCTCGATGCGAAGGGCCACAGTCCCCGCCTCTGGGAAAAAGCATTCCTATCTGAGCTTTTCCCCTCCCTGGGGCGAGAAGCTGTGGTGCTCGATGAGTGCAGTAGCTACCATCTCGATTACAAGGAGCGACCGCTCCGACACACCGTGGATGAACGCGTGGTCACCGCTAGCGTAGCCAGAGCACGGGAAATGGCCCAAAAGGCACTCCTTGTCGCCCAGAACGGAGCCGTGCGCAGCTAGGCCTTAGCGCACGTGCACGGGCCCCTCCGTTGAAATGAACCGCATCCGCTGCCCGGCCGTCACGCCCACCCGCTGAAACCAACCGCGATTCACCTCGAGTGCGAATTGATAGGCGCGGGTGGGAACCCACGGCTCCGGATCGAGTGGGTTGAGATCGGCTATCTCGAGCAGCGTGCCGTCTGCCGCAATGAGGCCGACGCTGAGCGGAATGAGCAGGTTCTCGCCCCAGAAGCCCAGCGCCACCACCTCGGGGAAGACAAACAACATCCCACGATCAGCGTCCAGGGACTCACGGTGCATCAATCCCCGCGCCCGAGACTCCGGATCCGAGGCTAGCTCCACCATTAACCGTGTGCTGAAGCGTCCATCAAACTCCACCGAGGGAAACGCGGCCAATTTCGGTTTGGCAGTTGATTCGTCGGCCATCACTCAGCGTGGAATTTCAGCGGGTAGGATTCGCCCCTTCGGCGAGCGGGTGGGCAATCTCATACAGCGCGGACCAGCGCTTCCCCGTCACAAACAGCCGCCGGCTGGACGAGTCGAATGCGATGCCATTCAAGACATCATCCCGGGAGGACGTGCCTCCAGCATCGAGCCCTGAGAGATCCAGCCAGGCGCAGACCTCGCCCGAATTGGGATCGATCAGCGCAATCCGGTCTGTCTGCCAGATATTTGCGAACAGGAGACCATCGATGTACTCGAGCTCGTTGATCATCTTCACCGGCTGCCCACCAGCCCGAACCTGAACGTCTCCCACCGGTGCAAACGAGTCAGGGTCAATGAAGCGGAGGGTATCCGATCCATCGCTCAGAATCATCCGCGTGCCGTCATAGGTCAATCCCCAGCCCTCCGTTGGATAGCCAAAGGTCCCCAGAAGCGCAAACGAATCACGATCGTACACATACCCCAGATGTGACCGCCAGGTGATTTGCATGATGCGATTACCGACAACAGCGATGCCCTCACCAAAGACGTCGCGCGGTAGATCCACCTGTTGCAGCACGCTTCCGGTCAGTAGATCGACACGCCTGAGGTTCGATTCACCAAACCAGCCGGTACCCTCATAAAGTTGACCGTCAGCAATGGTCAGCCCCTGCGTGAAAGCGCGAGGATCGTGCGGATAGCGTTCAAGAACTTGGACTGTCGAGACGGGAACCGTTGCACCTGGCACCGGCCCAGAGCACACCGGCTGTGCCGCCATCGGCCAGGCAAATATGCTGGTCACCGTCAATAGGAGGACTGCCGCAACGGTCCGATACATGCGCAACCATGTCCCTCGCGTGTGTCTCATGCTTCATGGATCATCGGTGATGACGAGCCTTCAGCGCCATAATGGCACACCCAGAGAAGGTGGTCGTAGCAGCACGAGCTCGCGTGTACGTGTATGATCCACTTAGCGCGGTACTCGTCCGGAACGACTGTTCTCGAATCGTTCGTTCGGGAGCGCACTGTATGCAGACCGCGGCAGTGCACGGAACCTGGGCAGGTGTCGTCACAAGGGTTGGCGCCGCCTGCAAAGACTTCCCATTTGCAGGGTCTGGAGAGCCCAGGTACGCAACCAGTGGATGTGAACGATGATTGATCAAAAGCTACTCGAGATTCTGGCCTGCCCGCTTTGCAAAACACCGGTAAAGCAAGAAGCCGACCGACTGATCTGTACTCAGTGTGGTCGGCGCTACCCAGTGCGCGATGGGATACCGGTGATGCTGGTAGAAGAAGCGGAATCAGGCGCAGCTTAGCGGGAGCAGCGGGCCACGATGGCTCTGCATGAGAGCATCGGTATTGCGTTCTCGACGGCTTTGAGGAGGCGACGAAATACAGATGCTCAAATGCTAGATTGTTCTAGTTTCCGCGGTGAAACGCGGCCGCAAGTCGGTCTCGATTGAGCTGCGCGATGGAGTCTAGAGTGATACCCTTCGGACATGCGGCCTCGCATTCGCCGTGGTTCGTACAGGCGCCGAAACCGGCCTCATCCATCGCGGCAACCATTCTCAGCACACGTGTTGTGCGCTCTGGCTGGCCCTGCGGTAGATTGGCGAGCTGCGTGACCTTGGCTGAGGTAAATAACATGGCCGAGGCATTCGGACATGCCGCCACGCAGGCACCGCAACCAATACATTCCGCATTGCTCATGGCAATCTCAGCGTTCTCTTTTGGCACGGGCACAGAGTTCGCTTCTGGCGCGCTGCCCGTATCAGTTGAGATAAACCCGCCCGCCTGAATGATCTGATCAAACGGCGATCGATCCACCATGAGGTCTTTGAGCACCGGAAATGCTCGGGCCCTGAATGGCTCAACGGTGATCGTATCGCCGTCTTTGAAAAAGCGCATATGGAGTTGGCACGTCGTTGTCAATCGATTGGGACCATGCGGCACACCATCGATCACGAACCCGCAGGTACCACAAATTCCTTCGCGGCAGTCGCTGTCGAATGCAATAGGCTCATCACCCTGGGCGATAAGATCCTCATTGACCACGTCTAGCAGTTCCAGAAAAGACATATGCTCGCTGATGTCGCGAGCCTGATAGGTGACGAACTTACCCTCCGCTTGCCGGCTCGGTTGTCGCCACACCTTAAGGGTGAGATTCATTCAGCCAATCCTCTCAGGAATGATGAGTGATGGGTGATGAGTGACGCGGGACGAGTCATACGCGAATATGGCTTCACTCATCACTCATCGCTCGTTATTTGTAGCTTCGTGTCGCCAAATGAACGACGTCGAAATCGAGCGGCTCCTTGTGAAGCCTGGGCGCGGCCAGGTCACCGGTGTATTCCCAGGCCGCAACGTGGCTGAAGTTCGCATCATCGCGCTGAGCTTCGCCTTCATCAGTCTGACTTTCCACCCGGAAGTGGCCGCCGCATGATTCAGTTCTGACCCAGGCGTCCAACGTGAGCTGCTCTGCAAACTCGAGGAAATCAGCAACCCGGCCGGCCTTCTCCAAACCCTGATTGATCGAAGCTTCTGAGCCCGGAACACAGAGGTTCTGCCAGAATTCCTCACGGATCTGAGGAATACGGTCAAGCGCATCACGGAGGCTCTGATCACTCCGAGCCATGCCCACGTTCTCCCACATGAGCTTGCCCAGCTCGCGATGAAACGAATCCGGGCTCCGCTTGCCCTTCAGTGAAAGGAAGAGTCTTGTTCGCTCCTGCACTTCTGCTTCTACCTGGGCAAACGCGGCATGTTCGGCCGTGAGCCCATCCGGTCGATGGTCAGCCAGGAAATTGGGCACGGTGGCAGGGAGCACCCAGTAGCCATCGGCCAGACCTTGCATCAGGGCCGAGGCGCCCAATCGATTGGCACCATGGTCGGAGAAGTTGGCCTCCCCGCCGACGAAGAGTCCGGAGACGGTGCTCTCCAGGTTGTAATCCACCCAGAGTCCACCCATGGTGTAATGCACCGCGGGATAGATACGCATGGGTACCTGGTAGGCATTCTCCCCCGTGATCCGCTCATACATTTCAAACAGGTTGCCGTACCGCGCCTGGATCGTGGTGAGTCCCAGCCGCTTGATGGCTTCAGAGAAATCCAAATAGACGCCAAACCCGCCCGGCCCCACGCCACGCCCGGCGTCACAGGCTTCTTTGGCACTTCGAGAGGCAATGTCCCGAGGTGCAAGATTCCCGTAGCTGGGGTACTTTCGCTCGAGATAGTAGTCTCGCTCGTCTTCGGGAATCGTGTCCGGGGAACGGAGGTCACCGGCCTGCTTGGGCACCCACACGCGGCCATCGTTTCGCAGGGATTCACTCATCAGGGTCAGCTTGCTCTGATAGTCACCACTCACTGGAATACACGTGGGGTGGATCTGCGTATAGCAGGGATTGGCCATATACGCGCCGCGCTTGTGCGCGCGCCAGATGGAGGTGACGTTACAGCCCTTGGCATTGGTGGACAGGTAAAACACGTTTCCGTAACCACCCGTGGCCAAAATGACCACATCAGCCACATGGCGCTGGATCTCCCCGGTCACCATGTCACGTGTGATGATGCCTCGGGCACGCCCGTCTATGACCACCACGTCCAGCATCTCTGTTCGGGAGTGCATGTTCACCGTACCCAGAGCGATCTGTCGAGAAAGCGCCTGGTATGCCCCAAGAAGAAGCTGCTGGCCGGTCTGGCCGCGCGCGTAAAAAGTACGGCTGACCTGTGCGCCACCAAACGAGCGAGTATCCAGCAAGCCGCCGTACTCACGCGCAAACGGCACGCCCTGGGCCGTGCACTGGTCAATAATATTCGCGCTCACCTCGGCCAGGCGATAGACGTTCGCCTCTCGGGATCGAAAGTCGCCGCCCTTGATCGTGTCGTAAAACAGGCGCATCACGCTATCGCCATCATTGCGATAGTTCTTGGCGGCGTTGATGCCGCCCTGCGCTGCGATGCTGTGCGCTCGGCGGGGGCTGTCCTGATAGCAGAAGCAGTCCACGTTATAACCTTGCTCGCCCAGGGTGGCCGCGGCAGCGCCGCCAGCGAGACCTGAACCCACCACAATCACGCGATAGCGCCGACGGTTCGCGGGATTCACCAGCTTCATCTCAAAGCGATGCTTCTCCCACATATCCTCAACGGGCCCATCTGGGATATGGGCGTTCAACGATCCAACCGGCGCTTCACTGAACTGCCGTGGCGGCCGAGACGTCGGCGCCTCGGGGGGCGCCGGTGCAATGACATTGCTTGTCATCGAGGCCTCCACTTACTTCACGATGCCCAGCAGAATGCTGAGCGGGATGGAAATGTTACCGACCGCGATCACCACCGCGAAGAGCGTGGCGAATCCGCGGAAAAAAGAATCGTTGCTGCCGTTCCGGACGCCCAGCGTTTGAAACAGGCTCCAGACCCCGTGCTGAATGTGGAATGCCAGAGCCACCATGGCCAGCATGTAAAAACCGGACACGATGGGATTTCTGAATCCCAGCACCATATTGGAATACACATCACCAGCGCGGAACGGCATGCCGCCGATGCCCAGAGTGAGATGCATGATGTGGTAGATGATGAACAGCCCAACGATGACGCCACCCCAACGCATCGTCCGTGAGGCGTACGTCTGAGCCTGCGGCTTGCGGCGAGCATATGCCACGGGCCGCGCCGAGTTGTCCAACATCGTCAACTGATAAGCGGAGACGATGTGCGCGATCACGGCGGCGAGCAGAATGATCCGCGCAATCCAGAGCCCCTGCTCATGGCCCAGAATCGGTCCGCCGAGCTCGCGCAGCTCGACGCCGTACTTGTTGATAACGGCCTCTCCAAAATAGATCTTCAGGTTCCCCAACATGTGGATGAAGACGAACCCAAAGAGAATTAATCCGGAGACGGCCATCACGACCTTTTTTCCGATCGTGCTGTCGTACAGCGACAGCGCCGCGGCACCGATCATTCCAACCCACCCCTTCTCTTACTCGAACCCGCCGCGGTCATGCGGCCGGCGGCAATCATAGCTCCGCATACCCTGCAACATGCAACAGGATACGAGTGTCAATAATTAGATGTCCAAGATATGATGTGTCTGAAAATCATAGGATTTATCTATGACTACCGCAGTGATCAAGGGCAATTAAATATCGGCCGTGGGGCGCGCGGCCCGGGGTAGCAACGCTCTCGAATTCGACGATGTCCTCGACTCAGACTGGCCCGGATTATTCACCGGCCTCGGCACACCGGTCATCCTGAGATTCACCATAATGAGGACAGATCATGGAGCTTCACCAGCTACGCTACTTCATTGCCGTGGCCGAAAAGGGCCACTTTACACGTGCTGCGGATGCCCTGCACATCGCCCAGCCGTCGGTCAGCCAGCAGATTCAGAAACTCGAGGCTGAGCTTGGAGCGCGGTTATTTCACCGGATGAAGCGAGGTGTCACCCTCACGGAAGCCGGTGAGACGCTGCTTCCCTGGGCTCGCCGTATTGTGGGCGACATTGCGGCGGCGCGTACGGAGGTGGAAGAGCTGGCCAGTCTTCAGCGGGGACACGTGGCGATTGGCGCCACCCCGAGCGTGGCCACACGCTTCCTCCCTTCGGTCATCGCCGGTTTTCACGCGCGCTATCCAGGCATCAGCTTCACTCTGCGCGAGGCCGGCTCGCAACCATTATTGAGTTGGCTGGTCCAGGGTGAGCTTGACGTGGCGCTGCTCATTCTGCCGGTACGCCATCCCGCTATTCAGACCGAGCATCTGTTTGAGGAGTCAATTATGGTCGGCGTGCCCGACAATCATCCGCTTGCGGCGCAGTTGTCCATCACCATTCGTGACCTCCGCCAGGAGCCCTTTGTGATGTTTCGCGATGGCTATGAGCTGCGCGACGTGACGATGGAGGCCTGTCATCAAGCCGGCTTCGACCCCCGCGTCGCTCTCGAGGGTGGGGAGATGGACAGCGTACTTCGCCTGGTGAGCGCCGGTCTGGGAATCGCACTGCTTCCAGCTCTTGTCTTTGATGAGCACGGGCCGCGGCCCGTGCCGCTCCGATCCCCTTCACTTGAGCGTCATATCGGACTCGCCTATCGGCGCGATCGAACCCTCCCAGCCAGTGCGCGGGCGTTCACGGAAGCTCTGAGGCAGTCGATCCATCGCTGAGTGCCTATCCAGAGTCGCGTCAGGGGCCCTTGCACTGCAGATCGGGGATGGACGCCCACTGGAGGAGCCATGAACGACTCCCGCATCAGCTCAGAGATCATGGGAAACGTCAGGAATTGCGGTGGACATGTGAAGTGCGGCGTGCGGGAGCGCCACATGTCCACATTTGAACACTTACCGCCTGCCCAATCGGAGACGGCATCTCTCCGAGCTTGAGCTCGTCCATTCGGATGGCACAGCATTTACAATTCAAGCGTGCTGAATCCAACTCGATTCGTCTGCAGCGGCTGTGGTAGCCGGGAGCTTGTGCTGGTAGGACAGGAGGGCGTCTGCTCAGAATGCGGGGGAAGCCTGCGCAAACCAGGCCGACTCGAGCGCATTGTTGATGGCCTCCTGGCGCCCACGGAGCATGTCTCGCCAGCGTATCACCGCCATCTCCAGCTCGTTCAGGAGCTCTGGACGGCGGACGGTCGTGATTCGGAGCTCTACGCGGCGCTTCGACCCCGGATGTCGCTTTCAAAGTTCAGTAGCCAGGTCACCGACCTGGTTATCCGCGGCATTGAGGAAGGGTGGATTGAGCTCCACCTGCCGGTTGCGCCGGTCAATGACGATGCGGCCTACTGGATCGAGTTCAAGGACCCGGAACGATTTGCCGACGAGATTGCAATGCTCTTTCCTGCGCGCTGAGTCAACGAGCAGAGCGCCAGCTTCAGCGATTGACGAGACGTTCACGAAACGGGCCTGGCTAGCGAGAACGACCGCTTGGCTGATACCCGCTCTCTGGCGTATGATTGAGGCACGTTTGGGCAGATAGCTCAGTTGGTTAGAGCGCCACGTTGACATCGTGGAAGTCGGAGGTTCGAGTCCTCTTCTGCCCACCCTAATTTGCAAGATCACTGAGGCATTGAAGCCCTTCGTCATGAGGCGAAGGGCTTCTTGTATACGGAGTCATCGATGAGCGATCTGGAAGCGCTTCGTCATAGCACCGCCCACATCCTGGCCAAAGCCGTTCAGCGGCTTCATCCTGGTGCACGCCTGGGTATTGGCCCAGTCATAGAAGACGGGTTCTATTATGACATCGACACGCCCCGGCCGCTTACTGACGAGGATCTTCCTGCCATTGAGAAGGAGATGCAGCGCATCATCCGGGCGGGAGATTCGTTCGATCGAGTTGAGCTGACACGCAATGAGGCTCGTCAGCATTACGAAGTGAACGAGCCGAATCCCTATAAACGGGAGATCATTGCGGCAATTCCAGCCGATGAGACCATCTCATTCTACAAGACGGGTGCTGACTGGCTTGATCTGTGTCGTGGGCCGCACATCCAGAGCGCAAGTGAGGTGCCAGCCTTCAAACTACTCAGCATTGCCGGCGCGTACTGGCGCGGCGATGAGCACCGCCCCATGCTCCAGAGGATTTACGGCACCGCCTGGGAAAGCCAGGAAGAGCTAGAGCAGTATCTCTGGAGGCTCGAGGAGGCCAAAAAGCGCGACCACCGCCGACTCGGTCGTGAGATGGACCTGTTTAGCACTCATGATGAGGTGGGCCCTGGACTCATCCTATGGCATCCCAAGGGCGCGCGGATCCGCAATGAGATTGAGCAATTCTGGCGCGCGGAGCACTACGCCGCTGGGTATGACCTCGTCTATACCCCAAACGTGGGTCGCGGCCGACTCTGGGAAACCAGTGGACACCTGGATTTCTATCGCGAAAACATGTTCGCCGGGATGGAAATGGACGAACAGGAGTACTTCGCGAAACCGATGAACTGCCCGTTCCACATCATGATCTATAAGAACGCGCTGCGCAGTTACCGCGAATTGCCCATGCGGCTTGGCGAGCTGGGCACGGTGTACCGATACGAGCGCCCAGGCGTACTCCATGGATTGCTGCGAGTGCGCGGTTTCACCCAGGATGACGCCCACATCTTCTGCCGTCCGGAACAAGTGGAAGACGAGATCGTCAGCGTGCTGCAACTAAACCAGCACATCCTGCATGCCTTTGGCTTCCATGACTTTGAGCTCTACCTCTCAACGCGTCCAGAGAAATCCGTGGGTCGTGACGAAGACTGGGAGCACGCAACCGCGGCGCTGGGGAAGGCGCTGGATAGGCTGGGCCTGGCATACGAAATGGACGAGGGTGGCGGGGCCTTTTACGGACCAAAGATCGACTGGAAGATCAAGGACGCACTGGGGCGCTCCTGGCAGTGCAGCACGGTCCAGTTCGATTTCAATATGTCTGAACGCTTTGACATCACGTACATTGCTGAGGATGGCGCGCAGCATCGACCCTATATGGTGCATCGGGCACTGCTCGGCTCGATCGAGAGATTCTTTGGGGTGCTCCTGGAGCACTACGGCGGTGCATTGCCGCTCTGGCTCTCGCCCGTTCAAGCACTGATTATTCCAATTGCCGATCGACATCTCGAGTACGCCGACGACGTGGCTGCACGGCTTCGCGAGCAGGGGCTGCGGGTTGAGGTGGATGGTCGCCGCGAGAGCATGCGGCGCAAAATCCGGGACGCCGAGGTTCAAAGGGTTCCATACATGCTCGTGGTAGGTGACCGAGACATTGAAGCTGGCGCGGCCTCGTTACGGGAACGCTCGGCTGGCGATCTGGGCCCAAAGCCGATTCCCGAAATCGTTGAGATGCTCAGCGAACGTAGAGCGGCACGAACTTGATCGACAGACGGACGCTGAATGACGGACGGAACACGCCGGATGGCTCATGGCGGACGGATTCCGGTCCTTCGTCCATCGTCTTTCGCCCAAATGCTGTCTTCCAATCCAGTTTCGCCCGATAATGAGTACAGCATGGCCCGGACCTTGCAGTCTTGACACTGACCGGAACCGTTCTTATACTGCCAGCAAGGCATTGTCGAAGGAGCTCGTAGATTAGCAAAGATTTCCGCGTGAACGACCGAATCCGTGTGCGCGAGGTTCGTGTCATTGATGAGAACGGCCTCCAGCTAGGTGTTCTCCAAACCCCGCAGGCCATCCAAATCGCGCGTGAACGCAATGTGGACCTCGTTGAGGTCGCCCCGAATAGCATCCCGCCTGTTTGCCGGCTCATGGACTACGGCAAGTTCAAATACGAGCAGACGAAGAAAGATCGGGAAGCAAAGAAGCATCAGCACCTCACTGAGCTCAAAGAGGTGCGGCTCCGTCCGAAGATTGACGAGCATGACTTTGACACCAAGCTCCGGCGTGCGCAACGCTTCCTTGAAGAGGGTGATAAGGTCAAAGTAACGGTCCAGTTCCGCGGTCGCGAAATGGCGCACCCGAAGATCGGACACGATTTGCTAGTCAAGTTCGCGGAGCTACTCAAGGGCAACGCCAAAGTGGAGCGAGCCCCGATGTCAGAAGGCCGCACCATGCACCTCATTCTGACGCGCGGACGAGAGGGGCGCCCCGACCATCCGGATGGAGCAGCCGAGGAATCGGTTTCGGCCAGAGTGTAACGAGTTACCTCCGTGTAAGGCTGCGCATTCTCAAATCGGCTTTGCGCTCAATTTCCTGAACGCCGTCCCGTTTTGCTTGATGGTGCATCTCGTCGTTTTTGTAATTGCCGCTTTTCCGCAATAGCTGCCGGCCCTGTCTGCCTGCCGTGCTAGAATCGCCCCTCGGGAACTCTTATTCAGATGGTTTTTCTCGCCGTTCCAGAGCTGCTCTCCGCGGCACCCATTCCCGCATTGCGCCAGAGCTTCGCCGCGGGGGGGCAAGCGCTATACCTGGTGGGAGGCCCTGTCCGAGACGCCCTGCTTGGCCGCGGCGTGGCCGACTTGGATTTTGCCACGGACGCGACACCGCCCACGATTAAGCAACTCTTGCGCACGGCTGGCGCGCGCGGAGTCTACGCCATTGGGGAGAAATTCGGGACCATTGGCGCCATATTTGACTCCGTCACAGTGGAGATCACAACCTATCGGTCAGAGTCGTACACCACGGGATCACGAAAACCAGCCGTAGAATTTGGCACGAGCCTCCACGGTGATCTGGCCCGCCGTGACCTCACGATCAACGCCATGGCGCTCGATCTCAGCACTGGTGAGGTAATCGATCCGTTCCACGGAGAGGCCGACCTTGCCGCCCGGCTGATCCGAGCCGTGGGGATCCCATCGGAGCGTTTTCTCGAGGATCCACTGCGGCTTATGCGTGCGGTTCGTTTCAGCGCTCAGCTTGCTTTTGAGATGGATCCATCGACGGCGGAGGCAATCAAGACGGTCGCCCCATCACTGGCCACAATCAGTCGCGAGCGCATTGCTCAGGAGATGAACCGGATCCTCACCAGCGATCAGCCCGCCTACGGGATTCGGCTGCTCTGTGACCTGGGTTTGATGGAGCATGTGGTGCCCGAGATTCCCCTTATGCGCGGAACCAGAAATGACAGCTTGCAGCACAAGGATGTCTTTGAGCATACGCTCGTCGTCACCTCGCGCGTGCCGGCCGTTCTCCACCTGCGCTGGGCGGCGCTACTGCACGATATTGCAAAGCCACGAACGCTGACCATTGATCGCGGACAGGTTCATTTCTATGGCCATGATCGCATCGGCGAGAAAATGAGCCGCCGTATCCTCGGCCCCTCCGGGTTGAAATATGATCGAGACACCGTGGACCAAGTGAGTCAACTCGTGGGCCTGCATCTGCGGCCAAATGGGTACGAAAGCGATTGGACCGACGGCGCGGTACGTCGATTCATGCGCGAGGCAGGTCCACTGCTGCCTGATGTGCTCACGCTCTCACGCGCTGATGTCACCAGCCGCCGCCGGGAGCGTGTGGAAGCGGCCCAGCGCCGCGTGACGGAGCTGGAGGGACGGTGTGCGGAGATCTCGGCTGAAGCCGAGGTGGCCAAGCTGAGCAGTCCGCTCGATGGCCTAGAGTTGATGACCATGTTCGATCGAACGCCCGGCCCCTGGATCCGGGAGATCAAGGATCATCTTCTTGAGCTTGTCCTTGATGGCGATCTGGGCATGGATGACAAAGCTCGCGCCGCCGAAATCGCGCGCAAGCTCATGGCCCAATCGTAACTGTTCACATCTCGAGGAATGTTCACCGCAGAGACGCGGAGACGCGGAGAAAACAAAAAGGACTTATCTCTGCGTCTCCGCGGTAACATCCCACGCGTCGAATCTGAACACGTGCGACCACTCTGTTCAGAAGCATGAGTATGGCCTAAGGAAGTCTCGGTAGCACCTCGTTAGCCAGGAGATCCATAGATCGCGCGCCAACTTCAGCCGGAGCCCAATCGTAACCCAGCATAATGAGCGTGCCGAATCCACCGATATCATCATGGAGTCGCTGGAGCTTCGCGGCCACCATGTCAGGATCCCCCACAATCCAGACGTTTTCGATGAGGTAATCGACGTCAACGGCATCGTCCGGCATCTCGGGATCAACCTTGAACACTCGCACTCGACCGGAGCTCCGAACCAGCGGCAACACATAGTCACGGAACGCACGGCCCATCGCGCCATCGCGCACTTCAGCGATGGCTTGCTCGGTCGTGGGCGCCACATGAATATCGCGACACACGCGCCAGACAGACCGATCCACCTCTCGCCCTGCTCGACGGGCACCCGCATCAATGACCTGGCCATGATCGGCAAGGGCCGCGGGTGTCAGAAAGTTCAGACTCAGCGGAATCCAGCCGCGCTCAGAAGCAAGTCCTAGCGATTCAGAGCCAGGTGATACCCCGGCCACGCCAATCGGAGGATGGGGGTCTTGATAGGGACGGAGATGAAGCCCCAGGCCAAATGAGGTCGTTCGCGGGACTTTAAAGTGCCATCGATCCGTTTTCCACTCTCCTGAAACGGGGCCTTTCCAGAGCTCAATCATGGTGTCAATGGCAGCTTCAGTAAGCTCCCGATGCTCATCATGCTCCGTATCGATGCAGAATAATTCGTGATCCACCATCAAGCCCCCAGGACCGATGCCGAAGAGTAACCGGCCGTGGGCAAGGTGATCGAGATAGGCAATGCGATGTGCCAGCTCCAGCGGATTATGGTGCGGCAAACACGCCACACCCGTGCCAAAGTTGATACTCGAGGTCTCACCGAGTGCTCGGGCGATGAGCAGATCAGGCGCCGGAACGCTCTCCCAGACGCTCGCGTAGTGCTCACCGATCCAGGCCTCAGTGAGCCCCAATCGATCCGCTAGCACCAGTAAGTCGATATCCCGCTGAAACGCCTCGGTTTTGGGCACCTCAGGCGGATGGAGGGGCATGGTAAAAAGTCCGAGCTTCATTTCGGATCCTTTGCGAGTAGGGTGAAGAGTGCGCGCGTGGCGTCCAGCGCCAGCCTGGCCCGAGCCACGGGCGCCAGGTGGTCCAGGGTGCGATTCGGCGCTTCCACGCTCGTGGATAGCCCCGTCGGAAGCTTACGTAGCACGTCGAGTAGCGGGAGCGCACCGGTCCCGGGATCTAGCCGACCGCCGAGCGCCTCATCGCGATACATGGATACATCCGGAGGAGGCTCGCGTCGAGCATCGGCAATCTGGATGTACGGCGCAAGTGCTGCGCGTAGACCCAGTAGGTCAGACGGCTCGCCGCCAGACCGAGCGAAGTGAAGTGTATCAATGAGCACAGCAGCATTGGTCGAGCCTGAATCGCCGATAATGCCGGCCGCCTGACTGATGGTTTTGACAGCGCTGTACTTCGCAAATTCGAGGTTTACGCTTATGCCATAGGGCGCGGCCAAAGCACAGAGTGCGCTGAAAGACTCGGCACCGCGAATAACATCGGTGTCATGAATCATGGCAACGGCATGGCGAGCGTCCAGGCTCGCGGCGGCCTCGAACAACCGCTCATACTCCTGCACGCGGATCGTGGCATCGATCCAGATCGCCTCCACATCCAGCACCTGCAGGCCAGTATCGACCAGGCGCTGACGGGTGTCCCGCATGAGCTTTGGATCATCAACAGCGTGCCGTGGGTTTGCGTCTGGCGGATCCATCAGGCGCAAGCCCACGGCATCAAAGCCTGCCGCTGCAGCCGTGGCCACCAGTTCCACGGTGGAGCACCTCAACAGTGTCAGGTGGGCAAGTGATATGATGCGCTCGCTCGCGTGTTCCACGCTGCAGAGTGTACATCCGATGGTCGATCTATCGGGCCCAGCGGTGACTGGGTATCACTCTGGCAGCCTGCTGAGTGGATTCCGCGGGGATTTCCGTGCTATTCTTCCCTGTATACGCGTTCAAGGGCGCCGGTGCTGGCTGCCCGTTTTTCGTTTCCTATTCTAGCTGGATTGTGATTCATGCCTAAGCTTAAGACGCACCAGGCTACGGCCCGGCGGATCACTGTGACGGGCTCTGGTAAGCTCGTTCGCACCCGCCATGGCAAGAGCCACTTGCGCAGAAACCGCTCCAAGCGGGCTAAGCGCGAATACGATGAGATGATGCCGGTATCGCCGGCCGACGAGAAGCGCATTCGGCGACTTCTCCCCTACGCGTAGGAGGGGTCTGCCACAATGACTCGTGTCAAACGCGGCGTTACAGCGCACGCCCGCCACAAGAAGATCCTTACTCAAGCGAAGGGGTACTTTCACGGGCGTCGCAAACTCCACAAGACGGCCAATGAGACCGTCATGCGCGCGCTTGCAAACTCGTTCCGCCATCGCCGTGAGCGGAAGCGCGATTTCCACCGTCTGTGGATCATGCGGATCAATGCGGCCGCGCGGCTGGAAGGCATCACCTACAGCCAGCTCATGTTTGCGCTCAAGACCGCAGGCATTGAGATGGATCGTAAGGTCCTGGCTGATATGGCCCTGCGTGACGTTGACGGATTTAAGGCCGTTGTGACCCAGGCTCGGGCGGCACTGCCAGCCACTGCGTAGCTCGCTATCGAACTCATCGTTACGCCGCCCCTCGGTTGGGCGGCGTTTTTCATCTCTGGAGTATCGGACAGCGTGTGACTATGACCAACGATCTCATTACTCGCCTCGCGTCGATCCACAGCCAGGCCATGGCCGAGCTTAATGCCGTCCAGGATCTGGACGGCCTGGAGCGCTGGCGACTGGCGTACCTTGGCCGGAATGCCCCGGTTGCTGAGGTGCTCAAGAGCCTTGGCACCTTGGCCGCGGAGGAGCGACGCCCCACGGGTCAGCGAGCCAATGAGGTCAAACAAGCCTTGGAGGCCGCGTTAGAGTCACGTCGTGAAACCCTTCGAGCCTCGGAGTGGCAGACCGCACTGGATCGTGATCGGCTGGATGTCACGCTGCCTGGCCGCCCCATGGTTCTCGGGGGATACCACCCCACCACGTTGATTCTTCGTCAGATTGCCGAGATCTTCACAGGGATGGGGTACCAGATTGTTGAAGGCCCGGAGGTTGAGCGCGATTATTACAACTTTGAGGCACTGAACATTCCGCCCGATCATCCCGCGCGAGATATGTGGGACACGTTTTACATCTCCCCACCGGATGTCCTCCTGCGTACGCACACATCGCCCATGCAGGTGCGCACGATGGAGCAGGCTGGCGGTGCCCCAGTGCGAGTCATTGTCCCCGGCCGCTGCTATCGCTACGAAGCCCAGGATGCCTCACACGAGTGGATGTTCTACCAGGTGGAGGGTTTAGCGGTTGGTGAGAACCTGACGATGGCGGACCTCAAGGGCACACTCGGCGCATTTGTGCGCCAGCTCTTCCGGCGTGATCTCCAGATTCGCTTCCGCTGTGACTATTTTCCATTTGTGGAACCGGGTGTGGACATGTCCATCTCATGCCATGTTTGCGGCGGCAGCGGCTGCCGAGTGTGCAAGGGCGGTGGGTGGATCGAAATCATGGGCGCGGGCATGGTTCATCCGAGAGTACTCGAGATGGCTGGATATGATCCTGAGCGATATAGCGGGTTTGCCTTTGGCATGGGTCCTGAACGAATCGCCATGATCAAGTACGGCATCTCGGATATTCGATTGTTTTATGGCAATGATCTGCGATTCCTGCAGCAGTTTAACTAGACTCACGCCCCTCGTGACACGGTCCTCATTCCGAGTCCGGCGAGTCGGCGTCGACACCTGCGAGCTGGAACGAGGCCCACGTCACGGAGTAACCTCTCGATGAAATTTCCGCTCTCCTGGCTACGTGAATTTGTGGCGGTGGATCTGCCAGCGTCGGAACTTGCCCATCGACTGACGATGGCCGGGA
This sequence comes from Chloroflexota bacterium, assembly GCA_046154735.1. Taxonomy (GTDB): domain Bacteria; phylum Chloroflexota; class UBA6077; order UBA6077; family JACCZL01; genus CAVXYC01. Next base: position 4,848 of record JBJXFJ010000357.1, on the reverse strand, counting down.
TCGAGACCGAGGTGGCTGAGCACGTGGGCGAGGAGTGGAGCCGCGTCTTCGTGGGTCAAGTCCTGGAGCTGAGCAAACACGAGCGAGCAGATAACCTCTCCATTGTTCGTGTTCAGGGCCCAGATGGCGTGGTCACCATTGTGACGGCCGCCACTAATCTTAGCGTCGGCGTGCGCGTACCGCTCATCTTGTCCGGTGGGACACTCGGCCCGCACGCCATTGAGCAACGCACGTTTATGGGCGTGACCTCGGAAGGCATGATCTGCTCTGGAGATGAGCTGGGTATCTCACCCGATAAGGCCGGGATCTATATCCTGGAAGACGAAGCTCCCATCGGCCAGGAGCTCGCGAGCTATCTGAGTGACGTGGTGCTCGAATCCTTTGTCACTCCAAATCGGCCCGACTGCCTCTCCGTGTATGGGATCGCCCGCGAGGTGAGTGCCATCACCGGAAGCGAGCTTCCCCCGCTTCACATTGAGCGTCCCGCCGTTCAGCACATCGAGACACCTTACCCGCTCGATGTCGCGGCAACGGATCTTGCTCCGCGCTACACGCTGGCCATGGTATCTGGCGTACAGGTCCGTCCGTCCCCGCTCTGGCTCCAGCGCCGACTCTATTTCAGCGGCGTTCGCCCGATCAGCAATGTGGTCGACGTCACAAATTATGTCATGTTGGAGATCGGCCAGCCGCTCCACGCCTTTGATCGAGACAAGCTGCGCGAGGGGATCATTGTACGTCGCGCGGCCATGGGTGAGCGCATGGCCACGCTCGATGGCATTGAGCGTGAGCTGAATCCAGAGATCCTTGTGATTGCAGACCATGAGCGAGCCGTGGGCATCGCGGGTGTCATGGGCGGCTTAACCTCTGAAGTGTCCGACGAGACGACTCGGTTGGCGCTTGAGTCTGCCGCCTTCGACCAGCGCAACATCCGCCGCACAGCACGTGATCTGCGGCTGGGCACCGAGGCCTCGCGCCGCTTTGAACGCGGCCTGGACCCGGCTCTTGCTTCCATTGCATCGGACCGTGCGGTCCAGCTCCTCGCGGAACTCGCCGGCGGTTACCCAGTTGGCATGCTTCAGGATGTATATCCCACACCTGAGCAACCTCGCATTATTACCACCTCACTGGCGCACATCGGATCAGTGATGGGCCGAGAATATGCTGCAGATGAGGTTCTCGGCACGCTGCGTGCGCTCGGTCTTCACGCACATGAAGCACAGGGTGCACTGACTTTGACCGTCCCCAGCCACCGCCGAGACATCGCCGGACCGCACGACATTGTTGAAGAGGTCGCGCGCATCACCGGCTATGATTCCATACCCGAAACATTGCCAACCGGGAGCATGCCGGCGCTTGAAACGGATCAGACGCGTTTGGTGCAGGATCGCATCAAGGCCATGCTTGTTGGTGCTGGCCTGCAGGAGATCATCGCCTACTCGCTCGTGGCGCCTGAGACAGCGACACAAGCAGATTGCAGCACCACCTGGCCGGATGACGGATCTGAATCGTCACTCATCCGCGTCTGGAATCCTATGACCTCGGATCGGAGCGCGCTCAGACAATCCCTGCTTCCGAGCATCCTGCAGACCGTCTCTGAGAACCTCCGACATGCAGAACGCGTAGCGCTTTTCGAGATCGCTCGGGTCTACGTGCCCGGTGACGATATCCTCCCCAGCGAGCCCGGTCGGCTCTGTATTGCCGTAAGCGGTCGGCGCGCCCCAGTCTCCTGGACGCTCGATCACGCGCCGTTTGATTTCTTTGACCTCAAAGGGGTGATTGAGGGCATCGGCCGGGTCCTCCATGTGACACTGGAATTCCGGACGAGCAGTCACTCGAGCTACCATCCCGGTCGATGTGCCGAAGTCATCGCCCGCGACTCGGGCGGTTCTGAACACGTTTTCGGTGCCTTCGGTCAAATTCACCCCATCGTCGCGGAGCGATTCAACCTCGATCCGGACGTCTATGCAAGCGAGCTGGACATGGACGCGCTGGTTCAGTGGACGCGGGACATCCCGCCGGTGGTTGCCCCAGCGCGCTATCCGGGCGTGGAGCTTGACCTGGCCGTGATGGTCGAGGAACACCTTGCGGAGCACGCGGTTGAACGAGCAATTTCCGCCGCTGGTGGGGATCTGCTCGCACACGTGCGGCTCTTCGATGTCTATCGAGGAGCTCCCGTTCCAGACCAGTGGAAGAGCCTGGCGTTCTCGCTCACTATTCGGGCCAGCGATAGGACGCTCACCGACGATGAAGCCGTGGCGGTTCGGTCAGCTATTGAAAGACAACTTTTGGCCGCCTTTAACGCGCAGATACGCGGGAAATGAACCTTCCCGCTGGACTGAGCCAGCCGGAGCGCGCGTACGATGCGCGGACGCTGGAGCTGCCCAAGATCCTGGATGTGCTGGCCAGCCACACCAGCTTCGCGGCTGGCCGAGAACTCGCACTGACACTAGAGCCATCCGATGAGCCGGACGAGGTTCGCCGCAGACTTACGGAGACATCCGAGGCGCGTGAGCTACTGGTGCTGCAGCCCAGCCTCACCCTGGGCGGCGCGCGCGATGTGCGCGCGCACATTGACCGTGCCCAGCTTGGCGGCTTGCTCCAGCCCCACGAGCTCTTAGATATTCACGCTACCGTCCGCGTGGGACGCCAATGGCGCTCGGCGTTCTCTCGTCTCCGAGAGAAGCTGCCTACGCTCGGGCGCCATACGGACCGCATTCGCGGGAATGAATCGCTCACCGTCGCCATTGAGTCAGCGATCGACGATTCCGGAGAAATCTCTGATCGCGCGAGCCTCAAGCTCCGTGACGTGCGCACGCAGAAGCGCATCGCCCAAGACCGCCTGATGACGCGACTCCAGGCCATGATTGCCAACAGTGACATTCGGGAAGCGCTGCAAGATGCCATCGTGACGCAACGCAACGGACGGTATGTCCTACCTGTGAAGTCCGACATGCGCACCCGTATTCGCGGCATTGTCCATGACCAGTCGTCCAGCGGCGCAACTCTGTTCATCGAGCCGCTTGATCTGGTGGATGTGGGCAATCGTGTGCGCGAGCTCGAATTGGAAGAGCGTGACGAGGTGGAGCGGATTCTGCGCGAGCTAAGCGTGGCAGTGGCCGCCGCGAGGCCGGATCTGCTGGTCACGCTTGAGATGCTCGCCAGCCTTGATCTGGCGCGCGCTAAGGCGCTGCTGGCGGAGGTGATGCAGGCACATGCCCCGGCGATCAGCGACAGCGGTCGTACCCGCCCGTCGCTGGTGCTCAAGGATGCGCGTCACCCACTCCTTGGTGAGCGTGCCGTTCCGAGCACCATTGAGCTGGGACGGGACTTCGATGTGCTGCTGATTACCGGACCCAATACCGGCGGAAAGACTGTGGCACTCAAGACCGTCGGCTTGCTCGCGCTCATGGGCCAGTGCGGCATGCATCTACCCACGGACGAAGGGTCGTCCATCCCCGTGTTCCGCCGCGTGTTCGCGGATATTGGTGATGAACAGAGCATCGAGCAGAGTCTGTCAACGTTCTCGGGTCACGTCGCAAATATCGTGCGCATGGCGCGCAATCTCTCCGCCCCATCGCTCGTCCTGATGGACGAGCTTGGCGCGGGCACCGACCCATTGGAAGGCGCCGCACTGGCCCGAGCGATCATCGATCGCCTGCGCCGCCCGGGCATTCTGACCATTGCAACCAGTCATTACTCTGAGCTCAAGACCTATGCTAACGAGACACCTCGGGTCAGTAACGCGTCGGTAGAATTCGACCTGGAGACTCTACGGCCCACCTATCGCCTGCAGATCGGGCTTCCGGGCCAGAGTAACGCCCTGGCCATCGCGCGTCGGCTGGGGATGCCCGCGGACATTCTCACGGCTGCCGAGAATAACGTTGGGCCGCAAGCCATGCGCATGGAAGAGCTGCTGGATGAAATTCAAGATGAGCGACGTTCCGCGGAAACGGAGCGTGCCGATGCGCAGCGAGAGCGCGACGCTACCATCGCGGCACTGCGTGAAGCCCAACTTGCTTTAGCCGATGCGGAGCGCGAGCGAGCGGATGTGTTTCAGCGGGCCGCGTCGGAGGCTCAGCGTGAGCTTGATGCGGCCCGGCGTGAGATTAATCGAATTCTCACCGGCGCGCGGCGTGCCGGAACGCACACAGAGGTCATTGCCCAGGCTGCCGAGGCGTTGGCCGAAATTGCCACCCCACAAGCGCCTCAAGCACCGGCACGTCCGCAGCCTCGTCCGTTGGTCACCGGGCCGGCGCTCCGCGTGGGTGGAACCGTGCGCGTCCGTACACTTGGGGCAAACGGCACGGTCTTGTCCCTGGACGATAACGGCAACGCGGAGGTGGAAGTAAGCGGAATGCGCGTGCGGACCCGCATCGTGGATCTTCAGCCACTCTCAAGGTCTGAGCGGGTTCGTGAGCCCACCATGGTCACAGTCCGCTCCGAGCCAATACCTACCGTGTCCACCGAGATTCATCTCCGAGGGATGCGCGTGGACGAAGCACTGGAGCTCCTGGATCGATATCTCCATGATGCGGCCATGTCCGGGATCCCGCGGGCCCGCGTTGTGCACGGCAAGGGCACCGGAGCTGTGCGTCGCGCTGTCTGGGACGCGCTAGCCAAGCATCCGCTGGTGAACTCCTTTGAGCTTGCAACCGCGGACGAGGGCGGTGCCGGAGTGACCGTGGTAGGTCTCGGTCGGGTCTAGAGTAAGGTCAGGCGCCGGATACAAGTCAGCCTGGCACATTCACAATGCCACGTCTGAGCGACATTCGACAGGCTGATTTAGTACAACTTGGCGGATGTTGCACGGTGGGTAGCGGGGTGGGGGGGGGGGGGGGGGGGGGGGGG